>JBKPSY010000257.1:0-22836 GCA_046735235.1 Acidobacteriota bacterium | reverse complement strand
GTGGCGTGCAGTCGCCCGTCCGGCCCTTCTACGTCGCTGCCGACGACCCGCCGGCGAAGCGCAAGATCCTCGTGGCCGCGCTGACGCTCTTCGTCCGGGACGGGCTGTGCGAGACGAGCGTGCGCGATATCGCCAAGGCGTCCGGTTTCACAAATCCTGCGCTCTTCAAGCACTTCAGCGGCAAGGACGACCTCGCGCGATACCTCTTCGAACGCTGCTATCTCGAGCTGGCCGGCGTCGTCACTGGCGCGATGGCGTCTGAGACGACGTTCGAACGGAAGCTGCGCGCTGTAATCGACCACTACATGGCGGCGCTCGATCGCGACGCGGACAGCATCGTGTACGTCCTCGACGGCGTCCGTCAGTTCTGGCCGCAGATGCCCGACAGCGTTCGGCGGCGATCGATCGTCGCTGAGGTTCGACGGCTGCTCGAAGTCGGACGGACGGAAGGCCAGGTGACCGCGGACATCGACCTGCAGCTATTGACGACCGCGTGGCTCGGCACACTCCAGCAGTTCGCCCGCTTCCGGTATTTCGGAGAGTTCAAGCAGTCGGCCACCGTGCTCGCCGACACACTCGAGGCGCTTTTGACGAAGATGGTCAGGCCGTAATTTTTTTGGTTCATCGAGTTAGCAGTCGCTTACTACTGCCTATGAGGAGACATCATGAGAATTCATCCCATCCGTACCGGTCTCGTGAAGATCCGTCCCCGCCAGATGGCCGCGCGCCGCAGCGGCGTCGGCGCCATGGCCGACATCCTTCTGGACGACGAGTGGTCAGACTGGCTGCCTGTCTACGTGTGGGCAATCGAGCACGACGAAGGCGTCATTCTCGTCGACACCGGCGAGACCGCGCGCGTCCACGAGCGCGGCTATCACCCCCGATGGCATCCGTTCTACAGGCGCGCGGCGAGGTTCTCGGTGCATCCCGAGGAGGAATTGGGTCCCCAACTGCGGGCCCTCGGCATAGGAACACGAGACGTGCGCCAGACGGTGGTGACGCACCTGCATACCGACCACGCTGGCGGCCTCGCGCACGTGACCGGAGGCCGACTCTGGATCTCACCCGGCGAGCTGACGCAGGCCAACGGGATGTTCGGCCGCGTCCTGGGATATTTGCCGCATCGGTGGCCGAAATGGCTGGAGCCGGAACCGATTCGCTTCGAGCCCAGGCCGGTCGGTCCGTTCGCGACGTCGATGCCGTTGACGCGTCGCGGCGACGTCGTCGTGGTCCCAACGCCTGGGCATACACCGAATCACGTGTCGGTGCTCGTGGTGGGGGAGCCGTCGGTGCTGCTCGCGGGAGACACCAGCTACACAGAGTCGCTGCTGCTGGCCGGAAAGGTGGATGGCGTGGGCCCGGATCCAGCGGTCACGCGCGATACGCACGCGCGCATTCTGGGCCTCGCGCAGGAGCGGCCGCTCGTCTATCTCCCGTCGCACGATCCGGAGGCAGCCGAGCGGATGACGGCCTCGAAGGTGCTCAGCCCACGCGTCGGTTCAGCTTGAAGTCGTGCGCGGCCATCGCCACAATGAAGGACTCTTCCAGCAAGGAGCATCACATGGCACAGGCGAAGAGTCCGATCCCCGAGGGATTCCACAGCGTCACGCCGCATCTAATCTTCGATGACGCCGCGAAGGCGATCGACTGGTACAAGAAGGCGCTCGGCGCAGAGGAGAAATCGCGCGCGCTTGGACCTGACGGCAAGATCATGCACGCCGAGCTGCAGATCGGCAACTCGCGGTTCATGCTCAATGACGTGATGGGGGAGGGCAAGAGCCCGAAGATGCTCGGCGGCTCGCCGATCTCGCTCTGGATCTATGGCCCCGACTGCGATGCGCTATTCACGCGCGCCGTCGATGCCGGCGCGCACGTGCCGCCCGGCCCGATGGGCCAGATGGCCGATCAGTTCTGGGGCGATCGCTGCGGCAGCCTGGTCGACCCGTTCGGGTATCAGTGGAATATCGCCACGCGGAAGGAGGACCTGACGCGCGAAGAGATGGACCACCGCGCGGCCGAGTTCTTCAAGCAGTTCTCAGCGCAGGCCTGAGAGGCAGAACAAGGCAAGGAGGGCAGAGGAAGGCAAGGAGGGCAGAGGAGGGCTGTGAGGGCAAGGAGCCGCACGCCCTCTTGGCCCCTTGCCTCCCTCGGCCTCCGTTGCCCCCCATTCACCCCGCGTGTTCCATGAGCTTCGGCTCCGCGTCCTCCAACTCGCCATGCTGGCTGACGGCTTCGCCGTCGTCTGGGCGGAGCCCGCGAAAGATGAACGTCGAGAACATCGTCCACACGCCCATCACGAGGAACGCTTTGTGAATGCCGTGAATCATCTCCTGCTGACTGGCGTGAAAGCGGTCAGGGATGAAAATGGCGGTCACGAGCGAGGCGGCCGCGACGCCGAAGCTGATCGACATCTGCTGCATGGTGCTCGCGATGGTGCTGGCACTGCTCGTCTGCGACGCATCGATGTCCGCGTAGGCGAGTGTGTTCATGCTCGTGTACTGCAGTGACGTGAAGAAGCCATACACGAACACCTGCAGCAGGATGAGCGGCACCGGCGTGAACGGGCCGATCGTCGCAAACAGGCAAATCAGCACGCCGAGAATCAACGTGTTCGAGATGAGGACGGCGCGGTAGCCGAATTGCCGCAGGATGATCGGCATCGTCAGCTTCAGGCTCATGGCCGCGATCGCCTGCGGCATCATCAGCAGCCCTGACTGGATGGGGGAGTAGCCCAGACCGACCTGGTACAACAGCGGAAAGAGAAACGGAATTCCGCCGATCCCGATGCGCGTGAAGTAGCTGCCGCTGACTGCGGCGCGGAACGTGCGGATCTTGAACAGCGTCAGGCGCAGCAGCGGCCATTCTATTCGCGTCGCCCGCACACCGTAGAGCGTCAGGCAGGCCAGAGAAATCGCCACCAGCGCGAGAAGGGTCCGTCCGCTCAAGCTGTGCTCGCCGAAGACCTCGAGCACGTACGACAGCAGGGCGACGCCTGCACCGAACAGAACCAGGCCAAGCGTGTCGAGCGGCGGCGAGAACTCCTCACGATAATCCGGCAGGTGCCGGTAGACCATGTAAAGACCGGCCAGTCCGATCGGCAGGTTCACGAAGAAGATCACCCGCCAGTGGAAGTACCCGACGATGAAGCCGCCGGCGACGGGGCCGAGCATGGGGCCGATCAGCCCCGGGATGGCGACGAACGCCATGGCGCGAATCAGCTCCGACTTCGCGAACGTGCGCACCATCGTCAGGCGCCCGACGGGCAGCATCATGGCGCCGCCCAGACCCTGGAGGATTCGGCAGGCGACGAGCACGTGGATGTTCGTCGACAGTCCGCACAGCAGCGAGCCGAGCGTGAAGAGCCCAATCGCCGACGAGAAGACGCGACGTGTGCCGAAGCGGTCCGCCATCCAGCCGCTGATTGGGATGAACACCGCCAGGCTGAGGGTGTAACTCGACAGGACCGCCTTCATGCTGAGCGGCGCCACGCCGAGCGCCGCCGCGATCGTCGGCACCGCGGTGTTCAGAATGGTGGTGTCGAGCGACTCCATGAAGAACGCCACGGCGACGAGCCACGGCAGGAGTCGTTTGGTGGTGGGAGTCAGCACGGCGTGCGCGGCCACCGGGCACGCGGCAGGCCTCTGTGTGAGTGTACTCGCCTCGGGGCCGCCGAGCTGCCGCCTGTGAGCAGCCCCAGCAAATCAGCGACCGCTGCTAGACTCTGGCCACCAGTCTCAGAAGAGGAGCCAGCGATGCCCGAAACGGCGACAGTGCTGAAGGCGTGGGAGAGCTTCTATGTGATCGTCGGCTCGTCGGCCGGCGCGCTCATCGGGTTGCAGTTCGTCGTCATCACGTTGATCGCTGAATCCAGGATGCGGAGCACCGGGCACGAGCTTGCGGCGTTCGGCACGCCGACCGTGCTCCACTTTGTCGCGGTCCTGCTGATTGCGACCATCATCAGCGCGCCGTGGCCCAGCCTTGCGCTGCCGGCGATTGCAATTGGCCTCAGCGGCGCCTTCGGGCTCGCGTACGAGGTGCTGGTCCTCATACGAACGCAGAGGCAGACGGGCTACAAGATGGTGCTCGAAGACTGGGTCTGGCACATCATGCTGCCGTTTGTGGCATACGCCGGGCTCGCCAGCGGCAGCTTCATGCTGCAACCGCATCCCGCGCGCGCCCTGTTCGACGTTGGCGGCGCAGCACTGCTGCTGCTCTTCATTGGGATCCACAACGCCTGGGACACGACGACATGGGTGGTGCTGGAGCGGCGCCGGCAGAGCGAAGCCGACGAAACTGCGTAGTGTCGGCGACGACACGCGGCCTGGTGTAGGGCGGGGCCTCGGCCCGCCGTCCTGACCGCGCGTCGTCACGAGAGAGACGGCGTGGTGACCTTGCTAGAACCTCACGCTCACGCCGCCCGACATCTCGAACTGGTTGGCGTACTGCGCGCTGCTCGCGAGATAGCAGCCCCAGTAGGGATCACACCAATACCCGGCCGCGTCGCTCTTCACGTAGGTCGGAGTCCATCGCACCGCCGCGCGCACGGCGAACCTCGGGTTCGGAAAGAACTTCACGCCGCCTCCCCACGTCGTCGAGAACTTCGTGGAGCCGGAGATGCTATGCGCCTGGCCGAGCACCGTGGCGTTGACGTCGCCCGTGCTGGTCGCGCCAAGGCCGCCGAACACAAACGGACGTACGTGCGCGTCCGCCTCGCCGAAGTTGTACCCGAAGTACCCGTGATACGTCGATATCGTCATGTCGCCCAGTTCGCGGTCGTTCGTTCCGCCGAGGACAAGCTTGGACATCTGCTGGCCGAACATGAACCCCACTTCGTTGTGCGGGCCAACCAGGGCGCCGACGCTGAAGCCGTAGGAGGCCGAGTCCTTGGGATCGACACGGTCGTAGATGTTGCCGTCGCCGGCGACGACGGCGGTGTCGGCGCTCACGCCGTCCGAGAACGTCCAACCGGCAAAACCGCTCACCTCGACGTGTGGCGTTTGTGCGTAGGCAGGCGCACGGCTGCCGAGGACGACGAGCGCGCAAACAGCAATTCTCTTGAACATGAAACCTCCGGGTTGTGGTTGTGCTGGCGTTCGCTCGTATTCGTCCGCAAGAGACATGCCGCGGAGCGAATTGGCAAGAATGCACCGCACCAGCCGAGGAGCGGACTACGGCTGAGTACCCACATGCACGGAATGTCGGAGCGCGATCCAGTGGCATGGAGCGGAACTTCCCGTCGCAAGGTCTCGTCACATAGACTGTCTATGTCATGAACATGACGTCACCGATCCCTCCGGGCACGCTGGACATGTTGATCCTCACGACGCTCGCCCGCGCCAAGACGCTCCACGGCTTCGCGATCGCCGAGCGCATCGAGCAGCTGTCCGAGGACGTGCTGCGCGTCGAAGAAGGCTCGCTCTATCCCGCCCTGCAGCGGCTGCTCCTCGAGGGATGGATCGCCGGTGACTGGGGACGGACGCCCGAAAACCGCCGCGCGCGCTATTACCAGATCACCGCAGCAGGACGTCGGCAACTTGAACGCGAGTTGAGCGGTTACCGGCGCGTGAGCCTGGCCATCCAGCGGGTCATCCAGCCCGCCTGAGGAACTCGATGCCTCTCGATCGACTGTGGCGCCGTCTGCGCGCCCTCGTGACCCGCGATCGTTTCGAAGGCGAGCTGGAAGAGGAGATGCGCCTCCACGTAGAGCTGCGCGCGCGGCGCCTCGAGGAGCAGGGGCGCACGCCAGACGACGCACGTCGAGAAGCGCACGCGCGCTTCGGACATCCGACCAGGCACGTGGAACGAAGCCGCGACGCGTGGGGCCTGCGTGGCATCGAGACGGTCCTGCAGGACGTCCACTACGCCGCGCGCCTGCTGGCCAGAAGCCCCGGCTTCAGCGTCGTCGCCATCATCGCGCTCGCGCTCGGCATCGGCGCGACGACCGCCATCTTCAGCGTCGTAGACGCGGTGCTGCTGCGGCCGCTGCCATTCCGCGATCCCGCCCGGCTCGTGGCGCTCTGGGAGGATGGCTCCTCCTTTGGTTTTCCGAAGAACACGCCTGCGCCGGGCAACTACGCCGACTGGACGCACCTCAGCTCGATCAGCGGCGCCGCAGCCCTCGACATCCGCGACTACAACTTGACGGGCGACGCCCGGCCGGAGAAGGTAGGGGCGGCCGGCGCCACAGCGAACTTCTTCGAAGTCATGGGCGTGTCGCCGGCACTCGGCCGCGCGTTCACCGCCAGGGAAGACGCGTCGGGCGCACCCGCCCGGGTCGCAGTGATCGGCCACGGGCTGTGGATTCGTCGGTTCGGCGGAGACCGGAACGTCCTCGGCCGAAGCGTTCTGCTGAACGGCCGGCAGTTCTCGATCGTCGGCGTGATGCCGGCGCGCTTTTCGTACCCGTTTCGCGACGTTGAAATCTGGGTGCCGGTCGGATTTGCCGGCGAGGACCTCACCAACAGAGGCAGTCACTACCTCTGGGTCGTCGGCCGCCTTGCCGACGGACGCACGCTCGCCGAGCTGAACGCCGAGTTGCGCGCGCTGGCGAACCGGCTCGCGCACGACGCTCCCCAGACGAACACCCACGTCGGCATGTATGCCGTCTCGCTTCTCGACGACTACGTCGGCGATCTCGGCACGGCGCTCGTCGTCCTGCTCGCGGCCGTGGGCCTCGTCCTCGTCATTACTGCGGCCAATCTGGCGAACCTGCTGCTGGCACGCGCGACTGGACGCTCGCGCGAGATGGCGG
Organism: Acidobacteriota bacterium; assembly: GCA_046735235.1. GTDB lineage: Bacteria > Acidobacteriota > Vicinamibacteria > Vicinamibacterales > JAENWD01 > JAENWD01. The sequence continues at coordinate 16,085 of JBKPSY010000257.1, read as the reverse complement.
TCCGCGCGGCGCTCGGGGCAGGAGGCGGGCGCATCGTTCGGCAGATGGTGGTCGAGAACCTGGTGCTCGCTGGGCTCGGGGCGCTCGCCGGCCTCGTCGTGGCGTGGGCCAGCTTCGGAGTCCTCGGCACCCTGGTGCCCGACAGTCTCCGCGACGTCAGCGTGCTTCGCGTCGACTGGCGCGTGATGGGCTTCGCGATCCTCGTTGCCGTCGCGACCGGCATTATCGTCGGGCTTGTGCCGGCACGACAGGTGACCCGCACGGACCTCGTCTCGGCGCTGAAGCAGGCGACGGCCGCAAGCCGCGGCGCCCAACACCCGCTGCGCAGCGCACTCGTCGTCACGGAGATTGCCGGCGCGATGGTGCTTGTCGTCGGCGCGGCTCTGATGATCGAAAGCTTCGCAGCGCTGCAACGCGTGAATCTCGGCTTTCGGGCCGATCAGCTGCTGACGCTTCGCACGCCGCTGCCGCCTGGCGCCTACGACGCGTTCGCGCGCCGCGTGAGCTTTGCGGAGCGCGTGCTCGACAGGGTGCGTGCCGTTCCGGGCGTCAAGGCCGCCGCCTACACCAGCGCCCTGCCGCTTGTCTGGAAGGGCGGCTCGATGGGCTTCTATCCCGAGGGGACAGAGCGTCCGGATCCCACGCTGGCCTACGACGCGAACGATCGCGTCGTGACCCCCGGCTTCATGGAGACGATGGGCATGACGCTCGTCGCCGGACGGACGTTCGACGCTCGTGACGCGGTGACCGCCCCGCCAGTCGTGATCATCAACCAGGTCATGGCGACGCAGTACTGGCCATCGGGTCGTGCCGTGGGACGTCGGCTGAAACTCGGCGGTCCGAAGGACGACGCGCGGTGGCGCACGATCGTCGGCGTCGTGAGGGACGTGAGGTCGATGGGCGTGGATCAGCCGGCGCGGCCCGAGATGTACTTCCCGCTCGATCAGTCCGAGGGCAACTGGATGTGGCCGCGCGACCTCGTCGTGCGGGCCGACGGCGATCCGCTGGCATTGACCGGCGCCATTCGCGAAGCGATCTGGTCCGTCGATCCGAGTCAGCCTGTCTCGGACGTCGACACGATGGACGCCGTCGTCGACAAGGAAGTCGTCCAGCGACGCACGCAGATGCGGCTGCTCGGCGCGTTTGCGGCGCTCGCGCTGATCCTCGCGTGCCTCGGCGTTTACGGCGTGCTCTCGCTCGTCGTCAGCGAGCGTACAGAGGAAATTGGGCTTCGTATGGCACTCGGCGCCGCTCCTGGCTCCGTGCTCCGCCTCGTCGTCGGCGACGGGGTGCGGCTCGCCGTCCTCGGCGTCGCCATAGGGCTGGCAGCCGCCTGGTGGGCCGCGCGCTTTCTGCGGGGGCTGCTATACGGTGTGGAGGGGCATGAGCCCTGGCTGTACGCCGGATTGGCCGCAGTGCTCCTCGCGGTGTCGGTTATCGCGGTCTACCTGCCCGCGCGGCGGGCGAGCAAGATTGACCCGATCATCGCCCTCCGGGTGCAGTAGCCAGGGGCCGTCAGGGACGAGCCACCGCGAACACCCGCGCGGGCGCTCCGCTGCCGCCTTTGACGTTCACCGGCGCGACGACAACCGTAAAGCCGCGCGTTGGCACGGCCGCGAGGTTGGCGACGTTTTCGATGTTGTAGATGTCGCGCGGCAGCGTCGTGTGATGGACTTCGTACGCGGTCGACGGCCCGTAGTCCACGCTCGGCGTATCGATGCCAATGGCCGCGATGTCGCGCTGGACGAGCAACTGGGCGGCCTCGACAGACAGGCCAGGGAAGTGCAGCGTCCCGTCGTGCTCGTTGCGGTAGCGTGCGGGGTCGCTCCAGCGCAGGTCCCAGCCGGTCATGATCAGCACGATGGTCCCGGGCGCGATCGCGCCGTTCTTCCGCTCGAACGTCACGACGTCCTCGCGCGTCATCCGGTAGTCCTCGTTCTTCAACACCTGCGCGCGGAGATCGATCCGCACCGCCGGCCGCACGAATCGAAGCACCGGAATCTGATCGACGGTCCACCCGCCGGGAACGAAATGCGCGGGGGCGTCCACGTGCGTGCCGAAGTGCTCGTCGGTCTCGAACGACCCGATGAAGATGCCGTTCTCGGTGCTGGTCGTGTGCTTGAACACAGGACGTCCGGACCACGTGGGATCGCTGTCCGAGAGAGGATGCCCGAGATCGACGACCGCGGGCGGCGGCAGATCCTGAGGCACGGGTGGGCCAGCGCACGTCACGGCGATGACGAGGGTGGACAATTGGGTGAGTGAGGTCACGGTCATGTCAAGTTGGCTCGTGCGCCGAGTATAGCCGCAGACGTCGACGTCGGCGGATCGCGGGCCGGTCGCCGCGCGTCGTATGATCGGCGGGACCGATGTCCACAGCCGCAGCGGACTTGCAGATTGGACGGGACGCCCTCGAACGTGGCGCGTGGACGGACGCGCGCGAAGCGTTCGAACGCTCGGTTACGGAGCAGGAGTCGCCGGAGGCGCTCGAGGGACTGGGCGTCGCCGCCTGGTGGCTCGACCTCGCCGATCTCGTGTTCGACGTCCGCGAGCGAGCCTATCGCCTGTATCGCGAACGCAACGACGCCATCGGCGCGGCACGCGTCGCCGTGTGGATGGGATGGGACTACTGGGCGTTTCGAGGAGAGAACGCCGTCGCCAACGGATGGTTGCAGCGCGCGCGGCGTCTCCTCGAAGGCCAAGGCCAGGTTCCGGAGCTTGCGTGGCTCGAGCTCCGAGAGGGCGCACTCGCACTCTTCGAGCATGGCGATCCCGACGAGGCGTTCCGTCACGCGGCTGCGGGCATTGCGGTGGCGCAGGCCATCGGGAGCATCGACCTCGAGATGCTCGGCCGGTCCGTGCAAGGGCTGGCCCTCGTCACCTCCGGCGCGGTCGCGGAGGGCATGCGCACGCTGGACGAGGTCAACGCCGCCGTCGTAGCCGGCGAGCTCCACGACCTCATCGCGATCGGACTGGCGTGCTGCTATCTCATCGCTGCGTGCGATCGCGTGCGCGATTACGACCGGGCGATGCAGTGGTGCACACGGCTGAAAGCCTTTTGCGCGCGCTGGGGCCTTAAGCCGCTGTTTGCCGTGTGCCGGACCCAGTACGCGTCGATTTGCATGTGGCGCGGCACCTGGATAGAGGCGGAGCAGGAGTTGACCGCGGCCACCGACGAGCTCGCGGCAAGCCGTCCGGCGATGACGGCCGACGGCCTCGTGCGCCTCGCCGAGCTGCGTCGCCGTCAGGGGCGCCTGGTTGAAGCGGCGGAGATGTTTGAGCAATCGGAGCCGCACAGCCTGGCATTGATCGGGCGCGCGGAAATCGCTCTGGACCGCGACGACCCCCAGGCGGCCGCCGAGCTCGCCGCCCGCTACATGCGTCGCGTCAATCCGCATAACCGTACGGAGCGGGCCGCCGGGCTTGAACTGCTGGTGCGGGCGCTCGTGCGCACGCGAGACATGGACGGCGCGCGCACCGCGCTCACTGAGCTCACCAACATCGCCACTCTCGTGGAGACGCTGCCCCACAAGGCCTCGGCGAGCGTCGCGGGGGGATACGTCGCCGTCGGCCTCGGCGATCTGGACGCCGCGCAGCGCCACTTCGAAGACGCCGTCGATCTCTATCTGCAGAGCGGCGCGCCGTTCGAGCTGTCTCGTGCCCGAATCGAGCTCGCGCGAACGCTGGCCGCCCGAGGACGGGTGGACATCGCTCGTGAGGAGGCGCAGCGCGCGATGGATCTGCTCGGCGAATTGAAGGCCGAGATCGAGATCGTCCGAGCCAAGACGCTGCTCGATTCGTTACGCTCGCAGGCCCCGGCCCCCGACTCGCCGTTGACCACGCGGGAGACCGAAGTGCTGAAGCTCGTCGCGGCCGGCCTGAACAACCAGACCATCGCCGACCAGCTGTTCCTCAGCGAGCACACGATCCATCGGCACGTCGCCAACATCCTCAACAAGCTGAGCGTGTCGTCCCGGGCCGCCGCGGTGGCTCAGGCCGCCCGTCGCGGCCTGCTCGGCTGACTGGCCCGTTCGGGCCATTTTGGAGTCTCTCCTCGAAATGACCTTCCCGTGGGACGCGGCCGGAGCGGCCGGTCGATAGAGTGTCACGAGCGGCTGACATCTCAGCCGCACAGGGGAGGATCATGAAGAAGACCGCATCGGCCATCACTGCCGCCGCCATCCTGTTCGGAGGGTCCGTCGCCGTTGGCCACGCCCAGAGCTCCACGGCCGTTGTCGCCGCGGTCGCCGAGGCCAAGTGGGGTCCGGCGCCGCCCATGCTGCCGCCGGGCGCGCAGATTGCCGTCCTCTCGGGTGACCCGAGCAAGCCGGCGCCCTACGCCGTCAGGCTGAAGTTCCCGGCGCACTACGACATTCCCGCCCACTCGCACCCGACCGACGAGAACGTCGTCGTGACGTCCGGCGCGCTGACGCTGGGGATGGGCGACAAGCTGTCGCGGGCGGCGGGAGCGGGGAAGACGATCGGCGTCGGCGGGTTCGCACTGGCGGCCGCCAACATGAACCACTTCGCGTACACGACGGCGCCGACGACAATCGTGCTCTACGGCGTCGGTCCGGTGGAGTTCAAGTACGTGAACCCGAACGACGATCCGCGCACTCACGCCACGAAGTAGCGAGTTGACGAGGCCGGGCGTCCCTGGATGCCCGGCCTTCCTTGACAGTCCCGCAATCAAGAGCTGATCGGCGTCCGCTACCGCTTGCACTACTAGGCGTCAAAGTCAGCGCCGGCGGTGAGGAACGTCCGGCACAGCATACGGATCGCGACCACCGCGCGGAAGAGACACTGCGTCCGAAGATCTACACCAGAGGTTCAAGCTGAACCGATGCGTCGTACTGGAAGCCCGGACGCTGAATTGAAGACGGATCAGAGACGCCGAAGGACCAGGATCGTCATGTCGTCGAATTGCGGTGTGCGGTCCACGAACGCCTCGACCGCCTCGAGCACTTTGCTCACGAACGTGCTCGCGCTCTGACCCGCCAGGGATCGCAGCAGATCGTGCAGACGCGTCTCGCCGAACTCTTCGCCGTCGGCATCTTGCGCGTCGGTCAAGCCGTCCGAATAGAGCACGAGCGTGTCGCCAGGGTTCAGCACGTCCCTGGTTTCGGTGAACGGCAGGCCCGGAGACATCAGCCCGAGCGGCGCGCCTGTCGAGGAGAGCAAGCTGATCTCGCCGTTGCCACGGACGATCGCATTGTCGAGATGGCCGGCGCCGACGAACCTGAGGGCGCCCGTATCGGGCACGACCTCCGCGAGCGCCGCCGTGACGTACTTCTCCGAAGACGTGGCCGCGAAGAGAAGCTCGCTGGCGTGTCCAGCCAGCTGCGGAAGGCCGGGGATGCGCCCGAGCAGCGCGCGCAGCGTCGCCTGCATGTTGCTCATGACGAGCGCGGCCGGCAGCCCCTTGCCCGACACGTCGGCGACGCAGACGAGCAGGCGAGGCTCGCGGTCGGCCGACCAGGTTGGCAGCGCGTCGTAGTAGTCTCCGCCGCAGCGGCGTGCGGGGCGGTTCCGTGCCTCGAGCTCGTAACCGTTCACGGTCGGCAGCTCGGAAGGGAAGAGGTTCTGCTGGATTTGCGACGCCAGCGTCAGTTCCGATTCGAGCTTCGCCCTCGCGAGCTCCGCCGCCTGATGCAGCGCCAGCAGGCGTTCGCGTTCCAGGGCGGCCTGCACCGTGCGCTCGAAGAGCCGTGCGTTTTCGATAGCGGTTGCCGCCTGCAGGCCGAGGGTGTTCACCAGCTTGAGCTCGGCCGCCGTGTACTGCATCGGCATCGTGCTGCCGAGCGCGATGACGCCGATCGTCCTCTCGCCGACTTTCAGCGGTGCGCAGATCAGGGCCTTGATTGCGGTGTGACTGACCGTGCGCCTCGAGTCGCGGTCGACGTCGTTGACGACCTCGCCGATCCCGTTCGCGGCGACCGCGCCGGTGATGCCCTCGCCACAGCGGAAACCACGCATCGCGGGCAGCTCGTCGCCGAATCCCGCGATGGTCTTCAGGTCTCCGGTTTCCTCGTCGAGCAGCAGCACGATCCCGTCGGTGACCACGATGAGGTGACGCGCCTGCTGCAGCGTGAGCTGTGCGACGCGGTCCATATCCAGCAGCGCCGCCAGCTTCTCCGAGAAGCTGTAGATCAGATTGATCTCGCGATACAGGTGCAGGACTTCGGCGCCGAGCGCTTTCTGTTCGACGTCACGAGACGCCAGATGGGCCACCAGCGCCACCAGAGCCCTCGCATCACGCTCGGACCCTCGGACCCAGCCAAGCACCTGGTCTTCGACCGTCACCGGCACGCGAGCGGCGCCGTCGGCCGCAGGACCGTGGACGATGCGCCCGTCTGCGTCCTCCACGGCGACGGGCCCGGCGAGCGCATCGGACACCGCCGTCAGCAACGCGTCGGCGCCTTCCTGGCGCTGCAGGAGCCGCCGCAAGGGCACGGGAGTCGTCACGTCAGCGTCCCAAGACCTCGCGCGCCTTCTCGAGGAGGGCGTCTGGATCGAACGGCTTGGTCATGTAGAGATCTGCGCCGACCTCCTGGCCGCGCTGCCGATCGAACTCCTGACCCTTCGCGGTGAGCAGCACGATGTAGATTCCGGTGAGCCCCAGTTCCTGCTTGGTGCGCTGGCAGACGTCGAAGCCGCTCAGCTTCGGCATCATCACGTCGAGGAACACGAGGTTCGGCTTCACCGCCTCGATCGTCGCCAGCGCCTCCTCGCCGTTAGAGGCCGTCAACAACTCGACGCCCTCGTCCTCGAGCTCCTCGAGCGTCTGGTGAATGAGCGTACGAAGATGAGGTTCGTCGTCCACGATGAGGATCGTCGGCGTCGGCACTGAAACTCCCTATTGGTAGACCAGGAAGAGGACGTTCTCCATGCCCTTCTCGAACCGCAGCATCTGCACGGCACTCGAGCGGGCGGAGGAGACCGAATTCAGAAGGATGATGTCGGGCTGGCTGGCCACGGCCCGCTCCAACAGGTCGTCGCTGCGCGCCTCGATGACGCTGTAGCCACGGGTCGTCAGGACGTCGGTGAGCGTGCGAACGGTCGACGCGTCTTCGTCGACCACCATCACGCGCTTGTGGGATTTCTTCTGCTCGATGAGAAGGCCGACTTCCTTGAAGAGCAGGTCCGTGTCGATCGGCTTGGTCAGATAGCGGTCCACACCCAGCCGGAAGCCGCGCTCGCGGTCCTGGACGATCGAAAGCACGACGATCGGGATGTCGAGCGTCGCCGGGTCGTTCTTGAGCACCGCGGCGACGTCGAAGCCGTTCATCTCAGGCATCATCACGTCGAGGACGACGAGATCTGGACGCTCGCGGCGGACGGCCGCGATCGCCTCCCGCCCGTTCGACGCCATCGTCACGGCGTAGCCGGCCTCGCTGAACTCCTGGTGCAACAACTCCCGGATGTTCGCTTCGTCGTCCACGACGAGGATGCGGGGCTGGCGCTCGGTCGTTCGGGGCGTCGTGACGATGACCTGATCGCGCAACTGGCGGATCAGCGCGGCGAGCTCGACCGGCCCCGAGCGCTCTTGCAGCGGCAACGCTCCCTGCTCGACGGTGACCGGCATCGAGAACGAGAACGTACTGCCGGCACCCAGCGCGCTGTGGACCCAGATGCGTCCGCCGTGGTGTTCGACGATCTCCTTGCAGATCGGCAGGCCGAGGCCCGTCCCTTTCGGCTTGTCGGTGAGCGTGTCGCCGACCTGCTTGAACCGCTCGAAGACCTTCGGCTGATCGGCGGGCGAAATGCCGAGGCCCGTGTCGATCACACTGACCACCAGCTCGCCCCCTCGCCGCTCGGCCTTGCAGGTGACGCTGCCGGTGTTCGTGAACTTCACCGCGTTGGAGATCAGGTTGATGACGACCTGAATCAGCCGATCGCGGTCGCCGGTCACCGACGGCAGGTCTGACGCGACATGCTTCTCGAGGTGCAGGCCCTTCTGATCAAAGAGGGAGGATGTGGCGGCCGTCGCGCGGTCGATGATGTCCGCAACGTCGACGCTTTCCATGTGCCACTCGAGTTTGCCGGCCTCGATCTTCGCGAGGTCCAGCACGTCGTCGATCAGCTTGGTGAGGCGCTCGCCCTCGCTGACGACGACCCGGAGGTTGTCTTCGACCTGCTTGACGGCCTGACTGACCTTCGTGTCGGACTTGTCGACGAGCGGGAAGATGCGATCCTCGAGCCGCTTGCGGATGATCTTCGCGAAGCCGAGCACCGATGTGAGCGGCGTGCGCAGCTCGTGGCTCACCGTCGACAGGAAGGCGCTCTTGGCGGCGTCGGCCTCTTCCGCGATCGATCGCGCCTTCTCAGCCTCCTCGAACAGACGCCGGATCTCGTGCTCGTGCTCGTTGAGCTGACGGTAGGCGTCGGCGTTGTCCAGCGCAATGGCCGTGTACGACGCCAGGCTCTGCATGACGTTGAGGTGGTGCTCGGTATACGCGTGCTTCCGGAGGCTCTGGATCGTGATGATCCCGAGTGCCCGGTCCTTCGAGACGAGCGGCAGGTAGATGATCGACTGCGGCGGCTGCGACATCGAGCCGTCCTCGAGGCGCTGGCTCGTCTCGTGGTAGCTGCTGATGTAGCGGGTCGCCTCAGCGGCGATGTCGTTGATGAAGACCGGCTCACGATGCTCGATACACCAGACCGGCAGCTGGTCCGGGTTGGTCGTGTCGCGGGTGTAGGGCGCGTACCGCTTGCCCTTCTCGATGGCCAGGCGGTACTCGATCTCGTGGCGGTCCGGGTGGTAGAGACCCACGCCGAACACGTCGGCATCCGCGAGCTCGTTCACCCGGTCGTAGAGTTTCCCGAAGATCGTCTCGAAGTCCAGCGACGCCGTGATCTCACGGCCCATCTCGCTCAGCAGCTCGACGTTCTTCTTGCCCTCGCTCTCGGTCTTCGCCAGCGACTCGGCGGCTTCGGCGCGCAGCTTCGCCTCGGCGAACTGCGAGCGCTGGCGTTCACGGGCGACGACGCGCATCCGGGTGACGCGCGCCGCCCCGGCGATCACGAGCCCGAAAAGCGCGACGTAGCCGGCGTAGGCCCACCACGTCCGGTACCACGGCGGGAGTATCGAGAACCCGTAGGCCGACTCGGCGCTGACGATTCCGCTGATGCCGCGCGCGTGGACTCGGAAGTTGTATGCGCCGTTCGAGAGATTGGTGTACTCCCGCTGGGGCTCGTGCGTCCACGCCGACCAGTCGGTGTCGAACCCGTCGAGGCGGGATTGATACTCGGTGGCAGATTCGTCGAGGTACGACGGCAGCGCGAACTCGAAGCGAAGCGCGTTCTCGTCGGATTTGAAGCGCACTCCGCTCGGCGCGGCGGCGTCGCCCGAATACCATGACTTTCCGCGGCTTCCGGCAACCCGACGGATGAGCACCGTCGCGGCAGGCGGCGTCTCTGGCTTCTGCGCGGTGTCGTATCGCACCAGCCGGCCATCAGCGAACTGGAGCCACACGATGTCGCCGTCGAGGAAGAGACCGCTGACCGGCGTCGATCCGAATCGCGCGAACGTCGTCTTGTCCGCCGACCAGGTGTGGTCCGGGCGCTGTTGCATGACAGCCGTCTCGCGGCCCAGATTGACGAACAGGCGTCCTTGCGGGTCGGCGACCAGGAAGCCACCGTTGACGTTCGTGTTGACGCCTACGACGCCATCGAACGCGGCGTCCCGGAGGAATCGGCCTGCCGACGCGTCGAAGTGCATCGCGTGGGGGTCCTCGATGCCTCCGGTAAAGATCGGCGCCCCGCCGACATCGGTGACGGTAACGGAGCCCTTGGGAAGGCCGTCCTTCTCCGTAAAGTGATCAACGCGTATCGCCGGTCGCTCCCCGACCTGAGGCGTCTCGCCGAGCGTGAGCCGCAGGGCGCCCTCGTTCGACGTGCCCATCCACAGCGTGCCGTTGGCCTCCTCGAAGAGAGAGCGAGCCTCGTATCCAGCCCCTTCCACCCGGCCCTCGTCGATCCACTTGCCGCCGACCCAGCGGAACGACGCGAGTCCGTCGAACAGCCCCGTCCACAGCCGCGACGGATCGTGCTTCGAGACCAGGAGGACGTTAGGGCGGAAACTCAAGTCGGCCGGCGCCTTGATCGGACGGACGGAGTTGCCGACGACCTCGTTGAGCCCGTCGCCGCACGCGAGCAGAACGGCGCTCCGGCTCTTCTGCGCGGGGTCCACCATCTTCGCGAACGCCCAGCACTGAGTCCCCGTGCCGAGAATGTTCTCGAAGTGGGGTGCCGTCCTTCCGTCGGGCGATCCGGGGGCGAGATACGCGGCCCCCGATTGCAGGCCGACGAGGAGCCGGCCGTCGATCCGGGAGGCGGTCTGGACTCCGCCGCTGAGCCCGTCGGACTGGTTGAAATACGTAATCGGCGAGGGAATCTCCACCCGCGCGACGCCGGCATCCTGGCCAAGCCACAGCGCCCCTTCACGGTCACGCATCGCGTAGTAGACCGTGTCGGAAGGCAGCCCGTTCGACCGGTCCACCTTCATGAGGAGGTGGCCGGCCGTGTCCAGGATGATGAGGCCGGCGCTGGTGGTCTCGATCGCGATCGACGGTCCCGGCAGCACGAGGCCCCGATAGATCTGCGTGGTTTTGAAGACGGGATCCACATCGGTCGCAAACGGCGTCAGCGCCGCACCGTCGTACAGGAAGATCCCGTCGCGGCGGGTGCCGACCAGCAGGCGATGGTCGTCGTACGGCAGGACGACCGGGAAGGCCTCCCCGCCGATGCGCGCCGTGCCAGGCAGTGGCTTGAGCGTGGTGCCCTCGAGGATGTTGAGCCCATCCTCTGGCGTGCCGACGTAGATGCGCCCGTTGGCTTGCTGCGCACGGCCAAAGCGGGACTTCGCCGGAATGACCGTGAACGTGTCGTGTGACAGCAGAAAGATTTCGTTGATCGCCTGGAAGAACATCCCCTCCGGCGTCACGAACATGCGCCACACATCCGCGAACTCGGGAGTGCCTTTCGGCAGCCTGTCCGAGACGGCGACGTACTTGAGGTCTCCGGCCTCGTTGGGCAACAGATAGCCGAACGTGGAGAGCGACGCGACCCAGATGCGTCCGTCGCTGTCCTCGACCAGACCGCGGATCGAGTTGCCGCCGGAGGCCGCGATGACGATTCGGCGCCAGCTGGCGCCGTCGAAGACCAGAATGGCCCCATTGGTGCCGAAGTACATCACCCCGCGGCGGTCCTGGAGGATCGCCCACGTCTGTGAGCCGCCGCCAATCTCGAGGGGCTGGTATGCGCGGATGAACGGGCGGCCTTCCTCGGGGTGCCGGACGGACGTGGCCTTCGCCGGCGCCGGTGGATTGCCGGGGGTCGCCGAGCCGGAGACCGTCGCCAGGGCCAGCAGGGCGACTATCAGCGCAGACCGGTTCACGACCAACGCCCTGTAGACGACGCCAGGGATGAGCTGTTCTGAGAAGGGACCAGTCGAAGGATAGGCATGAGGAGTGGCTGAATTCTAGCCCATCCCGGGGCTGCGCCGTTGGCGAAGTCGGCAAAAAAGAGACTCGCCGCACGACGGGTCGCCGCCTGATACACTCGTTCGCACCGCTTCCCCGCGAAAGGCTCCGATGCAGGTTCTGCTGCTGTCGATGCCCGATTCGTTCGAGCACATGGCGCCGGTGGCCGTGCGCATGCCGAACGGCGCGCTCACGTCGCTTGCGGGAAACGTCGATCCCCATCACAGCGTCGCCGTCGCCGACCTGATTCTCGTGCAGGATCGCGTCCTGCCGGCGGTCGAGGCGCTGCTCGATCGCTACCGGCCCGACGTCGTCGGCCTGTCGGTGATGACCTTCCAGCGCCGCACAGCGCTGCGCCTCATCGGCCACATCAAGCGATTGCGCCCAGAAACGACGATCGTGGTGGGCGGCTACGATCCGAGCCTGGCGCCCGAGGCCTACGCGGATTCCCGCACCGCAGTGGATGTCGTCGTCCGCGGGGAAGGGGAGCATCCGTTTCGTGAACTGCTGCGCGCGATGGAGGAGTGTCGCGACTTCAGCCACATCCCGGGGCTGACTTGGCGCCGCGACGGCGGGATGGTCGCCAACGGCGATCGCCCGGTGGCGTCACTGAAGAACGGAGACATCAACCTGCCGAAGCGATCCGCGCGCGTGCTCGAGGGCTACACGCTGCTCGGCCGACAGGTGGACGTGATCGAGACCTCACGCGGCTGCACGTACGACTGCAGCTTCTGCTCGATCATCGAGATGCGCGGCCGGAACTTCCACACATTCGACTTCTCGCGCGTGCTCGCCGACATCACCGACGCGAGGGCGCACGGCGCCCGGACGATCTTCATCGTCGACGACAACATCACGCTCGACGTCCGCCGCTTCGAGGCGCTGTGCCGGGCGATCATCGATGCCGGGTTGTCCGACCTCGACTACGTGGTGCAGGGCATGACGTCGGCGATCGCGGAACACGGCGAGACGCTCGCGCCGCTGATGCGGCAGGCGGGGTTCCGCTATGTGTTCCTCGGCATCGAGAACGTCCTCTCGGACGACCTCGTGTTTCTGAAGGCACGCGCCAAGAACGCGCGGCGCGAGGGCGGCCGGACCATCGGGAACGCATCCATCGAGGCGATCGGCCACCTGCATCGTCACGGCATGTTCGTCGTGGGCGGCCTGATCGTCGGCAACCCGGACGACACGCCGGACGCGATCGAGACCAACCTCGCGTTCGCGCGGCAGTACGTGGACTGGCCGTACATCCAGCACCCGACGCCGTACCCGCGCACGCCGATGACGCGCGACTTCCGCGAGCGCGGCCTGATCGTCAGCGAGGAGCTCGAGGAGTACGACGGCACGACGGCGGTCGTCCGCACCGCGCACGTGCCCGCGGACGCCGTGGAGTTCATGCGCTGGAAGGCGGAGCGGTGGATGAAAGTGCGCCACATCCCGGCGGCGCTCAGGCACGATCCCTGGTTCGTGCTCACGCACGCGCCGAGGATGTTCGCGCACACGTTCCGTGGAAGCACCTGGCGAACGTGGCTGGGCCTGGAAGGGGAACGTGCGGCGTTCGAACGCTATCGGGGATTGCGCCGGCGGGAGCGGGAGTATGTCCCGCCGGCAGGGCGAGAGGCGGACGCCTCAACGCAGCAGGGGCTCAGGCCCGCGCTGCAGATGTGACGCCCGCCGGAATTACTACCAGCGCGGCTCGCGGCGCCGAGGCCCGCCGAACCCGCCGCCACCACCACCACCGCCACGGTTGCCGCCGCCGCCCGCCGGCTTCGGCTGCGCGACGTTCACCGCGATGCGGCGACCGTCGAGCTCCGTGTCGTTGAACTTCTCGATAGCCGTCCGGGCATCGTCCTCGCTCTGCATTTCGACGAACCCGAACCCACGCGAACGGCCAGTGGCCATGTCGCGCATCACGCGGGCGGACTCGACGGCGCCGACCTGCGTGAACAGGCCCTCGAGCGAATCCTCCGTGGTGTTGTAGGACAGGTTTCCGACGAACAACTTTCGACTCATCATGCCTCATCTCTCCCGCACGGGCGGGATGCCGTACAGAACGCACTTAGCTGCGTGGCCCATCCACGTTGGCTTGGCAGGGGTCGGGCGAGACGGCTGAATCTCACGACGGCGGCCGAGCTGACAGAACTAGTTCGTCTGCGCCGTTAATGTTACAGGTTGGTCGACTGGCCTTCAAGCTGAGCTATCGTTACCAGAACGTTACTCGTCGCGCAGCGCTCGCATCGGTTCGATTCGAGCGGCGCGGCGCGCGGGCACCAGCGTCGCCAGCATCGCCACGATCGTCAGCAATGCTGCGGCGCCGGCGTAGCTGGCCACGTCGGCCGGGGTCACCTCGTAGAGTTGACTGCTGATGTAGCGGCTCAACCACCACGCCGCAGCGCCTCCCGCCACGAGTCCAAGCGCCACCAGCAGTGCGGCCTCTCCCAGCACCCGGCGCGAGACGTCCCGAGCCATGGCGCCCAGGGCCATCCGGATCCCAATCTCACGCGTTCGGCGCGTCACGGTGTACGACATCACGCCGTACAGGCCGACCATCGCCAGCCCCGTCGCGAGGGCGCTGAAGACGCCCGACAGGCTGGCGATGAGCCGCTCGCTGGCCACCGAGCGCCGCACCTGCTCCTCGAGCGTGTGGACGTTGAAGACGGGAAGGTTCGGGTCCATTTGCGCGACGAGTCGCCGCACCATGCCGATGGCCTGCGACGCGTCGCCCACCGTGCGCACGAAGAACGTCGCGCTCTGAATACTCTCGGCCTCGCTGTACGGAAAGAAGATCTGCGGTCGCGGCTCCTCGCGGAGGCGGATGTACTTCGCGGTCTTCGACACGCCGACGATCTCGATCGGCGTGGCAGTGCCGGGGTCTTCACCGATTCCGACGTGCCGGCCGATCGGATTCCTGCCGCCGTAGTACTGCTTGACGAACTCCTCGTTGACGATCGCTTCGCGATACGGCCAGCCGGGCGTACCTGCCGGTGGCGCGTTGGCATCCCGCATCGTGAAGGCGCGCCCGGCCACGATCGGCACGCCGAGCGTCGTGAAGTAATCCGGCGTCACCGCGTTGCACAGCGCGTCAAAGCTGCGACCAGCCTTCGGCTGCTCGCCCTCGAGCGTGAAACCCATGCCCCAGCCGCCCCCTTCCATCAAGCCGAAGAAGGCGTAACTGGCGGAGCGGACCTGGCCGCTCTGCCTCAGCGACTCGAGAAGGCGATCGGCCGATTGTCGATCGCGCGGCGGACGATATCCGCTCGTCTCGAGGTCCAGGCTGAACACCAGCAGGCGCTCTACCTGCACACCCGGGTCGCTCTTCAGCAGGTTGGTCAAGCTGTGAACGAAGAGGCCCGCCCCGACGAGCAGCAGGAAGGAGAGCGCCACCTGGGCGGCGACGAGCGTCTTGCGCAAGCGCGCCTGCTCGCCCAGCACGGCGCCGCCGGATCCTTTCAGCGTCGGCGCAAGGTCGACCCGCGTCGCGCGCAGCGCCGGGACCAGACCCGCGACGATCGCCGTCAACGCGGCCACGGCCGTCGTGAATGCGAGCACCCGGCCGTCTGGTGATGGATCGATCGCCATCGGGTTGTCGGGGGTCGTGTAGAACGCCACTAGCACGCTCGACCCCCACGACGCGATGAGAAGACCGAGCACCGCGCCGCCCGCTGCGACAAGCAGGCTCTCGAGCAACAACAGACCGACGATCCGCCGGCGGCCCGCGCCAAGGGCGAGCCGCAGGGCGATCTCGCGGTGACGAGCCGCACCGCGGGCGACGAGGAGGTTCGCGACGTTGAGGCACGCGATGAGGAGCACGCCTCCGGCGACCGCCATCAGGATCTGCAACGGCTTGGTGACCTGATCGCGCAAGCCCGAGCGTCCTTGCTCGGCCGATTCGACGACGAGCGTCGTGTTGATGAAGCGCTGCTTCGCGTCCGGCGCGGCGGTCGCAAACGAGGCATCCGTCGACTCAGTGCTGAGAATCGACTTCAGGAACGGCTGCAGCGCGGCGTGCGCCGACTCTCGCGTCATGCCCGGCTTGAGGCGCCCGTACACCTGCACCCACCGGAAGCGCCGCGTGTCGATCTTCAGCCACGACGGCCCGATTTGCGGCTGCATCGTGATCGGAAGGTAAACGTCAACCGGAGCCGCCAGGTCCATTCCATGGAAGCCCTCCTGCACGACGCCAACGACGGTGAAAGGATGCCCATCGATGACGAGCTTGCGGCCTACCGCTTCCTGCTTGGCGCCGAAGGCGGACTTCCAGTAGTCGTAGGAGAGCACCGCCACCGGGGATCCGCTGACGACGCGATCGTCGTCTGGCACGAGCGTCCGACCGACGGCGGCGGAGAGACCCAGCGTCTGGAAGAACTTTCCCGAAACCAGTTCTCCGACCACTCGCTCCGAGCGCCCGGTCGAACCGACGTTCAGCGCCGTGAAGGCGCCGCAGAAGACGCCATCGAACACGTCCGTACGCGTTTCGAAGTCTCGACACACGGGATACGACAGCTCCGAGCCGTCGCCCATTCCGCCGCCAAAGCTCTCCGATCCGTCCGCGGGTCTCAATTGCACGAGCGCCTGCGGGTCCTTCACCGGCATTGCGCGCAA
>JBKPSY010000256.1:0-5399 GCA_046735235.1 Acidobacteriota bacterium | reverse complement strand
CCGACCGACCTGACTGACCCGACCGACCTGACCGACCCGACGGATCTGACGGCCCCGTCGTTACTGTGCCGTCCAGCCGCCGTCGACGAACAGCAGACTTCCAGTCACGAAGGACGAAGCGTCGGAGGCGAGGAAGACGACGGCGCCGGCGATCTCGGTGAGCTCGCCCCATCGGCCCATGGGGATCTTCGCGACGAACGCCGCGTACTTCTCTGGGTCGTTCATCAACGGGCGGTTCATCTCCGTGCCGAACGGCCCGGGGCAAATCGCGTTTACGGTGACGCCGCGCGTCGCCCACTCGAGCGCGAGCACGCGCGTCAGATTCGCAATCGCGGCCTTCGACGCGCCATAGGGCGCCCGGCCGGCGATGCCGATCACGCTGAGAATCGACCCCAGGTTGACGATGCGGCCCCAGCCGCGAGCCGCCATGCGCGGCCCGAGCGCGCGCGCCAGCAGGAACGGCCCCTTCACGTTGGTGTCGATGACGGTGTCCCAGTCGGCTTCGCTCAGCGACTCGCTGGCGCCGCGGATGTTCACGCCGGCGTTGTTCACGAGGATGTCGAGCGGGCCGAGCGAGCGCTCGACGCTCTCGACGAGGCGGTCGATGTCCGCCGAGGCGGTGACGTCCGCCTGGAACGCCTCGACGCGGCGTCCTGTGGCGGCCGCCATCTCGGCCGCTGCCTCGCGTGCACTGTCTAGCGATCGACTCGTGATGGCAACGTCGGCGCCGGCCTGGGCGAGCGCCTCGGCCATGACGCGTCCGAGCCCGCGCGCGCCGCCCGTTACGAGCGCGCGGCGGCCGGTCAGCTTGAATTGGTCGAGTACAGGCATGGGTTGTTGAGGGTTGTCGGTGGTTCCAGGTTCCGGGGTTCCTGGGTTCCGGGGGTCCCGGGCGCGTTAATTTGAATCTACCATCCACGCCAGGAACCTGGAACCTTGGAACCTTGAACCTGGAACCTGGAACCTGGAACCTTGGAACCTACAGTTTCAGCACGTTCCGTCCGTATTCCATCGAGCGTCGGACGAGCTCGTCTTCGAGCGCGATCTGATCCGCCGGCGCGAGGCCTGTGATGTGAGGCAGGGGACCGGTTGATGCCTTGGACAGCACGTGCTGCTCGAAGGCCGCGAGCGCGTTTGGCCCCGGACGACCGAGCGCCGTCCAATAGCGTTCTGTCTTATAGGGCACTTGCAGCGGATCGCGGGTCAGCATCTCCAGGCACATCGGAACGTCGGGCCGGTGCTTCCGCAGCGTCGCGATCATGTCGGCCAGCGGCAGCAGTCCCTCGCCGAGCGGCACCTCCGACAGCTCGAAGCCATCGGCCGTCGGTTTCACGGCCATGTCCTTCAGATGCGTCGTGACGACGAACGGCGCGAGCGTCTCGAGTGTCTGTCGAGGTTCTTCCAGCAGCGAGATGTTGTTCCCGAAGTCGAAGCAGACGCCGATGCGGCGGCTGTCCAGCATGTGGAGCAGCTCGGCCAGTTCGACGCTGGTGTGATCCTTGTGGTTCTCGAGGCCCACGACGATCGGATGCGCCTCGATCACGGGCTTCATGGCCTGGAGCTGTGCGACCCACTTGGCGTGCCAGGCTGTCCACTCGTCGCGCGTCTTGAAACTCTCGTACCGCCGGCCATACAGCAGCGCGAGCCGCACGTCGGTGACGCCGAGCGCCGTCGCGGTCTTGACCATGTCGGCATACGCCTGCGGCGACTCGAGGCACGACGCGGGAACGGAGAGCTCGAGTCTCAGATGGTCGCGATCGGCCCGCGCCTTCAAGGCTGCGAGCGCCTCAGGTGCATGCGACTCGATCTGCGACCAGTCGATCTGGCCGCCGTGCGCGCCGAAGCGGACGCAGAGATCCAGGAGAGCGGACGCCGGGAGCGCGGCCGCCGTCGATTTCAGGATGTCGCGGCCCTGCAGCATCCGCACGGCGAACGACGTATACGCGAGGCACATGCCGGATCCTTCTCCTTCGCCGCGAATCCGCGCGGCGAGCGCAGCCGCCGGAACGGCCGCGAGAAACGCGCGGCGCGTCAGCGTCACGATCGCGCCTCAGGCACAACCGCGTGCAGCTCCCGATCCCACGGCGCCCGGTAGGTGCGCGTGAGCAACGCGGCCGCCGCTGGATCGCCCGTGATCGTCTGCCGCTCGTTGTCCCAGTGGACGACACGTCCGACCCGGGCGGCGATGTTCGCGAGGTGGCAGGCGATCGCGGTCTTCTGGCCGCCTTCAAGCGGCGCCGCCGGAACGTCGCGGCTCTTCACGCAGTCGAGGAAGTTCCGGACGTGTGGCCGGAACTGATCGCGCACCTGCTCGAAGCCGTCGGTCTTGAGCGGCTCCGTGCGCAGCACCTTCTCGTACGCAGGCGGCGGTCCTCCGCCGAACGACGGCGTCGGGATCTGCACCTCCGGCGGTACCCGCTCGTCGGGAGCAATCTCGAAGCCGCGACGGCTGATCGTCAGGGTGCCTTTCGTCCCGTAGAACTGCATGCCGTCGCCGCGGCCGCCAGCCGAGATCTCGCGGCTGGACCAGTTCACGAGAAAGTCGGGGTATTCGAAGATCGCCTCGAACACGTCTGGCGTCTCGCCGAATCCCGTGAGCGACTTGCGCTGGGCGAAGGCCGTAACCCGCAGCGGCATCTGGCCGCTCACCCATTGGACGACGTCGATCTCGTGGGCGAGCAGGTTCGTCGTCTGGCCGCCGGAGTACGCGTCGAACCACCGGAAGTGGTAGAGGCACCGATTCGGATCGAATGCCACGAAGGGCGCCGGGCCGAGCCACATGTCCCACTGCGCGGGAGACAGCGGCTTGCCGACCGGTTGGGTGAAGCCGGGCAGGATATTGCGGAATGCGCCGATCCGGACGTCGCGGACGTCGCCGATCTCACCCGCGCGGATGAGGCTCTTCGCCCTCTGGTAATGCGCCCCCGAGCGCTGCTGGGTTCCGACTTGCACCACGCGCTTGTGAGCCCGCGCGGCGGTCAGCATCCATTCGCCTTCCCGTACGGCCCACGTCAGCGGCTTCTCGACGTAGACGTCCTTGCCGGCGGCGCAAGCAAGAATCGTCATGAGCGCATGCCAGTGATCCGGCGTCGACACGACGATCGCGTCGATGTCCTGGCGGTCGAGCATCCGCCGGAAGTCGGAGAAGGTGGACGGGTTGTTGCCGGCCATCGAGACGCCCTGCGCCATCCGCTCGTCGGATACCTCCGAGATGCCGGCAATCTCGACGTCGGGCTGCGCCTGGAAGTCGAGCAGGTGACGTGTGCCGATGAGCCCGATGCCGATGAAGCCGACCCGCACGCGATCGTTCGCTCCACGAATGCGCCGGCTCGACACTGCGGTCGCGACCGACGTTGCGGCGACGCTCTTCAGAAACGTGCGACGGGACGGCATGAGCGCTCCTTGGACAATTGGCCGAACTGAAGTTCGGCCCCACGGTACGGCGCAGGCCGCAACTTCAGCTGCGCCGGTGCTTCAAACGCTTGCGGCGTCGGGATGCTGCCAGGGCGCACGGTACTCGCGTCGCAGCAGGCGAGTGGCCTCATCGTCTCCGATCACGATGCCCTTCGCGTGATCCCAGGCCAGCGACCGGCCGAGCTTCTGCGAGATGTTCGCCAGGATGCACGCCGACGTCGACAAGTGCCCCTGCTCGATGTCCGACACCGGGTGCGCGCGTGTCTCGATGCACTCGAGGAAGTTCTTCATGTGCGCGCGGATAGCCGGCGCCACGTGCCGTTCGAGGTCTTTTTCGGTCTTGTCCTCGGGAAACTGCTCGAGTTCGTAGCGCACGTCCTCGTGAATCGGCGCGCCGCCACCCTCCGCCGGCGTGAAGTCGTAGCCGAACACGCTCGCCTTGAGCGTGCCCTTGTCGCCGTAGATCGTCGCCCCCCACGGATACTTCGGATCGGGCGGGTCGCCCCACGAGCGGTGCGTCCACACGACTTTGACGTTCGGGAAGTCGAAGGTCGCTTCCTGGGTGTCGGTGATGTTCGCCTTGCTGGCCTTGTCGACGAGGATCCCGCCCGACGAGCTGACACGCGTCGGCATGCCGAGGTCGAGCATCCAGCGCACCATGTCGAGCATGTGCACGCACATGTCGCCTAGAATGCCGTTGCCGTATTCCATGAACCCGCGCCAGCCGCGCGGGTGCACCAGCGCGTTGTAGGGACGCAAGGGCGCCGGGCCCGTCCAGAGCTCGTAGTCGAGATACGAAGGCGCCGCCTCGTCGGGCGGATTCGCCGTCGCGCGCATGTGGTAGTAGCAGTAGATCTCCACGAAGGCGACCGTCCCCAGCTTGCCCTCTCGGATGATGCGATCGCGCGCCGTCACCAGATGCGGCGTGCTGCGCCGCTGCATGCCGACCTGCACGACGCGGTTGTACTTCCGCGCCGCGGCCAGCATCGCCTGGCCTTCGGCGACGTCGATGCTGATCGGCTTCTGCACGTAGACGTCCAGCCCGGACTTGACGGCCTCGATCATCGGCAGCGCGTGCCAGTGGTCCGGCGTGGCGATGAGGACGAGGTCGAGGTCCTTCTCGGCGAGCATCTTGCGGTAGTCGCTGTAGGTGCGCGGCGTCTTCTTCGAGGCCTGTCGCGTGGCGACTTGCGCGGCGGCGTCGGCGAGCATGCGGCTGTCGGCGTCGCAGAGCGAGACCACCTCGACGGGCGCGACTTGCAGCAGGCGGAAGAGGTCGGTCTTGCCGTACCACCCGGTGCCGATCAGGCCGACGCGCTTCGGCGCCGCGGCCCACGCGGCGGCGTAACGCGGCACCGCCGCAAGCGCTGCCGCCGCGCCGGCTGTTTTGAGAAAGTCCCGACGATTCATGGCGGGAGTATATGTCGCCGGGCAGTCTTCAGGGAGTGCTGTCACGCCGTCTGCGATCGCCTTGAATAACCACAGATTGCGCAGATGGAGGCAGATGCTGAACCGCGTGTCACGCCGCGCTTCGCCAGTATTGAAAGGACACCGGGATGGCGCGATTGCAGCGTGACGCCAATCCCGTCGAATCCCGACTGATTTCCGGGACACCAGGGACGGAACCCGGCCGACCCGTGACTCGTCCAACCCGATGCCAGCCCCGCCACGGGAGACCCATGTCTACGCCCGTCCGTGCTCTCAAGCCAGTCCTGGCGCTTGTCTGCCTCAGCCTGCTGCCCGGCGGGTCGGCCGTCTCGGCTCGCCAGGCCACCACCGATCTCGATCAGTTCATGGCGGTGGTGTTGAAGCGCCGTGACGACAACTGGCGCAAGCTGCAGCAGTACATCCTGGAGGAGCGCGAGACGGCCGACTTCTTCGCTCCCGGGAAGGTACGGCTGTTCGGCATGGATCGCGAGTACTCGTGGTTCATCCGGGACGGCGTGTTCGTCCGCAGCCCCGTGAAGTTCGACGGCGTGACGCTG
>JBKPSY010000255.1:0-19313 GCA_046735235.1 Acidobacteriota bacterium | reverse complement strand
GGCTGGAGCAGCGACCAGCAGGACCTGCTCTATCGCATCCGTCAGCAGATGGCCACGGTGTTTTCGCTGCTCGACGGCAGCCCGCACCTGCTCGGCCCGCGGCCCGTCACGCGCGAGCTGCCGGCAGCGACGGCCGTCGCGCCGCCGGCACCCATTGACGCCGACGCGCTGCCGCCGGAGCCGGCAGCGATCGCGTCGTAGCGCGACCCCATCGACCTGTCCGACCCTGTTCGACCCGACCGACCTGTTCGACCTGACCGACCCATTCGACCTGTTCGACCTGTCCGACCTGTCCGACCCGCCCTAGGGCCGTATCACCGTTCCGTCGCGCCGGCGGGTCGTCCCCCATCCGTAGTCGAAATTGGGCGGCCCCGGAGGGAAGGGAAATTTCGCCGCAGCCTTCTCGTCGATGTCGATGCCGAGACCCGGCGCCTCCGCTGCCAGCATGTAGCCGTCCTTCGTCTCGGGGCAGCCCGGAAACACGTCGCGCGTGGCCTGCTGGAAGCGTCCGCCCTCGTGCACCCCGAAGTTGTAACTCGCCAGCTCGAGTGCCAGCTGCGCCGCGTGCGCGATGGGAGATGCGTCGCCCGGGCCATGCCAGGCCGTCCGCACGCCGAAGAACTCCGCCAGCGCCTGCACTTTCCGCGCGGGGCTGAGGCCGCCGATCTGCGAGATGTGGATCCGGATGAAATCGATCAGCCGCTCGCTGAGGAGCGGCGCGTATTCGTGGACCGTGTTGAACAGCTCGCCCATCGCGAGCGGCACGCTCGACTGCTGACGCAGGATCCGGAAGTGATCGTTCTCTTCCGGCGGCAGCGGATCCTCGACGAAGAACAGCCGATAGGGCTCGAGCGCCTTGCACAGGTTCACCGCCTCGGGCAACGTCACGCGCTCGTGCACGTCATGCAGCAACTCCACGTCGTCGCCGAGCGCGGCACGCATGTGCTCGAAGAGCTTCGGCACCATGCGGACGTACGGCGCCGAGTCCCAGATGGCCCCCGGCGCCGTGGGTCCGACGGTCGCCGGGCGATCGCCGCGCGCGCCAGCGGCCGGCGAGCCGTACGTGGCCAGGCCTGGTACGGATGCCTGCACGCGGATGTGCCTGTACCCGAGCGCCATGCCCTTGCGCGCGTTGTCCTCCGCTTCCTGAAAATCACGTCCTTCGGCGTGGTAGTAGCAGGCGGCGCCGAGCCGGCACTTGCCGCCGAGCAGCTGGTAGACGGGCATGCCGGCCCGCTTGCCCTTGATGTCCCAGAGCGCGATGTCGACGCCGCTCATCGCGTTGAAGAGCACCGGACCGTTGCGCCAGTACGAGCTCACATAGGACGACTGCCAGATGTCCTCGATCTCGTCGACGTCCCGGCCGGTGAGGAACGGCTTCAAATACTGCTCGATCGCCGTCTGGACTACGGCGGCGCGCTGCGTGAACGTGGCGCAGCCCACGCCATAGAGGCCCGGCTCGCTCGTGTGCACCTTGACCACGACGAGGCGAATGCCGTCCGGGGCCGTCAGGATCGTCTGGATGTCGCGGATGCGCACGCTGCCCGCGGCCTTGATGGGGGCTTGCGGCGCCGGGGTGGATTCGCAGGCTTGCAATCGCGGCGAGGACCACAGCGCGCCGGCGCCCGCCGCGAGCGTGCCTGTGGACAAGGTTCGCAGTACATCGCGCCGTCTCATCGCATCCTCCTGTCAGGACAAGAGCCCACAGACTACGACGTGTCGCGCTGTATTCGCGATCTTTCAGTCAGACGGCGTTTCCACCTCAAGAGGACACCAGGATTCTGGGATTTCCGGATTTCGAGGAACGTGACGCAATCCTTGAAATCTCGAAATCAAGGTGTCTGTTTGAAATCGTGATCGCGGCGTGACGGTGACTACAGTTGAAGTACTCTGTCTCCCTTCCCGGCACGCGGAGGACCGCATGGAGCTCACCCGCCTCTTTCTTGCTGACCTGGACGCCGAAGCCGGCCGCTCGCGCAAGGCACTGGACCAGGTGCCCGAAGGCCACTACGACTGGAAGCCGCACGAGAAGTCGATGCACTTCGGCTACCTGAGCGAGCTCGTCGCCACCATGCCGTCGTGGGTGACCATGGCTGTGAATCAGGACTCCCTGGATCTGAAGCCCACGAGCGGCCAGGCCTACAAGCGGCCGACCCTGCGCACGCGCGACGAGCTGGTGAAAGCGCTGGACGAGGCCGTCGCGGCCGCGAAGGCCGCGCTTGGCGGCACGACCGAGCAGCACCTGCTGACGCCCTGGAAACTGCTCGTCTCGGGCGCCGTCGTCATGGAGACGCCGCGCCACGAAGTGATCGGCGAGACGCTGCGCCACCTCGCGCATCACCGCGGGCAAATGACGGTGTACCTGCGCCTACTCGGGGCCACGGTGCCCGCGCTCTATGGCCCATCGGCGGATGAGAAGACCTTCTGAAGGAGCCGCTGATGCGCCGTGCCCCTGTGCTGCTTCTCGTCCTCACCCTGTTTGCGCTCGTCGCGCTGCCGGCGCGCGCGCGGTCCCAGGGCGGGCCGGACCCATCCCGGTGGGAGTCGGAAATCCACGCGTTCGAGACGGCGGACCTGTCGGATCCGCCGCCGCGCGGCGGCATCATCTTCACCGGCAGCTCGAGCATCCGGCTGTGGACGACGCTGAAGGAGGACTTCCCGGGCCTTCCAGTCGTGAACCGTGGATTCGGCGGGTCGATGCTCCCTGAGGTCACGGCGTTCCTCGAGCGCATCGTCATCCCCCACAAGCCGGCGCTCGTGGTGATCTACTGCGGCGGCAACGACATCAACGCGGGCCGAAGCGCCGAGCAGGTCACAGCGGATTTCAAGGCGCTGGTCGCGCTGATGCACGCCGCGCTCCCGCTGACGCGCATCGACTACATCTCGATTGCTCCGAACCCGGCGCGCTGGTCGCAGATCGAGACGGTCAAGCGGGCCAACCGGCAGATCGCCGACTTCGTCGCCACGGATTCGCGCCTCGCGTTCATCGATGTCTTTCCCCGGATGCTCGGACCCGACGGCCTGCCGAAGCCCGACATCTTCAGGGACGACGAGCTGCACATGAACGCGGCGGGATACGCGATCTGGACCGAGGTGATTCGGCCGTATCTGGTGCTTCGGCGGCCGTGATTATCTCGCCCCGGCCGGCGGCGGCGTCCAGAGCTCGGTATCGGTGAGCCCGGCGCCGAGCGCCTTCCTTTTCAGCCGCTGGGCCTCGGCGCGCGTCAGGCCCTCGCCGATGACGACGGACCAGTCGCCGCGCCCGTGGTACGGCTCGAAGACTTCTGCGTGAAATCCGTAGACGGTCTGGTTGATCCGATCGCTGGCCGCTTCTGCAGCCTCGCGCGTCGGTGCGCGGCGGACGATCACGAACCACGCCCGATTCGATCGCCCGCCCGTCAGCCCGCGCCAGATCTGCTCGCCGCTCGTTTCGGGCGGCAGCTCGAATTGCCGCGGTTGGCTCGCGGGCGCCGCCTGAACGACGGGCATCGAGAGAAACGCGCGCGATGCCGGCGACGGGATCGCTTGTGACTGGATCAGCGACCGCTGGTTCACGCCGTTGAGAAGTGCCGTGATGAGCGCCGGACCGGCCAGGCACAGCTGGAAGATCTTCGCCGGCCGCTGCTCGTCGAGGTTCCTGACGACCACCAGGACGCCAAGACCAACGAGCGCCGCGACACGAATCCCATAGCCAAGCACAGTCAGCGCGGTCGGGCTCGCCAGCGCCAGATGGTCCACCACGATGAGGTTGATCGCCAGCGGCGTCGCCGCGCCAAGGGCACCGATCAGCACTTTGATCCTGGGCGGCATCTGCCTGCGTCCTCCCTCGGATGAAAACGAGGGGCCGGACGGGAGCGAACACCGGGCGGCGGTGCTATGGTGAATGGATAGGAGGCTCAATGCGACGTTTCAGCTTGGCACTCGCGGCAGTCGCCGCGCTCGCAAGTTCGGCGCTTTCCGCCCAGCAGATGACGACGATTCATCCGGGCAAGGGCGGCAGCCCGCACGTGAAGTCCGCGTGGACGGCACACGGCGCGCACATCGCCATCGAGTACGGCCGGCCGTACTTGAAAGGCCGCGCGGAATCCACGCTGATGCCTGCCGGGCAGCCCTGGCGGACCGGCGCCGACGAAGCGACGACCATCACCACGGACAAGACGCTGAAGTTCGGAACGCTGACGCTGGCTCCAGGCACCTACACGATCAACACGCAGCCCGGCGCGACGGCATGGGAGCTGATTATCGGAAAGCTCAGCAAGCCAGGCCAGTGGGGCATTCCGTACGACCCGTCGCTCGAGATGGGTCGGGCGCCGATGAAACTGGGCAAGGCGGGAGTGCCGGCCGAACAGCTCACCATCTTCGTTGACGACGCCCCGGACGGCGGAGTGCTGCGAATCGAGTGGGGCACCGTCAGCGCGACGGCGCCGTTCACGGTCGGTTAGGCGGAGCGGAGTGTCTCGAGCCCAGCGCTCGCAGGTGCAGTACCAGCTGCCAGCGCTGGAGCTCGGGCAACCCGCTGAAGGTCGGCATCCCCGTTCGCGTGTTCCCGCTCGTGATCTTCCAGAACAGCGCGCCGTCGGTCTGCGACTGCACGCGGCGTCCCGTCAGGCTCGGAGCAACCGACGTCCCTGTGCCGTCGTCCCGGTGACACTGCGCGCAGTGCTCCTTGAACAGCTTCGCGCCGCCCGGTTCGGTGTCGGGCCGAGCCGCAAGCGGGTTCGCGCGCGCGTCTGAAGTCGTCGGCGCAGTCCAGGCAGGACGCTCCTGTGGTGACGCGCTGGCCGCGCGTGTGTAGGGCGTCGGGAGGCCTCCCAACGCGAATATGACGATCGCGAGCCCATGCCGGGTCGTCATCGCCGGCTCCCGAGCGGTACTTCGTACGAGACGCCGAAGCGCAGTAGGCAATGGTCGCTGGCCTGCGTGAGCCCGAAGCCGGCCGATGCCTTGAACGTGGTGTGGTCGCCGATGCGCCATCCGAAAACGGGCGCCACGTAATGGCGCTGCTCGCCAGATTCGAAGCCCTCCGTCGATCCGAGCCCGCCGTACAGCTCCGCGCCAAGCGTGAGGTTCTCGCGGCAGGCGCGGCAGGCCGTCCCGCGCGCCAGCCCGCCCAGGGCGCGTGAGACGCCGACGCTGTACCCGAACTCGACGCCTTCATCCTCGGAGAAGTTCTTCTCGAACACCACATTCTCGGCGATGTTCCAGGAGCCGAGGGCGCTCGACAGAATGAGCTTGGCTTCCAGCTCGTGCGCCTTGGTCTGGCGAAGCTCTTCGATCGGCTCGTAGTTGATCGCGCCCGCGCCGACAATCTCCTTCTGGATGCGGCTCGCCTCGTTGGTGTTCTCGTACTCGACATAAAGCACGGGGTTCACCGCGTGCTCGTCGCGCAAGGGTCGGAAGCGATTCTCGAGGCGCCAGCCCGTGAACCCGCCGCCGTCGCGCGTCGTCGTCACGCCTTCGAGGTAGAGCTCGGTCGTCCACCACCCTGCGACGCCGTACTCGAGCTCGAGCCACGGCGCCGTGTACACCGAGTGGTCGTCCTTGGGGAGGCCGGTGGTGCTGGCGACAGCAATCTCGAGGTTGCCGCGTTCCTCGAGGTAGTGGTCATAGGTCACGAAATACGGCCGTTCCTGGGCCGCCACCAGGCCGGCGCAGCCGCAGCAGACGAGGCTCGTCAACAGCGCACAAGGGATCCGCAATAGGCACCACGCACATCTTGAGACTCAGTCTCAATTTAAGCTGTGGATGCTAGCGGCCGAACTCCGACCTGTCAAGTCGGCATTCGACGAGACGATTGGATGAGGCGGTGTATGCTCCGCTCCGCGCGGTCACGGTGATCGGGCAGGCGAGGAACGGTCCCTGGAACCACGACGCGCCATTCGATGGCGACTGGCGGCGTTTTATGCCGGGCTGGCGACCCTCGGAATCCTGACGGCGTCTGGACGCGCGGGAACGAGCGACGGCGCGGCGATGATCAACGTCACGCGCTCGATCGCCCACAAGGCCACCTTCGAGGCGTCCCCGTGCACGCCGGAACCCCTCAGCAACCACTGCGTTCCAGGCCCGGACGGCCGCTACTACGCCGGGTTCGGCCTGTTGCCGTCGGTGCTGGCGGTTCCACCGCTCGTCACGGGTGAGTGGCTCGCCGCGCGAACTGGTCGAGACCCGGCGATTCTCTCTGCGTTCCTGATCTCGCTGACCACGGCGCTCGTCGGCGCCCTCGTGCCGCTGCTCCTCGCGGTCTGGCTCACGCGGCTCGGCCTGCCGTGGCGGCCGGCCACCGGCGCCGTGCTGGTCGTCTTCCTCGGATCGGTGCTCTGGTACGAGTCCGTCAAGGGCTTTTACTCCGAGCCGTACTTCACGGCGGGCCTGGTCGCCTGCGCGTGCCTGCTCTCGACTACCACCGGCGCAATCGGGGCGGCTGGCGCCGGTGCGGCGTTCGGCGCCGCGATCGCCTCTCGCCTCGTCGGGATCGCCTTCTGGCCGGTCTTCGCGCTCTACGCGCTCGCAGTGCCGGGCTCGCTGCCCTTCGGAACGCGACTGCGCCGCGTGGTCCTCTTCGGGTTCGGCGCCGCGCCGTTCGTGCTCGCCGTGGCGGCGTCGAACTACGTCCGGTTCGGCGGCGTCACGAAGACGGGCTACCACCTCGCCTATCCGACTCCGACCGTGCTTTTCTCGACGCCGCTCGCCGAGGGGCTGCGACACGTCCTGTTCGACGGCGAGGTCGGCCTGCTCTGGTTTTCGCCGTGGCTGCTGCTGCTGCCGTGGGCGTGGGCGGTCGGCTGGCGGCGGTGTCGCGCGGAGTGCATGCTGTCGATGGCGCTGCTGGGCGAGGCGGTGATCTTCTTTGCCAAGTACCGCGCGTGGCACGGCGGCTGGGCCTATGGGCCGCGGATGATTGCCCCGTGCCTGGCGTTTGCCGCGCCCGCGCTGGCGGTGCTGTTCGAGCGGCTGCGTGAGCGGCGCCTCGTGGCGCGCGGTGCGGTCGTGTTGCTCGTCGCGCTCGCGTTCGCCGTGCAGCTCGGCGGCGCGTTCTATCCGATGTTGCGGTACTACCAGCTCGTGACGTATCAGAAGTTACGCGGCGAGCCCGCGCCCTTCAACGGGTCGCTCGTGGCGGCCGAGTGGATCGAGATGCCCACGATCCTCCGCGGCACTCCACCGGCCGCAGCACGTGGCCCCGAGATCGACTCTCCGCCCCTTGAAACGCGCGCCCGGACACTCACGGCGGATCAATTCCTTGCCTCGTTCGACAACCCCGCGAATCTGGTGAGCCCGGATTTATGGCTGTGGAAGGCGGGGACGATGGGCTTGGCCGCGAAGGCGGCAGCCCTGGCGGGCGTGCTGCTCGCGACGAGTCTGATGCTGCTCTGGCTCGCGCTCGGTCCCCTCACCACTCGACGGTAACGAGCGAGACGGCGTGCCGCGGCAGCGTGACACGGATCTGCGTGCGCGAGCGTGCGACTGTCACCGTCTGCCCGGCGTCGACACTCATCCCGGCGGCGGCGCGCCTCAAAGCGTCGAGCTGGGCGGCATCAGGCTGCGCCGGCGAGCCCATGCGCTGCCACGCGGTGAACGCGTTGCCGTGATTGCCGTCGACTGCCAGGCGGCGGACTCGGCAGGACGAGAGGTTTTCGGGCAGGCCGCCGACGTCGAGCCTGACCTCGGCCGACGGTCCGGGCACATCGTCGTCGTGATAGTGCCAGGCCAGCACGGTGACGCTGCGCGCGCTGCGGCTGGCGAGCGCCGACACGTCCGCGCGATCGCGGACGCCATCTTTCACGATCGTGTCGAGCGGGACTGCGCCGTCGCTCTGGACTGCGATCCGCTCGGCACCCATCACGCTCAGCATCCGGAAGACGTTGAGCGCGGGCAGATCGACACTGCCGGTGGCGAGCGCACGAAACCCGGCGAAGAGCGGCGCGCCTTCGAACTCGAAGGCCCACGTCAGCGCGCCTTCGAGATTGACGCCGCGGCGACCGGCGAGGTCCAGCGTGCGCGCGATGGCGTCGGCGGTGTAGCTCGCGTAAACGGTCGAATTCCGGTAGCCAAGCTGCGGCCCCTGACAGGCGGCGCAGCCGTCGGGATCCGATTCGCCGATGACGATCGGCGTCTGCTTCAACTCGGGGTAGCTGGCGATCAGGCTGAATCCCGTGTCGATGGTCGAGAGCTGCGCGGCAATGCCCATCCGCACGTGGCCGTCCACCGACGTCGGCTTGCCCTTGGCATGGAACGACACGAAATCGAGCGGCGTGCCCTGTCCGCCGGTCGCGTGGTTGGCGCCGCGGAGCACGTGATCGAGGAACGCGCGGGTAAAGGCGCCGCCATCGCCGGCGACATCTGGTCCGCCCACGCGGGCGGTAGGCAGCGCGCGGCGGACGGCGTCGGTCGCGGCGTCGTGGAGCTTCTGGAATTCCTCCGGTGTGCCGCTCCAGTAGCCGATGTTCGGCTCGTTCCACGTCTCCCAGTACCACCGGTTCACTTCAGTGCCGCCGTACCGCGCGACGGCGTGCGCCGCCCACGCGTGGACGAGGTCGCCCCATTTTCTGTAGTCGGTCGGCGGCTGCGTCCAGCCGAGAAAAATCTCGTTGTACCTGGCCGTCGGCGTCCACGTGAACTGATACGGCTCGGGCTTCGTCGAAAGCGCCTTCGGCATGAAACCGATTTCGACGTACGGCCGGACGCCGTGCTTCAGATAGGTGTCGAAGATTCGATCGAGGATCGTCCAGTCGTAAATGGGCTTTCCGCTCGGATCCTCGCGATAGGCGTTCGTCGAGCCCCACTTCAACCCCGGCGTCCCGTCGCCCGTTGTGAGCAGGTTGTGGGCGCGGAAGTAGACGTCGCCAGGCTTCAACGCGCCGAGCTCGCCCAGCAGCCGCTCGCCATCAGGCAGGTAGGCGTAGTTGGGCTCGTCTGCGCCGAAGAACCGCCACACAGGGCGCAGCGGTCCGAGCGATTGCGCAGCATCCACGCGGATGGTGACCGTGAACGAGGTCGAAGCCGCAGCTCGTGGCGCGGCGTGACCGCCCTCTCCGTGGAGGACGAACGACGCGGCGATCAGAACAGTTACGTCACGCAGGACGGGCATGAGGCAAGAATGTAACCGCAGATTACGCTGATTACGCAGATGAATCAGCCGCAGAGGCGCAGAGGGCATGGAGCCGCCGACCGCGCCGCGGTCGTCAATCCAGAAATCCTGAAATCCCGGAATCCTGGTGTCTCTTCTGACACGCGAAGCGCAGCGTGACTGAGGCAGTCAATCTGCGTAATCGGCGTAATCTGCGGTTTCTCTTCACTCGTCTTTTCTAGGCGGCGCGAACGTCCGCAGGCTGCTGAGAAACGCGACGAGCGCGTCCTGATCCGGGGGCGCGAGAGCCTTGAACGCATCACGCACTTCCTGCGCCTCGCTGCGTCCCGGCGCGCCGACGGCCGGTGGCGCGTCCTCGCCGTGCAGGAGCACCGCCTCGCGCAGAGAGCCTGCGCGGTTGTCGTGCAGCCAGGGCCCCGTGTTGCCGACGCCCCAGAGCACCGCGGTGAGGAACTGATCGGCCGCGATCTTCACGGGCTTGCCGTCGTACTTCAGCGACTCGAAATCGGCGGTCGTCGAATCGCCAGGCCCGGCGGGATCCGCCAGCAGGCGGCCCATCGCGTGACGCTTCAGATCGCTGTACAGCCGCACGGTGACGCCGCCCTTCGGGTCCGCCTCGGCGCGCGGCTCGTCCATGTCCTTCAGGACGTCGACGGAGAAGGGGCGCTTCGGGTCGTAGTTCGGATCCTTTTTCGCGAGGCCGTGATCGTAGAAGTTGCCGTTGCCGCGCGCCGTCGGCTCTTCGAATCGCGTCTGCGCCAGGTGCATCGCCGGCGTGTGGCACGACGCGCAGCCGACGTTCACGAAGGCGGCCCGTCCTTTCGCGATCAGCGCCTTCTGTTCGGCGGTCGGCGCCTGCACGTATCCGAGATCGGCCAGCCGCTCGAGCTCGGTGGGCGTCGGCAGGATCGACGAGTACACCGTCATCGCGGTGATGTCGCCCACGGACAGCTCCCGCACGACGCCGTCGCCGTCGAAGTCGGGCGTATTGGCGGCCTCGGGAATCTTCCAGAGCACTTCCTCGGACTGCATGCCCATGGCCCGGAACGACGCGCCGGCGGTGATGGTGCGGATGAGCGTCGCGTCGCCCTTCCATCCCAGCGCACGCACGACGAGATCCGGATCGACACCCGCGACCTTCGACACGTCGTACGTGACGACGCCGGCCGGCGTCGCGGTGGCGGCAATCGATCCGAACTTCGTGCCCTTGGCGACGAGCTCCCCGACGGCTGGCTTGCCTGGCGAGGCCTTTGCCGCGGCCCCCGCCTTGTCGCGAGCGGCCTGCAGGTCCTCGGTCATCTCCTCGGCGAGCATCTGCATCAGGCCGTCGCCGTAGAGCGAGCGCACGGAGCGCACGTTGAACGGCGGCTTGCCGTCGGCCTCGGGGTCGCGCGCGACCGAGCTGTGCGGGAGCCCGGCAGACGAAGGAAACGGTTCGTTGTGACACTCGCCACAGCTCGTGGAGCTCGGCCCTGTCGGACCGATGGGCACGAAGCGGTTCACCGGGCCGGCCTTCGCCCTCGCGATGCCGACGCCGTCGAGGCCGTTGAAGGGCGTGTGAAACAGATCGGCGCCCGATTCAATGAACTGTGCCGGCGTGTACTTCCCGGCCGCGATGTCCGCGGACTCGAGGTGCGCCTTCAGCGGAAACACGCCCTTGTCGCCGAGGGCAATCACCGGAAGCTTCTTCGCCGGCGTCGCCGGAGTCGCCGGCGGCGGCGCGCTGCAAGCCGCAGCTGAGATCAGCGACGCGAACACGAAGCAGTGGCCGAACCGGGGGAGCAACGGCATGAGCGAACGCATAGACACCTCGAAGGGCGGCTGGTTCCGCCGGTAAAACCGCGTTGCAGACCTGAAGGTCTGCGCTACAGGAGCTTCTTCCTGGTTCCGGTTCCTGGTTCCTGAACCCTGATCCCTATTTCACCTGTCCGTCGTCCGGCGCAGCCGTCGCGCCAGGATGCGAATGACGGCCTCCGACACCGCGGGGCTTGCGCCGAGCGCCTGTCGAAACGCGCTGCCGGACAACCGCAGCGTCCGCACCGCGACCGTCGAGGCGACGACGGTCGCCTCGCGCGGCGCGGGATCGAGCACGGCGAGCTCGCCGATGCAGCTGCCGGGACCTTCGACGGACAGCACTCGCGTGCCGCTGCCAGACGCGCGCACGACCGACACCTCCCCGTCGAGCACGACGAACACGTCGTCGGCCACCTCGCCCTCGGTGCAGAGCGCCGAGTCCTGCGGATACCAGGCCTCGATGCCTGCGCGCCCGAGATGCGCGAGATCCTCAGGCTCCAGGTCGGCGAAGACGCCGATCGACGTGAGCCCGATCATCTTCTCCAGCGTGGACGATTCGAGCAGCGGCTCGCCGCTCGCGGCGGCCGCCGCGGCCGCCGCCGTCTCGACCACCAGCGGATGCTCGTCGCCGGCAAGGCGGGCCCGATCGGCTTCTGTCGCGCCGTCCATGCACTCGATCAGGTAGAACGCCGCCGCCCGCAGATACGGATCCGGGCTCGCAAGATGAAGCCGCAGGACGGCGGCAAGGTCTTCTGCCGTCGCCACCTGCTCGCGCGCTTCGGCGACGGCGCCCATCAACCGGCTCGCGGTCGTCGGCGAGACGCGCGAGGCGAGCTCCGCGAAGGCGGCGTCACGTGCCCAGACGTCGTTCGCGACGAGGCCGTCTCGCACGGCTTCAGGACCGGCGTCTCCGCAGAGCGTGTGCACGAGACTCTCGGCCGCCCGCCTCCAGCGGCGCCTGAGCAGCCGCACCAGAAATCGCGCGACCGCAGACCGCGTCGATGACAAGCGATCGGACGCGGTGGCGGACCACTCGATGGCTGCCGGCAGGTCGCCGAAATGATGCGCGACGCCGTCACGGCTCTGGAGCAGCCGGTCGAGCACGGCCGCGTGCTCGTCGCCCGTCACGCCAAATCGCTCGCGAAGCTCCCATACGAACGCGTCGTCGCTGCTGGTCGAGCTGCGCCGCTCGAGAAGAACGGCGAGCGCGTCGGCGTAGGTGTCAAGCTGCAGCTGCTTCTCCGGCGTCATCTCGACCGCAGGCGACGACAAGCCGCCCCGCTCGTCGGCGAGCTCGGCCATCACGCGCTCGTGGTCGGTGTCGGAAATCCGCAACTGCTGCCGCAGCGTGTCCAGGCGATGCACCTCCCCGCGCGAGACGACGCCGCTGGCGAGGCTGTCGCTGACGGCCGTCTTGTACAGGTCGAGCACCTGCCGCCGCGCCTCGTCGTTCGACTTCAGCTTGATCGTGTGGATCAGAAACGCCTCGCGCAGGTTATCCGGTGCGGGAATGTCGTCCCACTTCCAGTTCGCGATGATTTTCCGCGCCAGCGTCTCCTCGGCAAACGCCGCCTGCGTGCGCCCGAACCGCCGTACCAGCGCGATCGTCGCCGTCGTGACGACGAGCAGCTGAAAGCCGTGCGGGAGTCCCCTCACCAGACGAAGCGTCGGCGCGCCGGCGAAGCTGTAGAAGATCACAAAGGCACTGAACGCAGCGATCGTGAACATCACGCTGCGGAGCTGCGACGGATCGTCGCCCGCGTCCCTGGCGATCAAGAGGCGGCCGACTGGCCGCTCCAGGACCCGGAACACCAGGAGGCTGACGAGCGCGCCGAGCGCCAGCGTCAGGAACGCGGCCGCGGCGCGCGGCACGACCGGTGCGAAGAAGAACCCCGCCGTGGCCTCGTCGACACCGGGGAGAAAGGCCGTGCGAAACAGTCCCGGCTCATGCGTCCAGTTGCCGCTGAAGTAGTACGCCCATGTGCCCGACTGCAGGTAGTAATACGTGTAGAAGGCCGCGACGACGCCGGGAAACGCAAAGTACACGTCGCGCTTGGCGGGCGTGACGACTTCCTTCCAGTAGCTGTTCTCCTCGTTGATGTCGGGGCACGCGGGCCGGCACGCCGTACACGTAGTGCACTGCGAGTTCACCGTGTCGCGCAGGCCGCGGGGCTCCGTGTACAGCTTCTCGACGACGAGCACCGGGCAGACGTAGTTGCACCAGGTCTTCCCGGTGTACGCGAGGCCGACGCCGATGGATGCGGCGCACAGCACGAACATGAACGTCGCGATGGCGTAGCCGTCGCCGTTGGTGGCGACGAGCCGCAGCCACAGCGACGTCAGAAAGACGCCGAAGGCGACGTGGTAGGCGTGCGCCTGCAGCCAAGGGCCGGCACGTCGGCGTCCGGCCCACCCGAATCGCGTCGGCAGCTGCGAGACGAACGCGAGCGGGCAGATCCGGCGCCACCGGTGATAGCCGGCGAGCACGAAGAGGAGCGGGAGCGACGCGACGGCGACGGTCCAGAAGACGCGGCCCGCGAGGCGAGGCTCGAGCACGCTGAAGATGACCAGGCCCGGAAAGACGACAAGCGCCGCGAGACGGACTGGCTCGACCCACCACGCGTCCGCAGGTCGCGGTTTCGGCGCCGGCGGGGCGGGCGGGCGCCGCCTGCCGGGTTCCACGGCTGGGTCCGCGACCGCGTGGGAAGCCATGTAACGGGCGACAATATCACGTGCGGTTGAGCTGGAGCCCGGCACCCGTGTCCGCACTATCCTTGATGCATGGAGCTGCTGAGAACCGTGGCCGACGTCCGGTCCGCGCTCGCGCGTGCGCCGCGCCCGGTCGGGTTCGTGCCGACGATGGGCGCGTTTCATGCGGGACACGTGTCGCTGTTCGAGGCCGCGCGGCGCCAGTCGTCCACGGTGGTCGTCAGCCTTTTCGTGAACCCCGCGCAGTTCGGCGAGCGCAAGGATCTCGAGCAATACCCGCGCGACGAGGCGCGCGACGCCGCGACGGCCGCTCACGCGGGCGTTGACATGCTCTTCGCGCCCGGGACGGAAGAGATGTATCCGGGCGGCTTCGAGACATGGATCGATCTCGAGCGCCTCGGGTCCTCGCTCGAAGGCGCGTCTCGTCCGGGCCACTTCCGCGGCGTCGCCACGATCTGCCTGAAGCTGTTCAACATCGTCCAGCCCGACGCGGTCTACTTCGGGCAGAAGGACGCGCAGCAGGTCGAAGTCATCCGGCGGATGCTGCGGGACCTCAACGTGCCGATCCGCTTGAGCGTCCAGCCGACACTGCGCGATCCGGATGGCCTGGCCATGTCGTCACGCAACGTGCGACTGTCGTCCGCGGCCCGAGACCAGGCGCTCGCGCTGCCGCGTGCGTTGGCGACGAAGGATCCCGTGAAGGCTCGGGCG
Source organism: Acidobacteriota bacterium (assembly GCA_046735235.1). Classification (GTDB taxonomy): domain Bacteria; phylum Acidobacteriota; class Vicinamibacteria; order Vicinamibacterales; family JAENWD01; genus JAENWD01. The sequence goes on along the minus strand of JBKPSY010000255.1, from coordinate 5,011 downwards.
ATGCTCGACGGCCTCGACGTCGAGTACGTGGAGGTGGCGCCGTTCGATCCGCCGGTGCTCGCCGCGGCCGTGCGCGTTGGCGGCGTCCGGCTGATCGACAACGTGCCCCTGGAAGGACCGATCTCATGACGCCTGACAAGCTGTCGCTGCTGCGCCTGGCCGAGATGAAGCGGCGCGGCGAGAAGATCGTGATGGTAACGGCCTACGACGCGCCGTCGGCGCGGCTCGCCGATGCGCAGGGGATCGACCTGCTGCTCGTCGGTGACTCGGCGGCGATGGTCGTGATGGGCCACGAGTCGACGGTGCCGGTGACGCTGGACGAGATGGTGATGCTGACGGCGGCCGTCTCGCGAGGCTCGCGCCGCGCGCTCGTCGTCGGCGACCTGCCGTTCGGGTCGTATCAGCCGTCCGACGAAGCGGCCGTGTCGAGCGCGGTGCGGATGGTCAAGGACGGCGGCGCCGACATCGTGAAGCTCGAAGGCTCGGAGCGGCGCCTGTCGCGAGTCCGCGCGATCGTCGACGCGGGCATTCCCGTCATGGGCCACATCGGCCTGACGCCGCAGTCGGCAACCAAGCTCGGGGGCTATCGTCCGCAGGGCCAGACAGCGGGCAGCGCGAGCGACCTCTATGACGCCGCGCTCGCGCTCGAAGCGGCCGGCTGCTCCGTCCTCGTCGTCGAGGCCATCCCGGCCGTCGTCGCGGCGCGCATCACCGTGGCGCTCGGAATTCCGGTGATCGGGATCGGCGCCGGCGCGTTATGCGACGGCCAGGTGCTCGTGTGGCACGACCTGCTCGGCCTGAGCGGCGATCGCGTGCCGCGGTTCGTGCAACGCTACGCAGATCTGGCAGCAGAGATCTCCCGGGCACTCGCCGCGTACGCAAGCGACGTACGCGCGGGCGCGTACCCCGAAGAGAAGCACACCTACCCGATGTCAGACGACGAGCGACGGCAGTTCGAAGCGCTCGTCGGAAATAAGTAGGAACCACAGATTCCACCGATTTCACAGATTTTTTCTGGTGACGCAATCGGCCGGTAGCCAACAGCGAAACAACAGAAAATCTTTGGAATCTGTGGACTCTGTGGTTCCCTCCTCCTAGATCTTGAGAATCGTGACGCCCTTGAGGTACGCGATGCTCTGCGGGATGTGGCCGAGCGGATCGGCGCTCTCGTCTTCGATGTAATAGATCGGGACACCCGCCTTCACCGCGGCGCCGAGGATGGCAGGCCAGTTGAGCTGACCGGTGCCGACGGGGACGTCCGACCCGTCCGGCGCGATGGCCTGTCCCATGGCGATGGGGACGCCCTGCTTCAGATCCTTCAAATGCAGTGACTTCACGCGTGGCCCGTACTTCGTGATCAGCGCCGCCGGGTCGGCGCCACCTAGAAACGCGTGCAGCACGTCGATCTGGAACGACACGAGCGCGGGATCCGTCGCAGCAGCCATCGCGTCGAAGAGCGTGCCCAGCGGCGCGGACACGAACTCGTAGCCGTGACAGTGATACGCCAGTTTCAGGCCCTGATCCTGGGCCATCTTGCCCGCGCGGTTGAGGACGACTGCTGCCATCCGCGCTTCATCGGGCCCGAAGTTGGAGTGCGGGATCCATGGGCAGACGACCCACGAAAGGCCAAGGGGCTTGAGCTCCGTGAACGCCTCGGCGGGACGTTCCCGGAACTGCTCGTACCCCAGGTGGACGGACTGGCAGCGCAGACCGGCCTTCTCGAGGGCCTGGCGAAACTTCAACGGCGACCGGTCGTAGAGCCCGGCGGCCTCGACCTCTTCGAATCCCATCGCCCGAACCTTGGTGAGCGTCCCGTTGAAGTCCTTGGAGAGCGCTTTCCGCACGCTCCAGAGTTGCAGTCCCACCGGCCCGTTCAGCGCGGTGTGGATATCGTCTGGGACTGCGGATGAGAAGGCCGGCCGCGCGAGGCCGACAAGCGGCACCGCGCTCATGGCCGAGAGGAACGCTCGTCGTGACAGCATGCTCCGACGCTACCACAATCGCGCCGTGGCGCCTCGAAGGGCCGCCTGACGTGCCAAATTGTTAAATGGTTGTAATACCGCAAGAGATCTTCGGATTCCGGTGCTCAGCGACCCACAGGGCCTCCGGTCCCGCGCTACCATCAGAGTGATGCCTTCCGAAGCTCAAGCCCCACCGATCGCCAATCGACAGCGCGCCCCCAACGTGTCGCACGAAGGCATCGACACCACGGCGTCCAGACGCCGGAAGTGGTGGCCCTTCGTGGTCGTCCTTCTCGTCGTGCTGACGGGCGCCGGCTGGTACTGGCGCAAGAGCCGTAGCGGCGCGGAAGGCGCCGCCGCAGGGCAGGCCGCTGGCGGCGGGGGACGTCGCGGCGGCGGCGCGGGCGCGTTCAACGGCCCCGTGCCGGTCGGCGTGGCGACGGCGGTCAGACAGGACATTCCCGTGCGGATCTCCGCGCTGGGATCGGTGACGCCGCTCAACACCGTCACGGTGCGTCCGCGCGTGGACGGCCAGTTGATGCAGGTCGCCTTCCAGGAGGGCCAGTTCGTCCGCAAGGGCGATCTGCTGGCGGTGATCGACCCGCGGCCGTTCCAGGTCCAGCTCGAACAGGCGCAAGGCCAGCTGGCGAAGGACGAGGCGCAGCTCGCCAACGCGAAGACGCAGCTCGCGCGCTTTCAGCTGCTCCTCTCGCAGGACTCGATCGCGCGTTCGAACGTGGACGACTCGGCCGCCATGGTCGCGCAGCTCGAAAGCACGCTGCAGGTCGATCAGGCGGCGATCAACAACGCGAAGCTGAACCTGACGTACTCGCGCGTGACCTCGCCGCTCAACGGACGCGTCGGCCTTCGCCTCGTCGACGTCGGCAACATCGTCAACGCGTCGAGCCAGACCGGCCTGGTCGTGATCACCGAAGTCGAACCGATCGCCGTGCTCTTCACCGTGCCGGAAGACACACTCCGGATGCTGCTCCCGAAGATCCGCGACAACGTGAACCTGCCGGTGGACGCCTACGATCGCAGCGGCGCGACGAAACTCGCGACCGGCAAGGTGCTGACCGTGGACAACCAGATCGATCAGTCCACCGGGACCGTGCGCATCAAGGCGATCTTCGACAACAAGGATCACCTCCTCTTCCCGTCGCAGTTCGTGAACGTGCAGCTCGACGCCGACCTGCGGAAGGGCCAGGTCGTCGTCCCGAACGTCGCGGTGCAGCACGGCCCGTCGGGGACGCCGCTCGCCTCGTTCATCTACGTTGTCCAGAACGGCAAGGCCGTCTCGACGCCGGTCACCGTCGGCGTCGTGCAGGGCGATCGCGCCTCGATCGACAAGGGCATCAGCGTCGGCGACGTCGTCGTCACCGACAGCACCGACCGGCTGCGTGACGGCAGCCAGATCGAAGTGCGGACGCCGGGCGCTCCGGCCGGCGCCGGCGGTGGCGGCGCGCGTGGAGCGGGGCAGCGCACGGGCCGCGGCCGCGGCACAGGCGGGCATCCGGGTCAATGAACCCGTCCCGCCTCTTCATTCTCCGGCCGGTCGCCACCTCTCTCTTCATGGCGGCCATCCTGCTGGCCGGCGGGGTCGCGTACAAGCAGCTGCCTGTGTCGGCGCTGCCTGAAGTCGACTACCCGACGATTCAGGTCACGACGTTTTATCCGGGCGCGAGCCCGGACGTCATGGCCAGCTCGGTCACGGCGCCCCTCGAGCGGCAGTTCGGGCAGATGCCGGGCCTGAAGCAGATGACGTCAACGAGCTCGTTCGGCAGCTCGGTCGTCACGCTGCAGTTCGATCTCTCGCTCGACATCGACATCGCCGAGCAGGAGGTGCAGGCCGCGGTGAACGCGAGCGGCACGTTCCTGCCGCGCGATCTGCCGAACCCGCCCGTCTACAGCAAGGTGAATCCGGCCGACGCGCCGGTGCTGACGCTGGGCCTCTCGTCCGAGACGCTGCCTCTCAACCAGGTGCAGTCCCTCGCCGACACGCGCCTGGCGCCGAAGATTTCGCAGCTGGCCGGCGTCGGACTGGTGACGATCAGCGGCGGCCAGAAGCCGGCGGTCCGCATCCAGGCGAACCCGACCGCGCTGGCGGCCTACGGCATCGGCCTCCCGCAACTGCAGCTGACGATCGCGAACGCCAACGCCAACCAGGCCAAGGGCACGTTCGACGGGCCGAAACAGGCGTACACCATCGGCGCCAACGATCAGCTGACCTCCGGGGACGCGTACAAGCCGCTCATCGTGGCCTACAAGGACGGCGGGCCCGTCCGCATCTCCGACATCGCCGACGTCGTCGATGGCGTCGAAGACGTCCATCAGGCCGCGTGGATGAATACCACGCCGGCCGTCATCCTCAACGTCCAGCGTCAGCCCGGCGCCAACACGATCGCGGTCGTCGACCGCATCAAGGCGCTCCTGCCGCAGCTCACCGCGACGCTGCCGCCTGCCGTGCAGGTGACCGTCCTCACCGACCGCACGACGACCATCCGCGCCTCGGTCGAAGACGTCCAGTTCGAGCTCCTGCTGACGATCGGGCTCGTCGTGATGGTCATCTTCCTCTTCCTGCGCACGCTGAGCACCACGCTGACCCCGGCTGTCGCCGTGCCCCTGTCGCTCGTCGGCACGTTTGGCGTGATGTACATGCTCGGGTTCAGCCTGAACAACCTCACGCTGATGGCGCTCACCATCTCGACCGGCTTCGTCGTCGACGATGCGATCGTGATGATCGAGAACATCGCGCGGTACGTCGAGGAGGGCGAGCGGCCGCTCGACGCGGCACTGAAGGGCGCGGCGCAGATCGGCTTCACGATCGTGTCGTTGACCGTCTCGCTCATCGCAGTGCTCATCCCGCTGCTCTTCATGGGCGACATCGTCGGCCGGCTGTTCAGGGAGTTCGCGATCACGCTCAGCGTCACGATCCTGGTGTCGGCCGTCGTGTCGCTGACGCTGACGCCGATGATGTGCGCGCGGACTGTCTCTTATACACATCTGACGCTGCCGACGACTTGTGTGTGGGGGGGGTGTGGGGGGGGGGG
>JBKPSY010000254.1:0-27519 GCA_046735235.1 Acidobacteriota bacterium | reverse complement strand
CCGCTAACACGGGCCTCGAACGTTCGGGCACGATAGGGATCGCGGGCCAGATCTACACGCTGTTGCAGACGGCGGCCGGCGCACCGGCTCCAGACTGCACCTTCTCCCTGTCCTCGACGAGCCAATCAGTCGCTGCCGCCGGCGGTCCAATCTCGCTGACCGTACACGCCGGTGGCGGCTGCGAGTGGACCGCGACGAGCGATGCTTCCTGGCTCACGATCACGGCCGGCGCCAGCGGCGCGGGCGACGGTGTCGTCGGAATCTCGGCGGCGGCAAACGAATCCTCCGCGACGCGGACGGGCACGGCGACGATAGCCGGCCAGACGTTCACGGTCACCCAGGCCGGAGCGTCGTCGACGACATGTACGTATTCCCTGTCGGCCAGCTCGCAGTCCGTGGGCGCGTCGAGCACGACGGGTGTGGTAAGCCTGACGACCGGGACCGGGTGCGCGTGGTCTGCGACGGCCAACGTCCCGTGGCTGTCGATCACGGCCGGCGCATCGGGGATCGGCAACGGCGCTGTGCAGTTCTCCGTGGCCGCCAACACCGACGCGACGGCGCGGGCGGGCACGTTGACGGTGGGCGGTCTGACATTCACGGTCAACCAGGCTGCCGCGCTGCCGCCGACGTGCTCGATCACGCTGTCGGAGAGTGCCTTCTCACTCGGCCCGCAGAAGGCCGACAAGTCGGTCAACGTCACTGCCTCGAGCCAGAGCTGCGCGTGGACGGCATCGAGCGACGTGCCGTGGATAACCATCAAAACCGGAGCCAGCGGCACCGGCAACGGCACGGTCGGTTTTCACATCGATGCCAACGCGAATCATTCGCCGCGCACGGGCACGTTGACAATTTCCGGGCAGACGGTGACGGTGACGCAGGATGGGAAGCCGTGAAACGCGGAAGTAGGAATGGCGATATGAACCGACGGGGAAATAGCACATCGGAAAGACATAGGAATTAGGAAAGCAGGAAGTCGAAAGCAGCAAGTCCAAAGCAGCAAGTCCAAAGCAGGAGGCCCTGTGCGCCGTTGCGACTTGAAAGCTGTCACGATCCTTCAGGGGCTGCTGCTCGTGCTCGGTACGACGCCCGTGATGGCGCAGGGGTCGGTTTCCGATACGCTGTCGTTTCTGCTCACGAACCAGGCGGTGCCGACGGGCGACTTCACGAAGGACTCGCAATCGGCCGCGGTGACGCGCGACACGATCACGCGGCTGCTGGCCGTGGAACTAACGACGCAGCCGCTGAGCTCATCGTCCGGCGGTTTCACCTATCGCTTCAATCCGGGCCTCGGAACCGTAGAGCGCGCCAGCAATGGCTTCGGGCCGTTCTACACCGAGCGCAGCCTGACAGCCGGCAGCGGGCGTGCCTCATTCGGCGTGAGCCTGCAGTACGCCAAGTACACGAAGCTCGACAGCTACACGCTGAACGACGGCACGTTCGTGACGACAGCCAGTCAGTTTCGCGACGAGTCAGAGCCTTTCGACGTCGAGTCGCTGAAACTGTCGCTGAAGACGACGACGTTCAACATCCTCGGCAATGTGGGTCTCACGGACAGGATTGACGTCGGCGTGGCCGTGCCGGTGGAGTCGCTGACGCTCGAGGGCTCGCGCCTGAACGTCTACCGCGGGTCAGAATTTCTCCAGGCGACCGCCACGGCTGAAGCCACCGGACTCGGCGACATCGCGATCCGCGGCAAGGTGCGACTCTTCGGCGAGCGCGGGAGCGGCCTGGCCGTGCTCGAGGAGGTTCGCCTCCCCACGGGCAGCAAGGAAAACTTGCTCGGTTCCGGCGAAGCCTCGTACAGGACGGTCATCGTGGGGTCGCTGGAGCCAGGCATATTCGCAGCGAACTTCAACGCCGGCTTTACGGTTGGTGGCGTCGCCGACCAGTTCGACTATCGGCTCTCGGGCAGCTTCGCCGTCTCGGCGTACGTCACGCTCATCGGCGAGCTCGTCGGCCGGCGCATCGACGGCGTCGGTGCCATTTCGCAGGAGCGCACGCCGCATCCAACCATCACCGGCGTCGACACGCTGCGCCTTGTGACCACCGGAGACGCCACGGACACCAACAGCGTCATCGCGGGCGTCAAATGGAACGTCTTCAAGTCGTGGCTGGTGAATGGCAGCGTGGCCGTGCCGGTCAGCGGCAGCGGCCTGCGCGCGGAGTGGTCAGGACTCGTCGGACTGGAAGTGGCGTTCTGATGTCAGCGTGAGGTCAGCGACTTGATTCGCCAGGCTCCGTCCTGTGACTTCTGCAGATCGAAGACCCACTCTCGCCTGGCGGACTGGGTGCCGCCGCCGCCCACTCGCGTCACGTATTCCACACCGCCTTGGCAGGCCGCGCGGGCCGTCGCTGTCGCGACGCTGAGGTGGCACCCATCGAAGACGATGCTTTGCGACGAGAGACCGTCGAAGGCGCGCGCGAGCGCCTTGGTATCGACCGACGGCCATACCGTCTCCACGGCCTGCGGATCGAGGTGCTCGTAGGCCGCCCGATAGTCACCAATGACCCGGAGAATCCGTTGTTCATCTGATGGCGGCACGACCGCCGGCGTAGCGGGTGAGGCTGCGGGAGCACCTGCCGTCGCGCGTGCGGCTGGCCGGGCCGGCGGTTGTTCGATCTGGACCGGTGCCGCCACCGTCGGCTGCCGCGTGGAAGGCTGCGGCGTCACTGCGGCCAGTGGGGTGTCGGGCGCCGGCCGTCCAGCCCCGATCGCCAGTTTCGTCGTGGCGGGCTCAGCTCCGCGCGTCGGCGCCGCAGGACGAGCGGCGGGCGCGTCTCTCCGGATCGGAACCTTGGCCTGCCGCTGGACACGCACCTTGGCTGTCTTGCGTGCCGCTAGCGACGATTTCGTCGCGGCGGCCGCCGGCGTTTGCTGAACGCGGACTTCTGGCTCGGGAGGCGTCGCAGCCGATGATGCGCTAACTGGTGACGGCGGCCCTTGCACCCGCGCTTGCACGACAGCCAACGGGGCAGGAGGCGAGACCTGGAAGTCGGCGGCCGCGGCGTCCGACTGCGTCACCTGCACTGGAGTCTCCAACCGGCGCAACCCGATGCCCACAACGACGGCGAGGCCGACGGCACACACGGCCACGGCAGCGGCCAGGAACCGACCGGTGTCCGTCGACCGATCGACCGGAGTCAACGGCGTGGCAGCAGGCGTGCGTGAAATTTCAGGAGCCCACCCGTCCGGCGGGTCGGCGCCAGGCGGTCCTGCCGGTCCCGGCGCCGGCGTGCCGGGCCGCACGCGGATCTCCTTCAGCGAAACGGCCCGAAAAGTCTGGGGCGGCGCCTTGGTCTCGGCAACGACTGGCGCCGGTGGTGCCGCCTCCGACGCCGCAGAAAATGGCGTTCTGAGGTCGAAGTCGTCGCAGACCTCGCGAATGATGGCCGCGTCGACGACGGCCGCCTCGGACGCGAACCCGCTGATCAGTGCGTTGTCGCAGATCGCGCTGATCGTCCTCGGGACGCCGCCGGAGCGCTCGTAGATGGCCTGCATCGCGTCGCCGGTGAAAATCTCACGGCCGTTGGCGCCGGCCACCTTCAGCCGGCCTGTGATGTAGGCGCGTGTCTCGGCTGCGTCGAGCAGCCCCAGCGTGCAACGAAGGGCCACGCGCTGCTTGAGCTGCACGAGAGAGGGCATCCTCAAGCGATCGGAGAGCTCGGGCTGAGCCGCCAGCACAAGGGGCAACAGCTTCCGTCCGGGCGTCTCGATGTTCGACAGCAGCCGTACCTCTTCCAGAAGCTCACTGGGCAGGCAGTGGGCCTCGTCAATGACCAGCGCGGTCGTGCGGCCCTGTTCGGCTCCCGCAAGCAGCTCGCGTTCGAGCTCTGCCAGCAGTGTCGCCTTCGACCCCATGGCCTCGGGGGACAGATGAAACGACCGCGCAAGAAACTCGATGAACTCGTTGCGCGTCAGCATCGGGTTGGCCAGATGGACGATGCGCGCGCCTCGACACGCGTCGGAGGCAAGCGCTGTCTGTACCAACGTGGTTTTCCCGGTGCCGGCCTCTCCCAGAAGCAGCGTGAGGCTCTTCCCGGCGGAGATGCCGTACTGGAGGTTCGCCAGCGCCTCGCGATGGCGGGCCGTGAGCAGCAAGTACTTCGGGTTCGGACTGAGTTCGAACGGCAGCTCGTCGAGCCCGTAGAAGGTCGTGTACATGGATACCGTTACATCCGCGTCAAGACCACCAGGCAAACGCCGCCGACCGGGCCGAGCACAACCACGGCGCACGCCCCGCCGATGAGGGATGGCGCCGGTACAGCCACCGCCGGTCGCCGACGGAGCACGCGGTGTCCGGGGCAGAAGGGGGATCGCGTTGCCACGGCCGTCACGTCCGAAATCCATCATCCGCCGTGAGTCTGACCGCGTCAAACTCAGCAAAATCACGCAGCCGGCAACCGGAACCGGCGACGTCAGTCTTGCCGGGCGCAGATGCTGTTGCGCGGGATGATCGGATGATCGGTCGCCTGGTGACGCGGTCGACGAGTCTCACGTCGGAGGCGCGCCCTCGTTGTCCACGTCCATCTGACGGGCGAGCGCATCCGTGCGGAGCGTCCGCGGCACTGTCGGGCGCCCGTCGCCGCGGCGCTGATCGACCTCGCGTCCGGCGTGCGCATGATCGTGGCCTTCAGATCGTGCCCGGCAAGGGGTGCGGCGCCGCACCATGCGTCCGTTCTCCGAAGTCCGCAGTCTGCCTTGACCCTCTCGGGACGCGGATAGTACATTTGGGTGTTCGCCACCCCGCGCGCGCCCAAATGAGTCACGTCGAGTCGTCGGTATTGCAGAAAACCCCGCTCCACGCGCGCCATGTCGCGCTCGGCGCCCGCATGGTCCCCTTCGGCGGCTGGGAAATGCCCGTCGAGTATTCGGGAATCTCGGACGAACATATGACCGTGCGGACCGGCGTCGGCCTGTTCGACGTCAGCCACATGGGCGAGGTGGAGATCGCGGGAAGAGACGCGCTCGCCGCCGTGCAGCGCATCACCAGCAACGACGCTGCGAAACTGAAGATCGGCCAGATCCAGTACTCCGGCCTGATGACCGCCGACGGCACCTTCGTCGACGATCTCCTCGTCTACCGGATGGCCGACCAGCACTTCCTGCTGGTCGTGAACGCCTCCAACATCCCCGGCGACTTCGCGTACATTCGCGAGCACATCGCCGGCGTCGGCGACGCGGTCGCCGTGAACTCGAGCAACCGCTACGCCCTCGTGGCGCTGCAGGGACCGAAGGCGCGTGACGTTCTTCAAACCCTGACTGGCGTGGACCTCGGCGCGATCAAGTACTACTGGTTCGCGCCCGGGGAGGTCGCGGGGATCCGTGCGACGATCTCGCGTACAGGCTATACGGGCGAGGACGGCTTCGAAGTCTTCGTGGCGCCCGCCTACGCCGAGCGGCTGTGGGACGCGATCCTGAAAGCCGGCGAGCCCGCCGGCATCAAACCGTGTGGGCTCGGCGCGCGCGATACGCTGCGCCTCGAAGCGGCGATGCGCCTGTACGGCAACGACATCGACACCACGACCAGCGTGCTCGAAGCGGACCTTGAATGGATCCTTTCGTGGACCAAAGGGGACTTCATCGGCCGCGAGGCCCTCGAACGCCAGAAGGCCGCCGGCCTGAGCCGAAGGCTCGTCGGCTTTGAGATGGTCGATCGCGCCATCGCCCGGCACGGGCATCCGGTGCTCATCGACGGCCAGCCCGCGGGCCTTGTCACCAGCGGCACGCAGACGCCCTTTCTGAAGAAGGCCATCGGCATGGCCTACGTCCCGGTGGCAACACCGGTTGACGCGGACATCGAGATCGACATCCGGGGCCGTCGCGCCAAGGCGCGCGTCGTGCCCCTGCCGTTCTATAAGCGCCCCAGGAAATAGGACATGTATCCCACTTCTCTCAAATACACGAAAGACCACGAGTGGATCAGCGTGGAGAATGGCGTCGGCAAGGTCGGCATCACCGACTTCGCGCAGGTTCAGCTTGGCGACGTGGTCTACGTGGAACTGCCGGACGTGGGCGCGTCGCTCACGGCCGGACAGTCCTTTGGCACGATTGAATCCGTGAAGGCCGTGTCCGAGCTCTTCGCTCCCGTGTCGGGCGAGGTCGTCGAAGTCAACGCCGCGCTGAAAGACAAGCCGGAGCTGGTGAACTCCGCGCCCCACGAAACGTGGATGGTCGCGATCAAACTGGCCAACCCGTCCGAAGCCGGCGAGTTGCTCGACGCGACGGCCTACGACGCCCTGGTGAAATGACCGTCCCTCACGACGCGTTCGAACGACGCCACATCGGCCCCCGCGAGGACGACCTCGCTGAAATGCTCCGGACCATCGGCGCCGCCTCGCTCGACACGCTCATCGACGAGGTCGTCCCCCCGGCCATCCGCAGCCCGCGCGCGCTGGACCTGCCGGCCGGCATTTCTGAATACGACTACCTCGCCTCGGTTCGCGCGCTCGGCCTCAAGAACAAGATCGCGCGCTCGTTCATCGGCCTGGGCTACTACGACACGATCACGCCGCCGGTGATTCTCCGCAACGTCATGGAGAACCCGGGCTGGTACACGCCCTATACGCCGTACCAGGCCGAGATCGCCCAGGGGCGTCTCGAGTCCCTCCTCAATTTCCAGACGATGGTGAGGGATTTGACCGGGATGGAAGTGGCGGGCGCATCGTTGCTGGACGAGCCCACCGCGGCCGGCGAGGCGATGACGCTGCTGCACCGCGTCCAGCCGAAGCGTCCGGGCAGCAAGGAGCGCAACACGTTTCTCGTCTCCGCGCGCACGTGGCCGCAGACGCGCGCCGTGCTCGACTCGCGCGCAGAGCCGCTCGGCCTGACGATCAAGGTTGTCGATCCCGCGGACATCCGGTTCGACGAGTCGGTGTTCGGCCTGCTCGTGCAGTACCCGGACGAGTTCGGATCGGTCGAGCCACTGGCGGCGCTGACCGCCCGCGCGCACGATGCCGGCGTCCTCGTCGCGGTCGCGACGGATCTTCTTGCGCTGACGCTCCTCACGCCGCCCGGCGAATCCGGCGCCGACGTCGTCGTGGGCAACTCGCAGCGGTTTGGCGTGCCGCTCGGCTACGGGGGCCCACATGCGGCATTTTTCGCGACGCGCGAGTCGTTCGTCCGGCAGGTTCCGGGCCGCGTCATCGGCGTGTCGGTGGACTCGAGCGGACGCACGGCCTACCGGATGGCGCTTCAGACGCGCGAGCAGCACATCCGCCGCGAGAAGGCGACGTCGAACATCTGCACGGCACAAGCCCTGCTCGCCAACATGGCGGCGATGTATGCCGTCTATCACGGGCCGAAGGGGCTAAAGGCCATTGCGTCTCACGTGCGCAGGCACACGGCGACGCTGGCGTCGATCCTGACCAGCCTCGGCTACCGTCAGCTCAACGCCGTCTACTTCGACACGGTGCGCGTCGACTTGAGCATGGTGCACGGCGTCGAGCGACGGATGATCGAGGAAGACGCCCTCGACTCGGGGCTGAACTTCCGCTACGTGGACGACCGCACCGTGACGATCTCACTCGATGAGACGGTGCGTGAGTCGGATCTGACGGCCATTGCCGGCGTGTTCGCGCGGGTGGCCGGGAAGCCCGTGCCGGCCCTCCCACGCATTGACGCGCCGGCGCTGCCGTCGGCGCTTGCGCGCACGAGCGCCTTCCTCGAGCACCCGGTGTTCAACAAGCATCACTCCGAGACGGAGATGATGCGCTACATCCGCAGCCTCGAGCGGAAGGACATCGGCCTCGACACGTCGATGATCCCGCTCGGGTCGTGCACGATGAAGCTGAACGCCGCGGCGGAGATGATCCCCGTCACCCAGCCAGGCTTCTCGCGCATCCACCCGTTCGCGCCGCCGAAACAGGCGGCGGGTTACGCCGAGATCTTTGCCGGCCTGGAGAAGGCACTGGCCGAGATTACCGGCTTTGCCGGCGTCTCACTGCAGCCGAACTCCGGCGCGCAGGGCGAACTAGCTGGCCTGCTGGTGATCCGGGCGTGGCACCAGAGTCGCGGCCAGGGGCATCGGAACGTCGTGCTCATCCCGGCGTCCGCGCACGGGACGAACCCGGCGAGCGCGGTGATGGCCGGGATGAAAGTCGTGGTCACGGCCAGCGATGCGAAGGGCTACATCGACATCGCCGACCTGAAGAAGAAGGCCGACGAGCACGCCACCGACCTGGCGGCGTTGATGGTGACGTATCCGTCGACACACGGCGTCTACGAAGAAGGCATCCGCGAGATCTGCGAGATCGTCCACTCGCATGGCGGCCAGGTCTACATGGACGGCGCGAACATGAACGCGCAGGTCGGCCTCACGAGCCCCGCGCTGATCGGCGCCGATGTCTGCCATCTCAACCTGCACAAGACGTTCGCGATCCCGCACGGCGGCGGCGGCCCTGGCATGGGGCCGATTGGCGTGGCGACGCACCTCGTGCCGTTCCTGCCGGGCCACCCGCTGGCGGCGGTTGGCGGTGACCAGGCGATTCCGGCGGTGTCGGGCGCCCCGTGGGGCAGCGCCAGCATCCTGCTGATCTCGTACGGCTATATCAGGATGCTCGGCGCCGAAGGATTGACGAACGCGACCCGCTACGCGATTCTCAATGCGAACTACATCAAGTCGCGCCTTGAGCGGCACTATCCGGTGCTCTACACGAACACCAGGGGCCGCGTCGCGCACGAGATGATCTTCGACCTGCGCGCGTTCAAGGCCGCGGGTATCGACGAGATCGACGTCGCGAAGCGCCTGATGGACTACGGCTTCCATGCGCCGACGGTGTCGTTCCCGGTGGCGGGCACGTTGATGGTCGAGCCGACGGAGAGCGAGCCCAGGGAAGAGCTCGATCGCTTCTGCGACGCGATGATTCACATTCGCAGCGAGATCGAGACCGTCGTCACTGGCAAGGCAGACCCGAAGGACAACGTGCTCAAGAACGCCCCGCACACCGCCGCGATGTGCACGGACGACGGGTGGAGCCATCCCTACTCTCGACGCGAGGCGGCGTATCCCCTGGCGTGGGTCGAGGCGCACAAGGTCTGGCCGGCGGTGGGTCGCATCGACAACCCGTACGGCGACCGCAACCTGATGTGCGTCTGCCCGCCGATCGAAGAATACGCGTCCACCGTGGACGAGTGAGACGTCAGCGGGCGCGCCGTGCCCGGAGCGTGAGGAAGTAGCCGCTGAGATTTCGGGTTGGCCATTGGCCTAGCGGCTCGAACGCCGCGAGGACGCGAAGGAACGCCTCGCAGGCTCCCGGCGTCGCCACCCGATCCAGAATGCCTGCGATCGCGACCGCTGGCGCTCGAGGGCAGTGCATCACGGTCCCGAGCGCCAGAACCTCGAGGCCGGTCTCCGCGCAGAGCGTGCGGAGCGCTCCGGGGCCGCAGGTGGCTCCCATCCTGTACGGAATCATGCCCAGCCGCTCCAAAGAGCTCGACGGAAACGCGTTCCGCAGGCGAACGACTGGATTGGCGAGATTGTCGAGCGTCAGCAGCAGCTCGCCGTCGGGGTGCAGCACCCTCGCCAACTCGCGCAAGGCCTCGCGGATATCGTCCTTCGAATCGAAGTGGTCAAGCGTCGAGTTCGAGAAGATGCGATCGAACGCGCCATCAGGGAACGGAAGAGATCGCACGTCCGAGGCCACGACCGCCATCGCCGGGTCCTGCACGCTCCTCACCATCCCGAGCGACTGATCGATCCCGATCACCTGTCTGGCGTGGCGCCGCAGGAGCGGCAGCAGGCCCGCCGCCGCGACCTCGTCGAAGACGTCGGTTTTCAGAAGACGGCCGACGGGCTCGCTCGGCAGCCAACGCTCGCAGAGCGCCGTGTTCACGCGATCGGAATAGGTGCGCCACGAGCGCTGCGGACGCGTCGCGACCCATCGCTCCGCGACGGTGTCCCAGTAGCCAGCCGGCGCGGCCACCGTCACCCCTGGCGACCGAAGACGCCCAGCGACCTGACGAGCCGTGACTCGAACGGAAGCCTGACGTCCAGGTTGCGAACGCGATAGCGCGCGAGCGGGGCGTACAGTCGGCTCAGCGAGACCACCAGCGGATTCGTCCGCCGGTAGGGGTCGGTGAACTGGCTGCCGAGGAACATCAGCGGGAAATCCAGATCCCGGACAAGGCGTCTGGTGTCGGGCTCCATCCAGGGCGAATCGCTCTGCACGTTGCGGAAATTGAACCTGGCCCAGTCCTCCAGGCGTTCCGGCGTCCGCAGGCCGCGCTCCAATGCGAGGGCGAAGAGCTCCGTCCCCGGGTACGGCGTGTAGATGTTGAACGTCTTGACGGCGCGCGGGTTGTCAGCGAGCAGCCGATCCGCGAGCTGGATGCTCTGGCCCAGTTCCTCGGGCGTTTCGGTGGGCATCCCCATCATGAACAGATAGAGCGGCACGAACGGGTACGGCGCGAGCCGCCGGTTGGCCTCGATCGCCTCTTCGACCGTGATGTCCTTCTTGATCAGGTCGAGCACGCGCTGGCAGCCCGATTCGATCCCCACGGTGAACCGCTTCACGCCGGCGCGCACCATCAGCTCGAAGAAATCGCGGTCCATCCGGCAGAGCGTGTCGGCCCGAATCTGCAGCTTGCTGATCGTGATGCCGAGGTTGGCGCGGACGACGCCCTCGAGGATCCCGCGCGCGCGCTCGAGGTCGATGAAGAAGTGGTCGTCCGAGAACAGAAACCCGCGCACGCCGTGATCGGCGATCAGGCGGCGCATGTGCTCGAGCACCGTATCGGGTTGCATGGCGCGCCAGCGCCGCTGATGCATCACCGGATCCCAACAGAACGCGCAACGGAAGGTGCACCCGCGGCTGCTGTTGAGCGTCACGGAATCGGCGCCAAACAGCTTCCGACGGTACAGGTTCATGTCGAGCAGGTGATACGAAAGCGAGGGCTGGCTGTTGAGATCCACGAACGCCCGGGGCGGCGTCGACTTAACCTGTCCGGCCTCCTTGTAGAAGATGCCGTTGACCGTCGAGAGCGGCGCGCCGGTCTCGAATGCCCGCACGAGCTCGGCCAGCGTGTCTTCGCCCTCCCCGACCGCGACGATGTCGACGGCCGGATGTCGGACGGTCTGATCGGGAAGCAGGCTGCCGTGGATGCCGCCCCAGATGACCGGCACATCCGGATGCCGGATCTTCACGCGCTTCGCGACTTCGACGGCGCGCAGGATTTGCGGGCCGGTCATGCAGGTGATGCCGACGCAGATTGGCCGCTCGTCGAGCGCCGCCTCGAGCTTCGGTTCCCACTCGGGGTCGGCGAACTGATCGACGATGCGCACTCGATAGCCGAGCCGGTCGAGCGTCGTGGCGGGGCAGAGCAGCGAGAGCGGGATCTCGACGCGGCGGTGCGCCTGGAACCCACGGCGCGGCGCAGGATTGAAGAGCAGCACGAGCGGACGAGAGCCCGAGGTTTCCACGGTCGTCACAGCCTCCTGCGCACCGGCGCCCGCACGACGCGACGCGTTGCGCCGATGAGTGCGGGGTCGTACGCTTCGAATTCTCGCGGTCGGGGCAGGTGCGCCGGCGAGCGGTGCGCAAATGCGTACGCGCCCACGATGGGCGCAAGAGCCGGTACCGGTATCCCGCTTTCACGTGCGACGAGGCGCGCCAGAGGCCGGAGCGCCTCCAGCCGCAGCGCTGCCGGAGTGCCGTGCGCGCGCAGGAGCATCGCCGCCTGTTCCAGGCTCACATTGCCCGCGCGATCCCCGAGACCGTTCACGGTCACGTCGAGGCCGGACGCGCCTGCGCGCGCGGCCGCCCAGGCATTTGCGGTGGCGAGCCCGAGGTCGTCGTGGCCGTGGAAGAAGATCGGCAGCGCGATGTCCTCGACGACTGCCGCCACGCAATCGTGGAGCGCGAACGGCTCCGCGGCGCCGCTCGTGTCGTACAACGTCAGCCGCGCGGCTCCTGCATCCGCGGCGGCCTTGGCGATCGTGAGCAGCAGGCGACGATCGGTCGTGAAGGCATGCGGGAATCCGGCGCCCAGCTCGATGCCGGCACGTGCCGCGCGACGTAAAGCGGAGGTCAGTTGGCGGACCTTTGCAGCCGGCGCCGCGGGCGGACGGTGACGCGACAACGGCATCAGCAGGTCGACGCGATCCAGGACCTCGGCGCATCGTGCGACGTCATCCTCCACCCCAGCGGTGGTGGCGTAGACCAGCCCGGAAAGGCAGATAGCCGCCCGCGGCAGCGACCGCGCGCGCTCGACGTCCCTCGCCACGTGCGCCGGCGCGACAACCTCCGCCTCTTCGATGCCGGCGCGATCGAGGGCCCGCAGGATCCGCGCCCGGGCCGCGGGACTGAAATCCACCCCGGGCGTGTCCAGTCCCTCGCGCAGCGTGACATCCTTCAGCCGCACGCCACACGTCCGAAGCGGCGTCACTGTGGCACCTCGCCCGTACCGATCACGAGGTCGGGCAACACCTGTCCCGTGGACTCGGCCGTACCGCCCGTCACGTTGACGAGGAGGCGACTGCCTTCAGCAAAGCGGCCGGCCGCAATCTCGCGCACCGCGGCAGCGAGCCCCATCAGTCCGGCTTTCTCGACAATCTCGCCGCCACGTGTGGTGATCCCCAGACCCGCGGCCGCGAGGTGATCGACTGTCGTCATTCCATCGATCGGCTCCGACAGCCACCTGTCGAAATCGTCGCGATCGATGGTCGTCAGGTCGCCCGCAGTGGCCGACAGCAGCCGTTTCAGGTCGTCAAACGTGCGGTACGTCTTTGGCGCGCCGTCGTACATCACACGGGCGAGGAGGCCGCCAGTGCTCGATGGCAGCGGTGCGTCGGCCGCATCGCCTGCGCCGCGCCAGGCCCGCACCATGGGGCAGTTCGCCGTCTGCTGGACACCGAGAAACGATGGCAGACCGCCGAGTCGTGCGCGGAACGGCTCGAGCATCCTGTAGATCCCGATCGGCGCGAACGCGGCGCTGATGCCCTGGACGAAATGCGTCGGCAGCTGATGGGACAACAGGTGTTCGAGCACGAAGCCGCCGATGCAGGCTGCGGCTTCATGTCGCCAGCCGAGGTCCGGGACGCGCGGTATCCCTTCGCGCTTCGCGAACGCGGCGGCAGCCGGCTTCACGTCAGCGGCGCTCTCGACGGCCACCACATGGACGCCGGGTGCCGCGAAGGTGACGGCATCGAGCAGCGTCAGGTTCTCGGCTGGCAGGAACAGGAAGGTCTCGATCCCGGCGCGAGAGGCGTAGAGGGTCAGGGCCGCGCCCGTGTTCCCGCCAGACTCGAAGACGATGCGGCTGTATCCCGCACCGAGGCAATGTGCCGTCGTCACGCAGCCGTCTACGGACTTGTGCGTGTGCGTCGCCATCAGGGAAGTGCTGTCGAGCACGTCGACCGTGACGCCTCGATGTACGAAAAGCGGGACCACCCGCATGCCCTCGCCGAGACTGGTGCGCGGTAGCAGCGGCTCGAGAGCGTCGGTGGCCGGGCTCTCCCACAGCCGGCATGCCGTCCGGTATCTGAGGACCACGCTGCGATCGGCGGGGCAGCTGCGATCGATGGCGCGTTCGAACGCATCGAGTGCCAAGCTGGCTGGTTGTCCGTCTGTGATGCCGATCATTGCGCGTCCTCGTAGCCGTCGTGATGCACGATCTCCTCGATTGGGCGCAAGGGTTTGGGCCGTGGGGTCTCGGCCGGGAACCCGAGAGGTACGAGCGTCACGGGTTCCACCGACTCCGGCAGTCGCAGCAGCGCCGCGAGCTCCCGCGACAGCGTGTCGCCGTGAGATTCATACGCCGACAGGTAAACACCGCCAAGCCCCGACGCATGGGCCGCAAGCAGCAGCTGGCCCGTGACGAGCACGCCGTTCTCCCGAAGACGGTCGTGGGCCTTCCGGCGATCCGCACAGACGGCGACGACGACCGGCGCGTCGAGCAGGAAGTCTGCCGGAAAGGCGCGCTTTCCCGGAGGACACGCCGCGTTCTTCAGGGCGACGATCCGTGCCTTGATGCCGGGATCTCGCACGACCACGAAGCAGCATGGTTGCCCGTCCATGGACGATGGGGCGTGACGAGCCAGATCGAGCACCTGATCGAGCATGTCGTCCGAGATGGCATGGCGCTCGTATCGGCGAATCGATCGACGCGTGCGCAGGGCATCCTGGAGTGTCACGCGTGCAGCCTTCGACCGAGGTACACCGGGGCGATCGCGCCGACCAACGCTCCGGGCAGCCACCCGCGGCGATACCAGTCCAGTCCGATGTGCACGAGGTGCCCGCGGAGCGTCGGCCGCTCGGCGGCCTGCCGGACCCGCGCGTGTCGCGCGAGCGCCTTCGGCTCTGCCAATGCCCTGGGTGTCACACCGGCGGCATCGGCGTCCTCGAGCAGTCGTCGCACGGCGGGCTCGATTGCGCGCGTGATCAGCCGCCCCGAGCGAGCCGGCGAGACACCGGCGTATTCCAGGGTGCCGCCGAGCACGCCGCCGGAGTTGCTGATGAAGTCCGGCGGGACCAGGACCCCGCGTGCCCAGAGCATCTGCTCCGCGCCAGGCGTCAACGGGTTGTTCGCGCCGGAGCACACGAAGTGCGCGGTGATTCGCGCCGCGTTGCCCTCATGAATGGATCCCCCTCTGGCGCATGGGCAGAGAAGGTCCACCGGAAGTTCGAGCAGCGCCTCGCGCGGGAGCGTCTCGGCGCCGGAGGCATTCACAGGGGTCCCTTCTTGGATTGACGTGCGCAGTCCGTGGACGTCAAGACCGTGGGAATTGTAGATCGCGCCCCTGGCCGTCGAGATCGCGACAACTGACGCCCCTTCGTCCTGGAGCAGACCGGCCAGCGTCGCGCCAACGTGGCCGAAACCCTCGATCGCTACACGACATCCGGCGAGCGACCGGCCGCGATGTGCCAATGCGGCCCTCACCGACGAAATACATGATGTCGCGGTGTGGAGGCCGGAGCGGTTGTTCTGCCAGTCGTGCGGGCCGACACGCTGGTCGAGCGCCTGAATCATCCACCGGATGTCGGTGGCTTCGGTGCCCATGTCGGCGTCCGGCACGTAGCGGGCGTCCCGAAGCAGTTCCGAGGCGGCGCGCGCGAAGGTGCGCAGCCGCTCGCGTCTCTCGGCAAGCGGACGGGTGGGATCGCCGAGGACGCCAGCCTTCGCGCCACCTTGCGGCAACCCGAGGAACCCGTACTTCAAGGTCATCGCGCGCGCCGCGAGCTCCAGCTCCGCCGGCGCGACGTCTGGCAGCAGGCGCAGTCCCCCTCTCGCGCGCCCCCCGACCGTGGAGTCGATGGCGACGAACCCGATCACCTCGCCCGACGTGCGAAACGTCTCGGTGCGTGACGCCGGCGGTGCGCTGGTCAGCGGGAGTTCTCCGGCGTTGCTGAGAACTGTTCGACTCTGGCGTGAAACGCCGCCATGAGCGCCTTGGTGATCCTCCCAGGACGCCCATCGTTGATGACGGTGTGGTCCACCTTGACGGCCGGCACGATTTCCCGCGTGCTGCTGGTGATGAACGCCTCGTCGGCTTCCAGTAGATCAGCATCGTGCAGCGTGGTCTCCTCGACGGCGACGCGTGCCTCTCGGCAGAGATCGAGCACCAGCTGTCGTGTGATTCCCGCCAGGAGTCCGGCCTGGAGCGGCGGTGTACGGACGACGCCGCCCGAGACGACGAAGAGGTTGGACTGGCTGCACTCGGCCAGCTCGCCGCGGTGGTTGCGCATCACCGCCTCGAAGCCGCCGGCGCCCAGCGCCCGCTGCATCGCCATCGCGTTGTTGAGCAGGTTGTTGGACTTGATGAGCGGATTGAGCGCCTCAGGCGCGTTGCGCTGAATCGGCACGATGGACAGCGCGACGCCATCGTCGTAGATCTTTGGATCCGGAGCCTTGTGAGGCCGCGCGATGATCACGAGCGTCGGCACCGGTGTCGCAGCCGGGTCGTATGTCAGCTCGCCGATGCCGCGCGTGAGCAGGATGCGGATGTAGGCGTCGGGGCCGCGTGGCGTCCATGGCGTCAGCGCCGCCGCCTTCATCGTGTCCTCGATCCGCGCCGCGAACCCGTCGTCGCCAAACGGCACAGGTAAGGCGATGAACGAGGCCGACTTGCGCAGGCGCGCCAGGTGGCGATCGAGCAGGAAGGGCTTGCCGTAGTACGAACGACAGACCTCGTACACGCCTTCGCCGTACAGGAAGCCGTGATCGAACACCGGCACCACGGCCTGATCTTCAGGCGTGATGCGGCCGTTGACGTAAACCGCGCCGGGCATGGGCCCGATCCTATCTCACCCGCGCGCCTATGCACCCATGGACCCATGCACCCATGGACCCATGCACCCATGGACCCATGCACCCATGGACCTTCCTCCGAGGTGCTAGACTGCGAGTCGTCCATGCGGATTCTGAACAGCGCGCAGATGCGGGACGCCGACCGGCGGACCATCGAGGACGTCGGTATCCCGTCGATCGTGCTGATGGAGAACGCCGGCCGCCAGGTCGTGGCCGCGATCGAGGCGATGTTCTCCGACGTCGGCGAGCTCAAGATCGCCGTACTCTGCGGCCGCGGCAACAACGGCGGGGACGGATTCGTCGTCGCGCGGACGCTGCTGCAGCGCGGCGTCGACGTGTCGACGTTCCTCGTCGGCGCCGTCGCAGAAGTGCGTGGCGACGCGCGCACGAACCTCGAGATCCTCGGCAACCTCGGCCACACGATCGTCGAGATCAACGACTCGCCCGACTGGGAGCTGCACTTCTCGGAGATTCGCGGCTGCGATCTGCTCGTCGATGCGCTCTTCGGGACGGGGCTGAAGACGCCGCTCTCGGGGCTCTTCGAGACGGTGGTCGCCGACATCAACGCGGCCGACCTGCCTGTGGTCTCGATCGATCTTCCGTCGGGGCTTTCCGCTGACAGCTCGGAGCCGCCCGGGCCGCACATCGACGCGACGCTGACCGTGACGCTTGCCGTGCCCAAGCCTCCACTCGTGTTGCCGCCCGGCGAAGCGCACTGCGGCGACGTCGTCATCGCAGACATCGGGATCCCGGAAGCGGTCGTCGCCGCGGTGGAAGGACCGTACCTCGAACTGCTGACGCGCGATCTTGTGCGCCCGCTCATCGAGCCACGGCCCGCCGATTCTCACAAGGGCGACTACGGCCATGTCCTCATCGTCGCTGGCGGGCGAGGAAAGACCGGCGCGGCGTACCTCTCGGCGATGGGGGCGTTGAAGTCGGGCGCCGGGCTCGTCTCGGTCGCAACGCCGGCGTCGAGCCAGCCGATTCTCGCGGCGATGGCGCCCGAGTACATGACTGACCCGCTCGTCGAGACCGCCGACGGCGCGATCGCGGCGGAAGCCCTCGAGCACGTGCTGACACGGCAGGTGGACGTGATCGCGTGTGGGCCGGGTCTCGGGACCGCGCCTGGCACCGTCGCGTTCGTGCGTGGCCTGTTACAGCGCGCGGGAGTGCCGCTGGTGCTGGACGCTGATGCGTTGAACGCGTTCGCCCACGCGCCGGAACAACTGGTCGGGCCGGAGGGCCGAGACGTGATCATCACGCCGCATCCGGGCGAACTCGCGCGGCTCGTCGGCGTCACGACCGCGGACGTCCAGGCCAACCGCATCGAGATCGCGCAAGGCTTCGCCGAAACGCACCAGCTCTACGTCGTGCTCAAGGGACACCGCTCGCTCATCGCGACGCCAGAAGGACACGTGTTCGTGAACCCGACAGGCAATCCGGGCATGGCGACCGGCGGAATGGGCGATCTGCTCACTGGCATGGTCGCCGCGTGGCTCGCGCAGTTGCTCGACGCCGAGGCGGCGTGCAAGCTGGCCGTCTATCTGCACGGCATGGCTGGCGACCTGACCGAGGCGGAGAAGGGAGAGGTCGCGTTGACGCCGAGCGACGTGCTGGCGCGTCTGGGCGACGCAGTCGCCGAGCTGATAGGGCGCCGGAAAAAAGAAGAGTAGGCCGGGGCTTCAGCCCCGGCAGGGATGCCGGGCCTGGAGGCCCGGCCTACTGTCGGCGGATGTCAACGCGCCGGGCGTCGCCGGCGTGCTCGAGGCGCACCTCGACGACCGGGCCGCGCGGCATCACGTACAGCCGCTCGGCCCACTCAATCGCCATCACCGTCGAATCCGTCAGCAGGTCCTCGAGTGCGAGGTCTTCCACTTCGCGTGGAGATAGCCTGTAGAGATCGACGTGCTGCAACGTCACGGCTGCTCCGCGATATTCCTGGACGATGGTGAAAGTGGGGGAGCTGACGGCGTCCGGATCGAGGCCAAGGCCTTCCGCGAGGCCGCGGACGAAGACGGTCTTGCCCGCGCCGAGGTCCCCATAGAGAAGGACGACCGTACCGGGGGCGATCTGCGCAGCCAGCGCACATCCCGCGGCGTGGGTGGCAGATTCGGATTGTGCGAGTTGCGACATGAAGGCGAGTGCAGGGCTGAAGCCTGCCGCCCCGGACTCTGGGCCCTGACCCCTGATCCCTGGCCCCTGATCCCCTATTCCGAGCGGTAGTTCGGCGCTTCCTTCGTGATCGTGACGTCGTGCACGTGGCTCTCGCGCGCCCCGGCAGGCGTGATGCGCACGAGGCGAGCCGATCGCTGCAGATTCGGGATGGACGCCGCACCGCAGTAGCCCATCCCCGCTCGCAGGCCGCCCACCAGCTGATGAATCATCGCGGCGACCGACCCCTTGTGCTGCACGCGTCCCTCGATCCCTTCGGGCACCAGCTTGTCGGTGTTGCCGGAGTTGAGATCGAACTCGTCTTGGAAGTACCGGTCCCGGCTGCCGCGGCGCATCGCGCCGATCGACCCCATGCCGCGGTATTCCTTGAAGCTGCGGCCCTGGTAGATGATCATCTCGCCCGGGCTTTCGTCGGTGCCGGCGAAGAGGTTGCCGATCATCACGCTCTGCGCGCCCACGGCAATCGCCTTCGTGATGTCGCCAGAGAAGCGGATGCCGCCATCCGCGATCACCGGCACGCCGTGCGGCGCCGCGGCGCGGGCGCATTCCATCACGGCGGTAATCATCGGCACGCCGACGCCGGCGATGATCCGGGTGGTGCAGATCGATCCCGCGCCGATCCCGACTTTCACGGCGTCCACGCCCAGCTCGATCAGCGCCTCGGTGGCTTCGGGTGTCGCGACGTTGCCGGCGACGAGGTCGAGCTCGCGGTGCTGGCGCCGCAGCCGCTTCACGATGTCGAGCACGTTCTGCGAGTGGCCATGCGCAGTGTCCACGACGATGGCGTCCACGTGCGCGGCGACGAGCGCCTCGGCGCGTTCCATCGTGTCCTTGGCGATGCCGACCGCGGCGGCCACGCGCAGGCGCCCCAGCGAGTCCTTGCACGCGTTGGGGTACTTCACCATCTTCTGGATGTCCTTGACGGTGATGAGCCCCTTCAACCGGAAGTCCTGATCGACGACCAGGAGCTTCTCGACCTTGTGCTCGTGGAGGATCTTCCGCGAGTCTTCGAGCGTGGTGCCGACGGGAACCGTGAACAGCGGGTCCTTCGTCATGACCTCGCTGATCGGCCGCGTCACGTTGGTCTCGAATCGCAAATCGCGGTTCGTGAGGATGCCGAGCAGTCGCCCCTCTTTGCGCCCGCCCTCGGTGATGGGGACGCCGGAGATGCGGTACTTCTGCATCAGGTCCATCGCCTCGTGGATGCGGTTCTCGGGCGCGAGCGTGATCGGGTTCACGATCATGCCGCTCTCCGACCGCTTCACGCGATCGACTTCGGTGGCCTGCTCCTCGATCGACAGGTTCTTGTGGATGACCCCGATCGCGCCGTGCTGCGCCATGGCAATCGCCAGCAGCGACTCGGTGACAGTGTCCATCGCCGCGCTGACGAGCGGCACGTTGAGCGTGATGTTGCGGGTGAACCGTGTCGTGACGTCGACCTGGGTGGGCACGACCTGCGAGTGCTGGGGCACGAGCAGCACGTCGTCGAACGTCAGGGCGGTGGCGATGGCGGTCCCGAGGTCGATGGCCGAGGGCGCGGTCTTCAGTTCCATGTCTCCCATCCGTTCGGCCGGGCCGTCACTGCCCGACGCCGTGACATTTCTTGAATTTCTTGCCGCTGCCGCAGGGACACGGGTCGTTCCGGCCGACCTTCGGTTCCTCGCGCTTCACCGTCTTTATGGCATCGTCGCCGCCCGTGCGGGCCGGCTTCGGCTTCGACGGCGCGAACGGATTCGGTCCAGGCCCGGCCTCCGGTTCCGCCACGGCCGCCGATGACGATCCGCGTCCCGGGAAGCCGCTGTTCAGCGCCGCGGCCGGGTCGTTGAGGATGAGGGGGGCCCGTCGGGGCGGGGGACGCCGCACGGGGACGCCTGGGGCGCCGTCCTCGGAGAACACCGGTCGCAGCCACCACATCGCGCGGACCATCTCCTCGTCCACGCGCGCCTTCATGTCCTGGAAGAGCGTGAAGCTCTCGCGCTTGTACTCGACGAGCGGGTCGCGTTGGCCGTACCCGCGCAGGCCGATGCCTTCCTTCAGATGGTCGAGGCTGTAGAGGTGATCTTTCCACTGCGCGTCGACGATCTGCAGCATGATGTCGCGCTCGACCTTCCGCGTGAAGTCCGGGCCGAGCGCCGCCATCTTCTCGTCGTAGCTCGACTTCGCACGCTCCCAGATCCCGTCGAAGATCTCGGTCGTGTTCAGCTCGTCGACGTTGACTTCCTTCAGCGACTCGGGATCGAGCCCGAACACGCGCGTCACCTCCTGGCGGAGCGCGTTGCCGTCCCATTCGTCGGGATCCGTCTCGGCGCCCGCATAGCGCTCGACGATCTCGCCGAGCACGTCCTCGGCGGTCTCCATCAAGTACCCGTGCGTGTCGATCGGGTCCTCGTCCTCCGCCATCTTCACCTCGCCCTCGAGCAGCTGACGGCGCAGCGAGTAGATGTTCTCCCGCTGCTTGTTCATCACGTCGTCGTACTCGAGGAGGTGCTTTCTGACGGAGAAGTTCTGCGCCTCCACCTGCTTCTGCGCGCGCTCGATGGCGCGCGTGACCATCCCGTGCTCGATGGGCACGCCCTCTTCCATGCCGAGCCGCTGCATGAGGCCGGAAATGCGGTCCGACCCGAAGATGCGCATCAGGTCGTCTTCGAGCGAGAGATAGAACCGCGATGAGCCCGGGTCGCCCTGACGGCCGGCGCGACCGCGCAGCTGGTTGTCGATGCGCCGCGCCTCGTGACGCTCGGTGGCGATGATGTGCAGCCCGCCGACGCTGACCACATCGTCGTGCTCCGCGTCGCACTGCTGCTTGAAGAAGCCGAAGATGCGCTCCCAGTCGGCACGGGGAACGCGATAGAAGCTGTCGATGTGGAAGAAGTAGACGAACTCGTCGTCGTCCACGAACTTGAACTGCTCGCGCGTGAGCTTCTCGGCGACGTTCTCCTCCGCGAGCGACTGCTGGCGGGCCATGTACTCGGCGTTGCCGCCGAGCAGGATGTCCGTGCCGCGGCCGGCCATGTTCGTCGCGATGGTGACGTTGTTCTTGCGGCCCGCCTGCGCGACGATCTCGGCTTCCTGCGCGTGGTATTTCGCGTTCAGCACCACGTGCTTGATGCCGCGGCGCTTGAGCATCGTCGAGAGCTTCTCGGACTTCTCGATCGAGACCGTGCCGACCAACGTCGGCCGGCCCGAAGCCTGCTTCTCGGTGATGTCGTTGACGATCGCGTCGTACTTCTCCCGCTCGGTGCGGTAGACGGTGTCCGGCTCTTCGACGCGGACCAGGGGCCGATTCGTCGGGATGACGTTGACGTCCAGCTTGTAGATCTTCGCGAACTCTTCCGCCTCGGTGTCGGCGGTGCCGGTCATGCCCGACAGCTTCTTGTACTTGCGGAAGTAGTTCTGGAAGGTGATGGTGGCGAGCGTCTGGTTCTCGCGCTCGATCTTGACCTTCTCCTTCGCCTCGACGGCCTGATGCAGGCCGTCGCTCCACCGGCGACCCGGCATCAGGCGGCCGGTGAACTCGTCGACGATCACGACCTGACCGTCCTTGATCATGTAGTCGACGTCGAGCTTGAAGACGATGTGCGCGCGGAGCGCCTGATTGACATGGTGGAGCAGCGGCATGTTCGCCGGGTCGTACAGTCCCCCCGGATGCAGCCGGTGCGCCAGCAGCTCTTCGGCTTTCGCCATGCCGCTCTCGGTGAGCGTCACGGTCTTGTGCTTCTCGTCGTGGATGTAGTCGCCGGTCGCTTCGAGGCGATCGCGATCTTCGCCCTTGGTGTCGCCGCGAGTCACCTCGCCGGCCTTGAGCCGCGGGACGATCCGATCCACCTCGTAATAGAGGTCCGTCGATTCCTCGGCAGGCCCTGAAATGATGAGCGGCGTCCGCGCTTCGTCGATGAGGATGCTGTCGACTTCGTCCACGATCGCGAAGTGATGCCCGCGCTGGACGAAATGCGCCAGCTCGAACTTCATGTTGTCGCGCAGATAGTCGAAGCCGAACTCGTTGTTCGTGCCGTACGTGATGTCGCAGCCGTAGGCGACCTGCCGCTCCTGGTCGTTCAACTCGTGCTGGATGACGCCCACGGTCATCCCGAGGAAGCGGTAGATCTTGCCCATCCACTCCGAGTCGCGCCGGGCCAGGTAGTCGTTGACCGTGACGATATGGACGCCCTCGCCGGCGAGGGCATTCAAATAGGCGGGCAGCGTGGCGACGAGCGTCTTGCCTTCACCCGTCTTCATCTCCGCGATCTTGCCCTGATGCAGGACGCAGCCGCCGATCAGCTGGACGTCGAAGTGCCGCATGTTCAGCACCCGGCGTCCGGCCTCGCGCACCACGGCAAAGGCCTCAGGCAGGAGGTCGTCGAGGGACTCGCCGTTGGCGACGCGGGTCTTGAACTCCGCGGTCTTGTCGCGCAACTGGCCGTCGGTCAGGGCGCGCGTGGACTGCTCCAGCGCATTGACCTGGTCGACGATCGGACGGATCTTCTTCAGCTCACGTTCGTTCTGTGTGCCGAAGACTTTCGCAAGCAGTGTGTCGAGCATGAAGACCGGAGGGGGCAGCTACCGCAACCCTATGAATATCAGACGATTGTACCAGTCCATGGGTGCATAGGTCCACAGGTCCATGGGCAGGGCATGGCCAAACCCATGAACCCCCATGGACTTATGGACCTATGGACCTATGGACCTTCTTACGGCCGTGCGCTGTTCAGGAGGAACTGCAGCGGGTTGAGCTGACGGCCGTAGACGAGCACCTCGTAGTGCAAGTGATCGCCGGTGGCGCGCCCGGTGGCGCCGGCGTAGCCGACGACGTCGCCGCGCCGCACCAGGTCGCCGGAGTGCACGTGGAAGCTGTCGAGATGCGCGTAGCGCGTCGAGATGCCGAAGCCATGGCTCACGACGACCATGTTGCCGTAAGAGCCGGAAGCCGCGGCGGTCTCGACGGTGCCGTTCGCCGTGGCGTAGACCGGCTCGCCCTTGTCGGCCGAGATGTCGAGGCCGGTGTGGAACTCGCGTTCGCCGGTGAACGGATCCTTACGGTTGCCGAACGAGTCGGTCAGCCAGCCGCGCGTCGGCCAGATCGACGGCGTCGCGCCGGCCAGGGCCTGGCGGCGGGCGACGTCGCCCTGAACCACCTGCAGGCGGCTCTCGAGGCTGTAAAGGAGGTCGCGCAGCACGCCGAACGTGTCTTCAGGCGTCCGGACGGCCGGCGTGAACAGCCCCTCCGACGAGCGCGGACCGCCCGCCGCCCGCGACTTGACGATCGCCGGCAGGTGCTCCATCGCCTTGGCCGTTGCACCGTCGACGACCGCCTTGTCGCCGAGCTCGCCTATGGCGGACTGCAGCGCCTGGATTTCGTTGGTGAGCGTCCCGGTCGCGACGCGGAAGCTGCGGTTCTCGACGTCGAGCCGCTCGCTCGTGGTGCGCAGGTCGGCGATTTCGCTCGTCGCGCTCCAGCGGAGACCGAGGCCGACAAGCACCGGCAGGACGAACAGAGCGCCCACGCCGAGCACGAAGGGAAGGGGACGCACGCCGACGCGGCGGTAAACGCCGGTGCGACGGTCCGCGATGACGACCGTGAAGCGGGGCTTCGATTTCACTATGAAGTCAGTGACTTGCGGGTCGTTTGACCAGCCCAGCCACAGAACGGCGACTGTATCACACCGATCATGTCGACCGGAATCGGGAAAATCGCTAGAGCGAAGAACAGGCGAATACGCGTCACTGCGTGTCACCACGGAACTGGAGCGCTTCTGCAACGTCTCCGACGCCCACGTTTTCGCGGTCGGCGAGATCCGCCACGGTCCGCGCCACCCGAAGCAGCCGGTAGAAGGCCCGGGCGCTGAGGGCAAGACGTTCAGCTGACTGGACGGCAAAGGTGTGTGCGTCCGGAAGGACGCTTCCGCTCGATGGACGCAGCGCCGCCACGGCGAGTCGCGCGTTCAGTGCGGCGGCCTGACGTCGACGCTGGCGTTGGCGCGCGGCGACGACGCGCGCGCGAACCGGAGTCGAGGGCTCGCCGTGTTCGGCGCCAGCCAGGTCGCTCGCAGGGACGGCGGCGACTGACACGACGAGATCGATCCGATCCCGCATGGGCCCCGACAGCCGTCCTGCATAACGCTCCACCAGCGGCCGCGGACACCGACAGGCCCGACGCGGGTCGCCAAAGTACCCGCACGGGCACGGGTTCATCGCGGCGACGAGCATGAACCTCGCCGGGAAGGTGCTGGTGCGCGCGGTCCGCGCAATCGTGACGGCGCCGTGCTCCATCGGCTGGCGCAACACCTCCAGCGCCCGTCGCGAGAACTCCGGCAACTCGTCCAGGAACAACACTCCGTGATGCGCGAGGCTGATTTCACCCGGGCGCGGCTGCGACCCGCCGCCGGCCAGGGCAGCGTCGGAGACCGTGTGATGCGGCGCCCGAAACGGCCGCATCGTCACGAGTCCGGCGCCCGGGGGCAACAGGCCCGCCACCGAATGGATCGTCGTCACCTCCAGCGCCTCGTCTCGCGTCAGCGCCGGCAGCAACCCCGCCAGCCGTCGTGCGAGCATCGTCTTGCCCGCGCCGGGCGGGCCGACGAAGAGGAGGTTGTGGCCGCCGGCCGCTGCGAGTTCGAGCGCACGGCGGGCCATCGCCTGGCCGTGGACGTCCGCCAGATCGGGGATGTCGTCCACGGTCGCGACTCCCGCGGCGCGCGCGACTGGCGGCGCACGACGCGGCAGATCGCCGTTGAGCGTGGCGACCGCTTCTCGCAGGGTGTCGACAGGCAGCACATCGAGACCGGGCACCAGGCTGGCCTCGGCGGCGTTGGCGGAGGGCAGCAGCAGCTCGCGATAGCCATCGCGCCGGGCGCCGGCCGCGATCGGAAGCACGCCACGGGTCGGGTGCATCGAGCCGTCCAGCGAAAGCTCGCCGATCACGAGGGCGTTGCGCGCCGTCCGGCTCGTCACGACTCCGCTCGCCGCCAGCACGCCGAGGGCAATCGGAAGGTCGAATGCCGCGCCGGCCTTTCGCACGTCGGCCGGTGCGAGATTCACGGTGATGCGCTCCTGGGGGAACTCGAATCCCGAGTTGCGGATCGCGGCCTTCACGCGATCGCGGCTCTCACGGACGGCGGCGTCCGGCAGGCCGACCATCACCAGCGCCGGCAGCCCGAAGCTCAGGTCGACTTCGACGGCAACGGGAACCGATTCGATGCCGTGCAGCGCCGCCGTCTGGACCGAGGCCAGCATGCCCGCCGTTCGTGCAAGGAGCGGGGCGGCGCATGCCATTGCCGAAGTTCGCGGAAAGATGGGGGAATCGTCGCGACGAGGCCGCGTAGTACGCGCGTTCTGCGAAGCAGGATGGGGCGTTGCGGGCAGGAACTGCCACGTGCGGTTGCGGCGATGGCCTGCCTTCCGCGTCTATTGATCGGACCGCGTGTAGACCGTCAGTCGCTGGCCCGGGCTGATCTGGGTTCCGCGCAGGCGGTTCCACTGCTTCAGCGCAGTGACGCTGATCTCGAACGTCCTCGCGATCGACGACAGCGTGTCGCCGCGCCGCACGCGATAGACGTGGCGCACCGTATCGCTCGATCCGCTCGACGTCACCAGCGCCGCGCGCTCCACGACCGGATGCGAGTCGCCCGCCGTGGGCGTCGTCCGCTCGGGCTGCGAGGCCATGAGCGTCGTCGGCGCCAGAGGGATGATCAGCTTCTGACCCGGACGGACCCGCGTGCGAACTGAGAGGTAGTTCGCCTCCGCGAGATCGGTCCGGCTGACCCGCAGCTTGCGCGAAATCGTCAGCAGCGTCTCGCCGGACTTCACCGTGTGCCAGTTCAGCGCGGCGCGATCCGAGGCGGGGGTGTCGTCGAGGCGTTCGCGAACCTGTGTGGCAGTACCAGCCGGAACCTTCAGCTCGTAGGCCGCGCCGCGCACCGGCGTGGTCCAGCGGCGAAGTTCCGGGTTCAGCTGTTGAATGACGTCCACCGGCGTGCTCGTCCACTCGGCCACCCGGCGCAGGTCAAGCGGCCCGTTGACCGAGACGGTGTCGTGCGCGAGCGCCTCGCCGGTGCCGAACGTGAACCCGTACTGTGCGGGGTTGTGCGCGATGATCATCGCCGCGAGGATCATCGGCACGTACTCGCGCGTCTCGCGGGGCAGCCACTTGCGGTTCGATGACAGGTCCCAGAAGTCGTCGCGGCCGGTGCGCTTCATGGCGCGCAGGACACGGCCGGGGCCGCCGTTGTAGGAGGCCAGGGCCAGGTGCCAGTCGCCGTCGAACTGGCGAGAGAGTGTCTTCAAGTACTTCGCCGCGGCGTGTGTGGCCTTTTCGGGATCCGAGCGTTCGTCGATGTACCAGTCGTGGCGCAGGCCGTTCTCAATTGCCGTCGCGTGCACGAACTGCCAGACGCCGCGTGCGCTCGCGCGCGACAACGCGTTCGGCTTGAACGCGCTCTCAATCAGCGGCACGTAGGCGAGGTCCAGCGGCAGGCCTTCCGCGCGGAAGACACTCTGGATCATCGGCAGGTACTGAGTTCCGCGCTCGAGGCCGTCCTGGATGAACGGACGCAGGCGACCCTGGAAGAGCTCCACGTACCCGAGCACGCGCTCGTTCAGCGGGATCGGCACGTCGTGTTCGTTCTGCGCGAGATCGGTCTGAACGGCGGCGGTGACGGCCGGCGTCGCGACGGTACGCGTCTCGGAGGAATCGCTCAGCGCGAGCAATTCGTCGATGGATGCCGGTTCGGCCGGCTTTTCCGAGAAGCCGTCGCCGGTCACGAGCGCGGCGACTTCGAGCGCGCTGATGCGATCGACAAGGCGATCGAATTGCGCGCGTAGCCTCGGCTCCATGCGCGCGCCGCCCGGCGCCTCCAGAAGGACGCCGATCGCGCGGTTGAATTCGTTCCGGGCCTGCTCGAGATGCCCGAGATCGAGATCGCGCTTGCCCTGGTCGTAGAGCCGCTGCGATTCGTCGAGGACTGTCTGAATGGGATCCGCGGGAGCGGCGGCTTGCGCGGGCGACTGGGCGCCGGCGTTCACCACGGCAGGCGCGGGCGGGGGCGGTGGTGGCGGGGTCGTGCGGACCTCGGCCCGGTGGGGGAGGATGCCGCAGCCGACCATCATTC
>JBKPSY010000253.1:0-3700 GCA_046735235.1 Acidobacteriota bacterium | reverse complement strand
GAACATGTTCGGATACGTCCGCTCGGGGCCGAGCAGAAATTTCAGGATGTCGAACGCATGGTTGCCGTCCGCAAGCTTTGCCCAGAGATTGATGCGCCACGCCGTCGCCCAGCCCGTCGCCTGATCGCCACGAATCTCGAGCGATCGTTTCACGGCAGCCGCCAGCCCTGGCGTGCGGCGTACGTCGATGTCGTGCCCGGGGAACAGGCCGAACAGATGCGACACGTGCCGGTGGTGGATCTCCGGCGCCTGCATGTCCCAGTCGTCGAGCCATTCCTGCAGCTGGCCGGCGCTCCCGATCTGTGCCGGCGCGAGCCTCTCTCGGGTCGCGATCCACTTCTGCTGCAGGTCCGCGTCGGTGCCGAGAGTACGTGCCGCCTTGATCGCGTCGACGAACAGCTCCCGCAGGATCGCCTGGTCCATCGTGGGTCCCATCGCCAGCGATGCGCCGAAGGGGTGTGCGTTCTCGGGCGACAGCGACGGCGAGGTGACCAGCCACCGGTGCGTTGGCTCTTCGATGAGGGTATCGAGGAAGAACTGCGCGGCGCCTTTGAGCAATGGGTAGATGCGTTGCAGATACGCGCGGTCGCTGGTGTACTCATAGCGATCCCAGAGCGGCAGCGTGAGCCATGCGCCGCCCGTCGGCCACATTCCATATGGCGATCCGTCGATCGGTCCCGTGGCGCGCCACAGATCGGTGTTGTGATGCGCCACCCATCCGCCGGCGCCGTACATCTCACGCGCCGTGCGGGCACCCGTCACCGATAAGTCCGACACCATCGCCGTCAATGGATCCATCGTCTCGGCCAGGTTGGTCGAGAGCGCCGGCCAGTAGTTCATCTCCGTGTTGATATTGATGGTGTACTTGCTGCCCCATGGCGGCGACATGCTTTCGTTCCACAGGCCTTGCAGGTTCGCCGGCTGGGAACCGCTCCGGGAGCTGGCAATGAGCAAGTAGCGGCCGTACTGGAAGTAGAGCGCGGCAAGACCGGGATCGGCGCCGCCGGCAAACCCACGCACGCGCTCGTCGGTCGGCGCGCGCTTCGAGGCTCCGAGATCGAGCGTGACGCGATTGAACAGCTGCTGGTAATCGCGGACGTGCGCGGCGCGCAACGCGTCGATGCTCTTGAGGGAGGCCGGATCGAGCGCCGCCGCGACACGGACCGCGGAATCGGCGCCGACGTCTTCGGCGCTCCGATAGCTGGTCGCCGCCGCGATGAGCAACGTGACGGCGTCGGCGTCGCGGACGACCACCGCGTCCCCATTGGCACTGCGGGTCCCACCGCTCGGGATCACACGGACGCGCGCTTCGAATCGCAGCGCGCCGGTCATGGGACGGCCGTCGGCGGTCGTGCCGGCGCCGTCCCCGTTGACTCCCCGCATGACGAGATCGCCGTCCGCGGTCGCTTCGACGGTGGCGCTCTGCGGCGTCTGCATCCGCGCCTCGAACGAGATCTGTCCAGGACGGCTGGCGGTCAGCCGTACGACGATGACCTGATCGGGCGCGCTCGCGAAGACCTCGCGCGAGAACGTCACGCCGTTGCTGGTGAATGTCACGTGGGCGACGGCGGTCGTCAGGTCGAGATCGCGTCGGTAGTTCTCAACGGATTCGACCTGCGGAAACGTCAGCGCGAGATCGCCGACCGTCTCGTACGGCATCTGCCCGAGCGGCTTTGACATGACCTTCGCGTCGACGAGCTTCGCCGCCTCCGGGTACTTGCGCTCGGCGATCAGACGCCGGACTTCGGGCAGCGCGTCCTTCGCTTCCGGATTCACCGGATCGTAGGGCCGCCCCGCCCACAGCGTGTCCTCGTTCAGCTGCAGCCGCTCGTGGACGATGCCGCCAAACACCATCGCGCCGAGCCGGCCATTCCCAACTGGAAGGGCGCGAACCCACTCGGCGGTGCCGGCCTGGCGGCTTTGCCGGGGCGCGTCCGTCGGGAGCAGCGGATGGTCGGAGGCCGCCGCCCGATACCACAGGCTCAACGCCTCGGCAGGTGGCGCCGCTTCCCCGATCAGCCGCGGTGAGAGCGGCGCCTGCGTCGCCGCGACGACGATGCCGGCGGCGATCACTCCGATGAAGGACGCGGCCGCGACGCGAGGTCCCATCCTCAACCTTGCCCTCATCTGCCGCCTTTCGGTGTGGACATGAGTCTCCGTCGGGATCGCGACGTCGCGGTGCTCGAGCCCGGGCGATCGGGCGAACCGCCGGTGCTGAGTGTAAGCGCTAGCCGGACCGGCAACAATCCTGTCGGCCGCCGCCGGCTCGCCGGTCATGCTGGCCGCCGGTCTCGAAAGCGCTTACACTGCGCCCGACCGCATGCGATGCGTGTCAACCGAGGAGACTGAATGGCCAAGTCATCAGGCTCGAATGGCCCGGCACTGAACCGCCGCGAGCTGCTGCGTCTCTCCACCGTAGTCGGAGTCGGGGCCGTGATGCCCAGCTACAGTGCGTTGGCTGACGTGAAGCGCGGCCCCTCCGAGGTTTCCGCGGGCACGTGCAGCACGCCCCGCTCGGCCGTCGCGATCACGCAGTACGGCAAGGTGCGCGGCTACGTCGAGGACGACGTGCTCACGTTCAAGGGCGTGGCATACGGCGCCCCGACCGGCGGCGAGAGCCGGTGGCTGCCGGCGAAACCTCCCACGCCGTGGGAGGGCGAGTACCCAGCATTGATCTATGGCGCCAACTGTCCCCAGCGCCTGCACGACTGGGTGAGCGAGCAGACATTCCTCTTCCAGTGGACGGACGGCTGGCAGAGCGAGGACATGCTCAAGGTGAACATCTGGACGCCGAGTCTCACCGGCAGGCGTCCGGTGATGTTCTACATCCACGGCGGCGGGTTCTCGTTCGGCTCGGCGTACGAGCTCGCGTCGCAGGACGGCGCGCAGTTGGCACGTCATCACGACGTCGTCTCCGTGACTGTCAACCATAGGCTCAACGCGCTCGGCTTCCTCGACGTCTCGGAGCTCGGCGGCGCTGCCTACGCCGATTCGGCCAACGTCGGCATGACCGATCTCGTGGCGGCGCTACGCTGGGTGCGCGACAACATCGCGAACTTCGGCGGCGACCCGGACCGCGTGATGATCTACGGCCAGTCGGGCGGCGGCTCGAAGGTCACGACGCTGCTCGGCATGCCGTCGGCGCAGGGGCTTATCCACCGGGCGTCGGCACAATCCGGCGGTGGCGGAAATCCCCCGAGCCCCGAGCAGTCCCGGGAACTCTCCAAGCGAATCTTTGCGGAGCTGGGCGTCACGGACATCGCCGCGCTGCGGAACGTGGAATGGGCCAGGCTGAACGAGGTCGGCAACTCCGTGATTGCGAAGATGAACCCGCCGCCGTCTCCAAGTGGTCCTGTCCCCGCTCCAGGCACGCCGCCTCGCGTCGGCTGGGGCCCGACGGTCGACGGCCGCAACATCACGAGGCGTGCGTTCTTCGAGGGTGCGCCAGAGATTTCGAAGCGGGTGCCGATGCTGATCGGCTCGGTGAGCGAAGAGGGCCACCGCATGTCGTCGCGACCCACCGAGTCGGAGTGGCTGGACACGCTGACCAAGAGCTACGGAGACACGAAGGCCGCGGCGATCGTAGCGGCGCTGAAGAAGGCGCACCCAAACAAGAGCATTCGAACGCTGTCCTACATGTGCAGTGGCGTGGGGCTGAACGGCCTCGGCATGCGCAACAACGTCACTCGCATGGCGACGA
>JBKPSY010000252.1:0-6171 GCA_046735235.1 Acidobacteriota bacterium | reverse complement strand
GATGAGGACGGCCCAGAGTACCGTGAAGAGCGCGGTGACGGCGCCGACGCCGAGCGTCAGCGCCAGGGCCGACGCGAAGGTGTAACCGGGCGTCCGCGTCAGGCTGCGAACGGCGTGACGGAGGTCTGAGGCAAGGTGGTCCACGCTTGCCTTGGACGGCCGCGGCCCGCTGCGCGTTAGCGAGCTACCAGAGCCGGCCGGGAATCAGGCCTTCGTGCGCCAGAAGCCACCGCTTCATGTCGAGCCCGCCGCCATAGCCCACGAGCGCGCCGTTGGCGCCGATGACGCGATGGCAGGGAATGACGATAGGCACCGGATTGGCGCCGTTGGCGGTGCCGACGGCGCGAACGGCGTCGGGACGGCCGATGCGCGCGGCCAGTTGCGAGTAGCTGATGGTGGTGCCGGCGCGGATGCGTCGAAGCTCAGCCCACACGTCCCGCTGGAATTCCGTCCCGGCCGGATCGGCTTCGAGCGTATCGATCGCGCGGATGTCGCCGTTGAAATACGCGTCGAAGGCACGCGTGAGCGCGGCCGCGAGGCGTCCGCGTTCCACCGGCTCCCGTCGCGCCCATTCCTTCGCCAGAGGCTCCGGGTGACCCTCGAGATGAATCGCGACGAGGACGTCACCGCGCGCGGCGATCGCGAGCGGCCCCCACGGCGCCCGGTACTCCGAGACGACGACCGGCATGGCGCCCTTTACTGTACTCGGCAATCGCGCCAGAATGCGCCCCATGGCGACTCCCTCCGCATCACGCCGCGACTTTCTCAAGACCCTCGGCACGGCCCTGGCGACGACAGCCGCCGGGCCCACGATCCTCGGTGCCACCGATAAGGCCGCCGCGAAGCGGCCGGTCATCGGCAGCGGCGAGTTCACGTACGAGGTCTACCACGACTGGGGCACGCTGCCCGCCGGGCTCGCGTACGGCAATACCCATGGGGTCTGCGAAGACTTGCAGGGCAACATCTACATCCACCATACCGTGAACGCCTCCAGCGACCGGCACGACACGATGGTGGTCTTCGACGAGAAGGGCCGCTTCATCCGAAGCTGGGGCAAGGAGTTCGAGGGCGGCGCGCACGGCCTGCACATCCATCGCGAAGGCAAGGACGAGTTCCTGTATCTCTGCGACACCAAGCACGCGCTCGTCACCAAGGCGACGCCGAAGGGTGAGGTCGTCTGGCAGTTCGGCTACCCGAAGGAATCCGACAAGTACGCCGCCAACCCGGACGGCACGCCCGCGATGAAGGACGGCAAGCCGGTGGTGAACTACTCGCCGACGAACATCGCCATCGCGCCCAACGGCGACTTCTACGTCGCCGACGGCTACGGGTCGAGCTACATCTCGCAGTACTCGAAGGACGCGAAGTTCATCCGCACGTTCGGCGGCAAGGGCAAAGAGGCCGGCCAGCTCGATTGCCCCCACGGCCTGACCGTCGACACGCGTGGCGCGACGCCGATCCTGCTCGTCGCCGATCGCAGCAACAAGCGGCTTCAGACGTTCACGCTCGACGGGCAGCACATCGGCTTCGTGGACGGTTTTCCGGCGCCGTGTCATTTCTACGAGCGCAAGGGCGTAATGGTGGTGCCGGATCTCTTCGCGCGCGTGACGCTGATCGATCGCGACAACAAAGTGATCGAACAACTCGGCGACGCCGGCATCGAGTCGTGGAAGCCGATTCGCAGCGGCCCGCGCGACGCGTTCCCAGTGGGGAAGTTCGTCTGCCCGCACAGCGCGATCTTCGATCACGCCGGCAACATCTTCGTCGTCGAATGGGTGGAAGTGGGACGGGTATCGAAGTTGAGGAAGGTCTGAATCTGTAGCGCAGACCTTCAGGTCTGCCCGTCGCGAGCAGGTCTGAAGACCTGCGCCACAGTCGCGCGCGCCGTTACGGCATCCGTGTCGAATCGTCGAACGTGATCGTGACGGCCGCTTCGACGCCGCCGGTCTCGACGGCCGTTGCCGTGCCCATGCCGCCGTAGATGGTCACCGGCGTTCCAGTCGGCGGAGGCCCTTGCGTGCCGTCGTAGTCGCCTTTCTCGTTGAAGGCGGCCGCCAGGTACACAGTCTTCGGCAGGCCCGAGAACGACGCCGTGCCGCCGTTGGTGGTAATGACGTCGCTCGAGAGCGGCTCCGATTCCGCGTGGATGTCGGGAGTGTCGAAGACCCAGACGAAGATTTGGTGGGTCTTGTCCACAGTGCCCGGCCCTTTGTAGTTGACCGTCACCTTCAGCTGGCCGGTGTCGGGCGCCGCGGCCCGGAGCGGAGCGATGGCGCAGACCGCGACCGCGGCGAGTGCCACGAGAGACTTTCTGACGACAGACATGGCGATCCCTTCCGATGATGGCACGCCTCGATTCGCGGCGGCAGAGCCAGAATACTCGAACTCCCGGGCGATGGCATGAAACCCTTCAGGTCTCGCGCTCATCCGACGCCTTCCGAGATCACGATGTTCCACACGCTCGAGGTGATTGCGACCTGCGTGGACGATGCTGTGGCTGCCGAAGAGGGCGGGGCAGATCGCCTGGAGCTGGTGACGGACCTCGCGCGCGGCGGGATGACGCCGGCGCTGGACATGGTGGACCGCGTGCTGACGGCCGTGAAGGTACCGGTGCGCGTGATGCTGCGCGAGAGCGAGGCGCACGAGGCCTCGGATCCGGCGACCCGTCGACGGCTCGTCGCGCTTGCCCGCGAGCTGGGCGCGCGCCCGATTGCCGGCATCGTCTGCGGCTTCCTGCGGGCCGGAGCGATAGACGTGCTGTTGACGAGTGCCGTTGCCGACGCCTGCGAGGGACGACCGCTGACGTTCCATCGCGCGATCGAGGACTGCCTGGATCCCCTCGATGCCCTGATAGCGCTGAAGGACATCGCGTCCGTCGATCGCGTGCTGGCGTCCGGCGGAAGCGGTCCGTGGGCGGAGCGCGCGGCACGCCTGACCGAGTGGGCCACGCGGCTCCTGCCAGACATCCGGGTGATCGTTGGCGGTGGAGTGACACAGGAACTCCTGCCGTCGATCGCGCAGCTGGTCGGAATCACCGACGTGCACGTCGGACGCGCCGCGCGTCACGACGGCAGCGTCGACGGGCCCGTCGACGCGAGGAAGGTCGCGGCTATACGGGCGGCGCTCGATCAAGCTCGTCAGTAGTCACGAGTGGATTCACGGCCGCGCCTTCTCTATACTCGCGGTCAAATGGCCGAGGCACGTCCGGCAGTCGATTTCGTCGCGGCGATGGCGGACGAATATCACGCGCTGCGATCGCTCGCCGAGCGCGCCGCGGCGCAGGTGGACGACGGCCAGTTCTTCGCGACGCTGGACAGCGAGGCGAACAGCATCGCCGCGTTGATGAAGCACATCGGCGGTAACCTCAACTCGCGGTGGCGAGATTTCCGGACGACCGACGGCGAGAAGCCCGATCGTCACCGTGACGCGGAGTTCGACCCCGGAGCATCGCGCGACGCCGTCGCGGCGGCCTGGGCGCGCGGGTGGGAGACGCTCGACGGCGCTCTCGGCGGGCTGACGCCGGCTGACCTGGCGGGCGACGTCGTGATTCGCGGCGAGCGGATCGCCCTGCCGCGTGCGTTGACGAGAAATCTGTCGCACGTGGCTGGGCACGTCCACCAGCTGGTCCTGCTGGCCAAGCACTGGACGGGACCATCCTGGAAGACCTTGAGCATCCCGCGGGGGATGTCCGAGCAGGCCCGGCTCGAGGGTATGTCCGGCGCGGCTGGTCCGCGCGCCTAAAGGTTCACCCCACTCGGACCGATGAGGAAGTCAACATGAGACTGCAGTCGCTCGCGCTCCTCGTGCTCGCCGGCATCGCATTGACGCTGTACATCATGCGGCGCCGCAGCCGGCAGGGGAAGCGCACGCCAAAGTTCTAGGGTCGACTCCTCCGGGGCGTTCAGCCCCGCGCGCCGCTGCTGCGAATCCCCTTCGTGGCGCGGCGGGCGGGGTTTTCTTTTTTCACACTTTTACCGCCCGACAATGGTCTGGTCCCTGCCAGACCTTTGAGGGGATCGTCAGGCATAATCCCCGAAAACTGGCCGGATTTGCGCTGGCGTCGGTCTTGCCCCTGTGGGGGGCATGACGACCACCAGCCAGACTTTGACGCGGCCGCTCGCGGCGCTCGGCGCCGAACCGACCAGGGGTCAGGGGCTCGTGGGCCGGATCCGACATGCGATCGCTTCGGCCCGCTGCCAACTCCACGGCCACGCGCCGTTCCTTCGCTTCGATCGGGACCGGATCTACCTGTTCTGTTCGGATTGCCACCTCGAATCGTCGGGCTGGGAGCTCGACCGGCCGGAGCCGCGGCTGCGCCAGACGGGCGCACCGGACCGTTTTCGCCGCTATGCGTGGCTCACGGCGTCCTCGGCGTTGCAGTCGCGGGCCGAGTCGGGCGAGCTGGTCCTGTACTAGCATTGGCTACAGGGCGGCTTCGGCCGTTCCGATAAGCCGGGAGCATGGCGTTTGCGGACTGGCTGCTCCCCCTTCTGCTGATCACCCTGGACGACGAGCACGGACGGGCACCGTTCGACTGGGCGGCGCTCGACGCCGTGCCGGTCCGCGCCCCGATCGCGACACCCTCGCCGACCCCTCAGGTTTGACACCCGCGTAGTCGGGTCCTATCGTGGTCGGGCGCCGAGACCGGCGTTCGACTGCGATGAGATACGCCCAGTGGCTTCGGGCCGGCATGGCCCTGGGCGCGGTGGCCCTCGGCCTCGCGCTCAGCGTCAGCGTCGCGCCCAACGCCCACGTCATCTTCAGCCTCCTCGTCGTCTCCGTCCTGATCGCCGCGTGGTTCGGCGGCCTGTTGATGGGGCTCGCCGCGACCGTGCTCGGCGTGATCGGCAGCGTCTCGCTCAGCCGTTTCGCCTTCGTCGGCCCCGCGGCCGACGCCAACATCGTCGATCTGATCGTCTTCGCGATCATCGGCGCCGTGCTGAGCGCGTTCGTCGATCGGCGGCGGCGGCAGCAGCTGCAGCTCGAGGAACTGCGCGTGCAGCACTGGCGCCTCGCCGAAGTCATGCACTCGATCGGCATCGGCCACTGGTACAGCGACCTGCCGACGCAGCGGATGTTCTGGGACGCGCAGTGCAAGGCCCACTACGGCCTGCCGCCCGACGCCGACGTCACGCTCGATGTGTTCCTCGGCTGCGTACACCCCGACGATCGCGATCGCCTGCAGAGCGCCGCGGAGCGCGCGGTGTTCGGGCACACGAGCTGCGACGTCGACTACCGCGTGATCTATCGGGACGGCGAAGTGCGCTGGCTGCGCGCCCTCGGGCGCGGGTTCTATGACAAGGCGGGCCGCCCGACGCGGTTCGACGGCATCACCGTCGACATCACGCGGCAGAAGGTGGCCGAGGAAGCGCTCTCCGAAGCGAACCGGCTGAAGGATCAGTTTCTCGGCGCGCTGTCGCACGAGCTGCGCACGCCCCTCAACGCCGTCCTCGGCTGGGCGCGGCTGCTCTCGACCGGCGACTTGCCGGCGCATCGCGTGCCGCACGCCATCAGCGTCATCGAGCGCAACGCGCAGGCGCAGGCGCGGCTCGTCGAAGATCTCCTCGATCTCTCGAGCATCGTCACGGGCAAGCTGCGGCTCCGCGTGGAGCCGGTCGATCTCGGCGCGGTGGCGATGAGCGCGCTCGACGCCGTGCGTCCGGCGGCGGACGCGCGCCAGGTCGTCCTGCGGACGTCGGTGTCGGCGGAAGCTCGGTGGTTGCCGGGCGACCCGGATCGCCTGCGGCAGATCGTGTGGAACCTGGTCGCCAACGCCGTGAAGTTCACCCCGGCGGGCGGATCCGTGTCGCTGACGCTGACGCCCAATGGCAACGGCGTCAGGCTGGAGGTGACCGACACGGGCCGCGGCATCGAGCCGGCGTTTCTGCCGCATGTGTTCGAACGATTCACGCAGGGCGACGAGAACGAGATGCGGGGCGTGCGCGGCCTGGGCATCGGGCTCGCGATCGTGCGCGAGCTCGCCGAGGCGCACGGCGGCAGCGTCGAGGCGAAGAGCGACGGTCCTGGCACGGGCGCGACGTTCGTGGTGCTGCTGCCGGGGCGATTGACCGAGGCGCCCGGGCGGCAGGCGGCTGCGGCGGGGCTGTAGGTTCGTGGGTCGGTGGGTCTGTGGGTCGGTGGGTGGGTGGGTCTGTGGGTCGGTGGGTCGGT
>JBKPSY010000251.1:0-15171 GCA_046735235.1 Acidobacteriota bacterium | reverse complement strand
GTGGAGATGAGGGCGTCGGAAACGGCGGCCAGGGAGAGCACGGGAGGAATCAGGGGATCAGGGGCCAGGGATCAGGAACCAGGGGTCAGCGTCTCACGAGGTCCGTAATCCGTAGTCTGAAGTCGAAGTCCGACTAGGAGTCCGCCTCCCAGCGCTTTCGCTTTTCCCAAAGCGACTTCCGGCTGATCCCGAGGACCGACGCGGCGCGCGACTGATTGCCCTTCGTCTCGCGAAGAATGAACTCGATGTACTGGCGCTCGAGATCGTCGAGCGTAGGGCGAGCCGCGGAGATACCCGCCGCCGTGCGCTCCGGCGACACGAGCTCCGCCGGCAGGTCGGCAACGTCGAGAGTTTTCGTGGCGCCCGCCATCACCGCGCGCTCGAGCACGTGTCGGAGCTCGCGCACGTTGCCGGGCCAGTCGTAGGCGGCGAGCGCGGCCATGGCGCCGGCTGTCACCTTGGGAACACGGTCGGCCGATTCGGAGAGGTCCGCCAGCAGTCGCCGGACGAGCGCCGGCAGGTCTCCGGCGCGCTCGCGCAACGCCGGCACGTACAGCGGAAGCACGCGAAGCCGGTGAAAGAGATCCGTGCGGAACCGTCCCTCGCGGACCGCGCGGTCCATGTCGCTCGATGCCGACGCGACGA
The DNA here is from genome assembly GCA_046735235.1 of Acidobacteriota bacterium. Taxonomy (GTDB): domain Bacteria; phylum Acidobacteriota; class Vicinamibacteria; order Vicinamibacterales; family JAENWD01; genus JAENWD01. Next base: position 14,526 of record JBKPSY010000251.1, on the reverse strand, counting down.
TGCGTGCGCGGACGGGGACCGAGACGCTCGATCCCAGGCGCTCGACCTGCTTCTGTTCGACCAGACGCAGCAGCTTGCCCTGCGCTTCCACCGGCAGTTCGTCGACGCGATCGAGATAGAGCGTGCCCTCGCCGGCAAGCTCAAAGCGTCCAGGGCGCGCCACGGTCGCGTCTGTGAAGGCGCCGAGCTCCTGCCCGAAGAGCTCCGCCTCGATCAGGGCGGGCGCAAGGACGGGGCAGTCCACGACGACGAACGGCTCGCGCCGCCGGACGCTGAGATCGTGAAGCAGGCGGACGACGAGATCCTTGCCGACGCCGGTCTCGCCGGTGACGAGCACGTTCGCGTCGGCCCGCGCATAGCGCTGCAGCGCCGCAGCCAGCGCGCGCATGGCCGCGCTGCGCGTGACCAGCGCCGGCAGCCGGGCGGCTACGCGCGCTGGGGAGCGGGCCGGTCGAGAAGCGCGGTCAGGTCGATGGAGGTGGCGCTGCCCCACAGCCGTTCCAGCCCGTAGAAGGCGCGGGTTTCCCCGCTGAAGACGTGGACGACGAAGTCGAAGTAGTCGAGCAGGATCCATTCGGTCCGCTCGTAGCCTTCGGTGTGCGAAGGCTTCGCTTTCAGCTTCAACAGCGCCTCCTCGACGGCCTCGGCAATCGCGCGGATCTGCCGGGCATTGGCCCCCGTCGCGATCACGAAGAAATCGGTGAAGCCGGCTGCCTTTCGAAGATCGAGCACCGTGAGTTGCTCGGCCTTCTTGGACGCCGCGGCCTGCACGGCCGCGAAGACTTCCGCGGGCATCGAGGCGGCGGCGGATTTCCTAGACGCTTTCTTGCTCATGCAACTCCCTGGCCGCGCCACCCGGCCCGCTGGTCAGTGGCACTCTCCGATAGAGATCGTGTCTCGTGATGTAGTCCGCAACCGCGGGCGGCACGAGCCCCTCGAGCGAGAGGCCTTCGGCGGCGCGCGCGCGGATGGCCGTCGACGAGACGGTTGGAATCGGCGTATCGATCAGCAACACCGACGGTTGCGCGAGGTCCGCTGCGGCAGCCCCACCCGTTGCCGGGACCAGAATCATCCTCGACGCCAGCTCCGGGAGCGTCGTTCGCATGGACGAAGCGGTGCGTCCGCCGCGCGAGATCACGACGAAGTGCGCGGCCTCGAGCACGTGCGGGTAGTCGCGCCACGTGGCAATTTCCGCAAACGCATCAGCGCCCGCGATGAAGAAAATCTGCGCCGGGGACAGCCCTGACGCATGGAGCCGACGCAGCGTGACTGCGGTGTAAGACCGATCCGGATCCTGCGCTTCGATGTCGTCGACGATGAGCTGGGGATCGCCGGTTGCGGCCAGAGCGGCCATCGCGAAGCGATGGTAGACCGAGGCGCCTGGCTGCGGCCGGTGCGGCGGCACGCGCGACGGCACGACCCGCACTTCGTCGAGGGCAAGCGCCGTCCGAGCGGTCGTCGCCAGCGCGAGATGACCCAGGTGAATCGGGTCGAACGTGCCCCCGAGCAGGCCGATGCGTCGTGGACGCGACATTCTCTCGGGTCAGGATAGCAGGAAGTGGGACAGGGGAGCAGGGTGCAGGGTTGCGGGTTCAAGGTTCCGGGGTCAGCGTTTCGGGTTCAGGGTTCAGGGTTCAGGGTTCAGGGTTCAGGGTTCCGGGTTCCGGGTGCAGATTCCGAGTGGGAGGTTCAGGTGCAGCGATGACGCGCGCGGCGGCGATGTGCGACCACGCCGCTTCGACCAGTGCATCGAGACCCGTGCCTGCCGCTGATGAGATCCGGAAGAACGGCACATCCAGCTCGCGCGCCCGTGCTTCGAGCGCGCCGACCTGCTCGGCGTCCTCGGTGACCGCGTCCATCTTCGTCGCCGCGACGAGTTGCGGCTTCGATGCGAGGTCCTCGCTGAAGAGCGCGAGCTCGCGGCGCAGCACGTCGAGGTCCGCCACGGGATCCCGTCCCGACATCCCGGAGACATCGACCAGGAAGATCAGGACCTTCGTGCGATCGAGGTGCTTCAGGAACTTGTCGCCAAGCCCGTGGCCTTCGTGCGCGCCCTCGATCAGCCCGGGTACGTCGGCGACGACGAAGCTGCGTTCGTCGCTCAGCGTGACGACGCCCAGGTTCGGCGTCAGGGTCGTGAACGGGTAATCGGCGATCTTGGGCTTCGCCGCGGAGATCCGCGAGATGAGCGTCGACTTGCCGGCGTTGGGATAACCGACAAGGCCCACGTCGGCGAGCAGCTTCAGGTGGAGCCGCAGCGTGAAAACTTCGCCGGGCAGGCCGGGCTGCCACTTTCGCGGCGCGCGGTTCGTGGACGTCGCGAAGTGCGCGTTGCCGAGCCCCCCCTTGCCGCCGCGCGCGATGAGCGCGCGCTGCCCGGCCTCCGAGAGATCCGCGACGATCTCGAAGTCCTCGGGTTCGTGGCCGAACTCGACGGCCTGGGCCTCGTCGATGACGCGCTTGGCGTACACGAGCGTGCCGATGGGCACGTCGAGCACGATGTCGCCGCCCGCGGCGCCAGTGCGGTTGGCGCCCGACCCATGACCGCCGCGCCCGGCCGCGTGCTTGGGATGGAAGCGGTAATTGACGAGGGTATTCACGTGCGGGCTGGCGACGAGATACACCGAGCCGCCGTTGCCGCCGTCGCCGCCGTCGGGCCCGCCGCGCGGGATGAACTTCTCCCGGCGGAAGCTCATCGCCCCGCGTCCGCCGTCCCCGGCAGCGACTTCGATTTCGACTTCGTCGACGAACATGAATAAGGCCTGGTCACTCAGGTTGGGCGGGTCTTGCGGATCGGTCAGGTCGGGCGGGTCGGACAGATCGGCCGCAAACAAAAAAGGCGGCGTGCCCCTCGGCGACGCCGCCTCACATTCGATGCCGGCCCGTTACTCCGCGACCGGATGAACGCTGATGTAGCGTCCGCGCGCCCCGTGGTCCTCGAACTTCACCTTGCCGCCGACCTTGGCGAACAGCGTGTCGTCCTTGCCGAGACCGACGTTGAGCCCCGGCCGGAAGCGGCGTCCGCGCTGGCGCACCAGGATCGATCCGCCGGTGACGATGTTGCCGTCGTGCTTCTTGACGCCGAGCCGCTGCGAGTTGCTGTCGCGGCCGTTGCGCGAAGAGCCTTGACCCTTTTTGTGTGCCATGACTAGATCACAATCTCCTTCACCAGCAGCCGGGTGTAGACGCTGCGGTGGCCGCGTGTCCGGCGCATGCCCTTCCTGCGCTTCTTCTTGAACACGCGAATCTTCGGGCCGCGGCTCTCGCCCTCGATGACGGCCACGACCTTGGCGCCCGACACAAACGGCGCGCCGATCACGATGTCGCCGCCGTCCTTGCCAACGAACAACACGCTGGTGACGGACACTTCGTCGCCGGCCTTGCCGATGAAATGGTCCACGTCAACCGTGGCGCCGGGGGAGACCCGGACCTGCCGTCCGCCGCTCTGGATAATCGCGTACACGAGCAGACTCCTTCGAAACCTGTGCCCCTGAAGCCCCGAACGGGCCGGGGACAAAGGACTTAGTCTAGCAGGATTCCCGCGGGCGGTAAAGGGTGGCGGCCCAACGGTTCATGGGCGGATAAGTGCATGAGTCCATGGGATATGTCCGTCGAGACTCGCCCATCCCATGCACCTATGGACCCATGGACCCATGGACCTTACTTCATGAGTACCCGCGACCCTTTGATCCTCTGGGTACTCAGCGTGCTCAGGAAACTCGGGACCAGACGGTCCATCAACTCGAAGTAGGACGACAGCGCCGGCGTGGTCTGCTGCGGGCTGTACAACACTTCTTCCTTGTATCCCTCTGAGTAGATCGTCGTCCCTGTGCGCCCGTCGATGAAGATGAACTTCGGCTGCAGGATGAACCCCTTGCGCTCCATATAGGTGCGCACCGGGACCACCCGCCGGCGCCCAAGCTGGTCGATTACTTCTTGCTCACGCTGGACGAAGCCCGAACGCGCATGGGCGGTGAACAGCACCGAGCCGGTGACGATCAGCGGGTTCTGGTATTCCTCGCCGATCTTCTTCCAGAAGTCGACGTTGGCGAAAATCCCTTCGAGCGGCTCGAGGTCCTTCTCGTCCTTGATCCGCGCCTGCTGGACTTCCTTCGCCTTGGGCGGCGGCTGCGTCGTGGTGTTCGAGGCGGGCGTCGGGCCTCCCGCCGGTGCTGCCGTCGACGGTGACGCCCCGGTGGCGCTGGTCTCGCCCTTGTCGGTGCGCTGCTCGTTGGCCAGTTCCAGCAGCGGAAGCACGTCGGCGTCGATGACCTTCAGCTGCGACTTCGACCGCAGTTGACTGCGCAACAGCCGCACCGTCTCGAGGTTGGCGTCCACGTCTTCGGAGCCGCCAGCCAGGAAGCCGGCGATGAGCACGCGCTGAAACGGCGAGACGTCCATCTTCGGCTGGATGGGCGTCTCGATCGGCACCTCGTACACGTCGTTGCACGCGCTCACGGTGAGCGCGAGCGCGAGGCTAGCGACTGCCGCGGCGGTTCGTGCGGTCATTGATTTCCTTGAAGAGCTCGTAATTCTGGCGAATGAGCTGGTTGTCGGGCTCGAGCTCGAGCGCGCGCTCGTACGCCTTGCGCGCCTTCTCGAACTGGCCCTCGTGCTCGTACGCGATCGCCAGGTTGTTGAACGCCGCGGGGTAGTTGGGGTCGATCTTCGCGGCCTGCTCCCAACGGTAAATCGCTTCCCGCCAGAGCCCCTTCTGCGCCACCGTGATCCCGAACTCGACGTGCTTCTTCGCGGCGTCGCGCGCGTCCTTCGCCACCGCGGGCGCCGACACCGACACGACGAGCAAGGCCGCGGCGAGAATCTGTCGAAGATGCATAGCTGGAATGGTTCCCACTATACGGAGGCGACCCCGAACCCGCAAGGTCGCATGGGCCTCAGGATTGCGAGAGCAAGCCATATACCACGACGGTTCGACGGCGAATGGCGCAAAAGGCCGTGGGATCACGACCAGCGGGGCCGAATTGTCCACTTTGCCGTGTCCACGCGCCACGTAAGCCCTTACAATGTGCGTCGAGGAGGTCGGAGCTCGGGAGTCGTCCCCCGTGCAGCGCATCGACCTCGTCGCCCTCTCCTTCCTTCCGTCTTCCCGCTACCAGCTCGCGGCCGCGGTTGCCTGCGCCGACGCCGCCGATGGGCGTTTGGAAACCGCACTCGAATGGCTCGACCATGCCGGCGCGGCCAACGACCTGAAGCGCCTGGCTCGAGTAGCGCTCGACACGAGCCGCCGGCTCGGCCTGACCTACTTAGCTCTGGACGAGCCGGGATACCCCGGCTTGCTGTCGTCGATCGCCGACCCGCCCATCGGGCTGTGGGTCCGCGGGCGGCTGCCCGAGCGTCCGAGCGTGGCGGTCATCGGCTCGCGCGCGGCCTCGTCGGCGGCGCTGGAGATCGCGCACGGACTGGCCGCCTCCCTCGTCCGCCACGGCCTCTGCATCGTCAGTGGACTGGCGCGCGGCTGCGACGGTCGCGCACACCAGGGTGCGATCGATGGCGGTGGCGAGACCATCGCCGTCCTCGGATGCGGTCTGGACCAGATCTATCCAGCGGAGCACGGCCCGCTGGCCGATGCCGTGGCGGCGCATGGCGCGGTCATCTCCGAATTTCCGCCGCGGACGCCCCCGCTGCCGCTCCATTTCCCGCTCAGAAACCGCATCATCTCTGGTCTCTCGCGCGCGGTCATCGTCGTGGAAGCGGGAGAGAAGAGCGGGTCGCTGATTACGGCCGCCTGCGCCCTCGAACAAGGTCGCGAAGTCATGGTGGTGCCTGGGCCGGTGCTGTCCGGTCGTAACCGGGGCGCCCACGCACTGCTGCGCGACGGCGCCACGCTCGTCGAGTCTGCCGAGGACGTGCTGCGCGCGTTGTCGGGCGCGATGCCGTGGCTTGAACCGGCCGCGGCGATCACCGGACAGCCCGCGGGATCCCAGGACGCAGACCCTGTTCTGGCGGCGCTCGACGTCGACGAGCCGCGCGACGTCGACGACCTCGTCAGCCGCACCGGGCTTGCGCCGAGCGCCATTCTCGTCCGGCTGACCGAGCTTGAAATGGGCGGTCTGGCTGCCCGCCAACCCGGGAGCAGGTTCGTGCGCCGTCCGGGGAAAGTGATAACGTAGCGAGAGGCCGCGTCCGTGATCGACGTCACGGGCGTGGCCGGAAGTCTTTATGGCTAAACCACTTGTAATTGTCGAGTCGCCGGCCAAAGCCCGGACGTTGGAGCGCTTCCTCGGGAACCGCTACTCCGTCATGGCGAGCGTTGGCCACATCCGCGACCTGCCCGAATCGGCCAAGGAGATCCCGCCGGGGATTAAAGACAAGCCCTGGGGCCGCATGGGCGTGGACGTCGAAGGCGACTTCACTCCGTATTACGTCGTTCCGGCCGACAAGAAAGCCAACGTCTCCAAACTGAAGGCCGCGCTCAAGGACGCCTCCGAAGTCCTGCTCGCGACCGACCCTGACCGTGAAGGGGAGTCGATCAGCTGGCATCTGAGCGAAGTGCTCAAGCCGAAGATTCCGGTCAAGCGCATCGAGTTCCACGAAATCACCGAGGAAGCCGTCAACGAGGCCATCGCCAACGCGCGGCAGATCAACGAGAGCCTCGTCCGCGCCCAGGAAAGCCGGCGCATCGTCGACCGGCTGTACGGCTATTCGCTGTCGCCGGTGTTGTGGAAGAAGGTGCAGACCGGGCTGAGCGCCGGTCGCGTGCAGAGCGTCGCGGTCCGGCTGATCGTCGAGCGCGAGGAAGCGAGGCGCGCGTTCCGGAGCAGCGTTTACTGGGATCTTGAAGCGCGTCTCACGGGAGAGGGCCGCGAGTTTCCGGCGACGCTCGTGAAGCTGGGCGATGCGAGGATCGCGACCGGCAAGGACTTCGACTCGTCGACCGGCGCGCTGAAATCGCGTGGCGTGCGGCACCTGGACGGGGACGCGTCGTCGCGTCTTGCCGGGGTGCTCGAGGGCAATCTTCCCTGGACGGTCACGTCCGTGGAGGCGCGCCCCGGCGTCGAGCGTCCTGCGCCGCCGTTCACGACATCCACGCTGACGCAAGAAGCCAGCAGAAAGCTGGGGTTCTCGACGGGCCGCACGATGCAGATCGCCCAGCGGCTCTTCCAGGGCATGGAGATCGGCAACGGCGAGATCGAAGGCCTCATCACGTATCACCGCACCGACTCCACCACGCTGAGCGAGAAGGCGATCACCGAGTCGGCCCGTGTGATTCGGGACATGTTCGGCGGGGACTTCTACGACAGCCCCCGGCGCTATCAGACCAAGGTCAAGAACGCGCAGGAAGCGCACGAAGCGATTCGGCCGACCGACTTCCGGCAGACACCACAGAAGCTGGCGTCGCTCCTCGAGCCGGACGAGCTGAAGCTCTACGACCTGATCTGGAAGCGGACGATGGCGTCGCAAATGGTGGATGCGCGCGTCATCAAGACGGCGCTCGAGATCACGGCACAGGCGGGCGGCGACGGGGCGGCGATCTTCACGGCGTCGGGCAAGGCCATCGAGTTCGCCGGGTTCCGGCGGGCGTACGTCGAGGGCAGCGATGATCCAGAAGCCGAGCTCGAGGATCAGGAGACGATTCTGCCGACGTGCCGCGTCGGCGATCGGGTCTACGCGTCAGGGGTGATGCCGTCCGGGAAAGAGGGGCTGGCGTACGTCGGGCTCGACCCGAAGCGGCACGAAACGTTGCCGCCGGCGCGCTATACCGAGGCCGCGCTCATCAAGGAGCTGGAAGCCGCCGGCATCGGGCGTCCGTCGACCTACGCGTCGATTATCCAGACCATCCAGAACCGCGGGTACGTCTTCCGGCAGGGCAAGGCCCTCGTGCCGTCGTTCACGGCCTTCGCGGTGACGGAGCTGCTCCGGCGGCACTTCTCGGACTACGTCGACGTGGGGTTCACGGCCGACATGGAAGAGGTCCTCGACGCGATCAGCAACGGCGAGCGCGAGTGGCTCGACTTCGTGCGCGCGTTCTACCGCGGCGACGACAAGCACAAGGGGCTCGAGACGCTGATCGACCAGAAGACCTCCGAGATCGAGTACACGTCTATCGACGTCGGGACCGACCCGGACACGAACCTGCCGATCCGCGTCCGCATCGGCCGGTACGGCCCGTTCCTGCAACGCGGCGAGGGCGGCGAAGGCAACACCGCGTCGCTGCCGGAGGACCAGGCGCCCGCGGACCTCACCGTCGAGGCGGCCGTGCGGTCGCTCAACGCCAAGGCGCAGGGACCGCGTGAGCTCGGGACCGATCCAGAGACCGGTCTCGCCGTCTACGTGATGAGCGGACGCTTCGGCCCGTACGTGCAGCTCGGCGAGATGTCGAACGACAAGAAGGCCGCCAAGCCGAAGCGCGCGTCGCTGTTCAGCAGCATGACGGAGCAGTCCGTGACGCTCGAGGATGCGCTGCGGCTGCTCTCGCTGCCGCGCGAGCTGGGCTCGCATCCCGAGGGCGGGTCGGTCATCGCCAGCCCCGGGCGCTTCGGCCCGTACGTCAAGCACGGCACCGAATACCGCTCGCTCGACAACGAGGAGCAGCTCTTCACGGTCACGCTCCAGGAGGCGCTCGATCTCCTCGCGCAGCCGAAGAAGTCGCGTCGCCGTCAGTCCGGCGCGAAGGCCGTGTTGCGAGCGCTCGGTCCGCATCCGCAGAGCGGCGCTCCCGTGAACCTGCTGGCCGGGCGTTATGGGCCTTACGTCACCGACGGCACGACGAACGCGTCGCTGCCGAAGGACGCGAGCCCCGATCAGCTGACGATGGAGCAGGCGGTCGAGCTGCTGGCGGCCCGTGCCGGGGCGCCGAAGAAGGCGAAGACGGCGCGCCGCGGCTCGCCGGGAGCACGGAAGCGCAAGACGGCGGCGGCGGTTTCGTGATGAAGAATGCAAAATGAAGAATGAAGAAGGGCCGAACTGAAGTTCGACCCTACGAACGCCATTCATTCTTCAGTCTTCATTCTTCCTTTCTCCATCGAGTCATCGTGAAGGTCCATATCATCGGTGGCGGGCTCGCGGGTTCTGAAGCCGCCTGGCAGGTCGCCTCACGGGGCGTCCCGGTCGTCTTGCACGAGATGCGGCCCGTGCGGCCGACGCTCGTCCACAAGACGGACCAGCTCGCCGAGCTCGTCTGCAGCAACTCCTTCCGCGGCGACTCGCTCGAAAACGCTGTCGGCCTCCTCAAGGAAGAAATGCGCCGCCTCGGCTCGATCGTGATGCGCGGCGCTGACGCCGCGCGGGTGCCCGCCGGCGGCGCCCTTGCGGTCGATCGTGTCCGCTTCTCGTCGGTCGTCACCGAGGCCGTGTCGTCCCACCCGCTGATCACGCTGACGCGCGGCGAGATCACCGCCGTGCCCGAGCCAGACGGCTCGCCCTGGATCATCGCGACCGGCCCGCTGACCTCCGATGCGCTCTCCGCGGACATCGTCCGCTTCGTCGGCGCGGAGCACCTGTCGTTCTACGACGCGATCAGTCCGATCGTCCACGCAGATTCCATCGATCGCTCGAAGGTGTTCCGTCAGAGCCGCTGGGACAAGGACGCGCGGAATCCGGTTCAGTCAGGTCCGTCGGGTCGGGCAGGTCTGCCGGTTCAGTCCGATCAGGCATGCGGCGTGGACGACGGCCAGGGCGACTACCTGAACTGCCCGATGACGAAAGAGGAGTACGAGCGGTTCTACGAGGCGCTCGTCTCCGCAGAATCGGCGACGGTCCGCGACTTCGACAAGGCGACGTTCTTCGAGGGCTGCCTGCCGATCGAGGTGATGGCGCATCGCGGACACGACACGCCGCGATTCGGTCCCATGAAGCCAGTTGGCCTCACCGATCCACGCACGGGACGGCGTCCGTACGCGGTCGTGCAACTGCGCCAGGACACGCTGGCCGGCGACCATTGGAGCCTGGTCGGGTTCCAGACACAGATCAAGTGGGCCGATCAGGCACGTGTCCTGAGGCTGATCCCGGGCCTCGAGAACGCAGAGTTCGTGCGTCTCGGCATGGTCCACCGCAACACCTACATCAACGGCCCGACCGTGCTGCGCGACACGTGGCAGTCGCGTCGCCGCGATGACCTCTTCTTCGCGGGGCAGGTGAGCGGAGTCGAGGGGTACGTCGAGTCTGCCGCGTCGGGACTGCTCGCCGGCCGCAACGCCGCGGCGCTGGCGCTCGGAGAGGCGCCCGCGTCGCCGCCGCGCACGACGGCGATCGGCGCGCTGGCCTACTACGTGTCACACGCAGACGCGAAGCACTATCAGCCGTCGAACATCACGTTCGGCATCATGGCGCCGTGGGACGACGTCCCGGGCGAGCGGCCGAAGAAAGGCGCCGATCGGAAGCAGGCGATCTCCGCGCGCGCCCTTGCGGTGCTCCGCGACTGGCTCTCGGGACGCACCGTGGCCGCGGTGCCGGACATCGCCGAGTTGACCGGAGTGCGGGGCTGACATGCCTGGACGTCCGCCGCGCGGCGGGCGATCGTCCCGCGACGGGAAGGACGAGGACCGCGGCACGCTGCGGCGCGCGATTGCCGACTTCGCCGATCATCTCCAGTACAACCGCAACGCATCCGGCCACACCGTCCGCGCGTACGAAAGCGATCTCGAGCAGTTCGTGACGGCCGTGGCCGCGGCGGGTAAGCGGCCGCGCCCGTCGCTCACGGCGGCGGACTTTTCACCAGACAACGTGCGGCTCTACCTCGGCGTCCTGTTCCAACAGGGCGTCTCTCGCGCGAGCGCTGCGCGAAAGCTGGCCGCGATTCGGACGTTCGCACGGTGGCTGCGCCGCGAAGGGATCATCGAGCAGGACCCGTCGGCGCTGGCCGCCTCGCCGAAGCGCGAGCAGACGATTCCGGCGCACCTGTCGATCGACGAGATGAACCGGCTGCTCGAGATGCCGGATCGTGGGACCCCGCTCGGGCGCCGCGACCAGGCGATCCTCGAGCTGTTCTACGCGTCCGGCCTGCGGCTGAGCGAGCTCGTCGGTCTCGACCTCGACGATCTCAACCTGAACGCACGCGTGGTCCGCGTGCTGGGCAAGGGACGCAAGGAACGGCTCGTGCCGCTCAACCAGACCGCGGCGGATGCCATTCGCGCCTACATGGCCGACCGCGCGCAGATGGTGCGGCTCGACGGGGCGGGGAGGGCAGGAGGGGCGAGAGGCAGGGGGGCGGAGCACCCGCTGTTCGTGAACTATCGAGGGCAGCGGCTCGGCGCGAGAAGTATTCATCGGCTCGTCCGCAAGTACGTCGCGATGTGCAGCGCCCGCTTCGGCATCTCGCCGCACGCGCTCCGGCATTCGTTTGCGACGCACCTGCTCGAGCGCGGGGCCGACCTGCGAGGCATCCAGGAGATGCTCGGGCACGCGCGGCTCAGCACCACCCAGCGCTACACCCACGTGAATTCCGCCTATTTGCTGGACGTCTACCGTCAGGCGCATCCCCGGGCGTCACGCGGCAAGCGCACGCCCAACGACCGCTGAAAGTACCTTGCGCCCGGCGCCGGCCGGGTGCACGCTTCCACTTCGCACTTTGCATGTCGCACTTTGCCTGTGCGGAGGCGCCCATGGGTCCGAAGCAAAACGTCGCGTGCGAGTGGTTCGAGACCGTCTGGAACAAGCACGACTCGAGAGCGATTCACCGCCTGGCCACACCCGACATGGTCTCGCACGGTCCGGAAGGCAGTCGCCGCAGCCCGGCCGAGTTCGAGATCTTTCACAAGGCGCTGGTGGCGGCCATCCCGGACATGCACGTCGACGTCAAGCACTGCGCCGAAGGCCGTGACATGGTCGCCGTGCAGTGGGTCGCGCGCGGCACGCACACAGGCGTCGCCGATGGCATGCCGAGGCCGTCCGGCCGCCCGATCGAGATCTCCGGCCTCACGCTCGTGCGCGTCGCCGACGGCAAGTGCGCAGAGGGCTGGGACGACTACGACGCGGCGGACCTGATGCGGCAGCTTGGAGCCGCCACTTGAGGATGTTGTCGGATTGAACGGACAAACATAGACACCTGGATTCTGGGATTTCTTGGATTCAGAACCGACGTGTTCTTCGCAATCCCAAGAATCCCGAAATCCAGGTGTCCTTTCTTCGCGGAGACTCGAGCGCTTCGCGAAATCTAGCTCGCGATAGGCTCTGCTTCCACGGGTTGCGGGCGCCGTCCTCTGGGGAACTCGATACCGAGCGTCTTGATCTTGTAGTTCATCACGCGCGGGCTGATCGAGAGCAGTTCCGCCGCGTCCTTCTGCACCCAGTTCGACATCTTCAGCGCCTCGACCAGCGCGGCGCGCTCGATGTCCTCGAGCGGGATGCCTGACGGCGGGATCTTCACCGGCGTCTGCGCGTCCCGCGCGGTTTGCGTCGTCGCGACCTCGCCGAGCCGCAGATCGTCGGCCGTGATGTGATCGCCTTCCGTGAGCAGCATCGCCCGCTCGATCGAATTCTCGAGCTCGCGGATGTTGCCCGGCCAGTTGTAGCGCATCAAGAGCTTCAGCGCCTCGCCGTCGAGCGCCTCGATCTTCTTCTTCAGCTCGGCGGAGAACCGCTTGATGAAGAATTGCGCCAGCGCCTGCACGTCCTCCTTGCGCTCGCGCAGCGGCGGCATCTCGATCGAGACGACGTTCAGCCGGTAGTACAGGTCCTCGCGAAACTGGCCGGCCGCGACCATCGCGGCCAGGTCGCGGTTGGTCGCCGCGACGAGGCGGACATCCACGCGCAGCGTTCTGGTGCCGCCCAGCCGCTCGAACTCGTGCTCCTGCAGCACGCGCAGGATCTTGGCCTGCGTGCTGGGGCTCATGTCCCCGATTTCGTCCAGGAACAGGCTCCCGCCGTCGCTCTGCTCGAAGCGCCCGATGCGCTGCTTGTCGGCGCCGGTGAACGCGCCCTTCTCGTGGCCGAACAGCTCCGACTCGAGCAGGTTCTCCTGCAACGCTGCGCAGTTCACCTTCACGTAGTTGCGATTCGCACGCAGCGAGTTGTGGTGAATCGCGCCGGCGATGAGCTCCTTGCCCGTACCCGTCTCGCCCCGAATCAGCACCGTCGTGTTGCTCTTGGCCACCTTCTTCACGACGCTCAGCACGCGCTGGAGCGCGCCGCTGCTGCCGATGATGTGCTCGAAGTTGTAGATGTCCTGCTGGGTGTGGCGCAGGTAGTCCAGCTCGTGCCGCATCCGACGGAGCTCGAGGGCCTTCTCGATCTTGAGCTCCATCTCCTCGATTTCGAACGGCTTCTGGACATAGTCGAACGCGCCGACCTTCATCGCCTCGACGGCGGTGTTCACCGAGCCGAACGCCGTCATGAGGATCACGGCGGTCGTCGGGTGCAGCGCCTTGGTCGTCTTGAGGACTTCGATGCCGTCGCTGCCGCCCATCTTCAGGTCGCTCAGAACGACGTCGTAGTAGCTCTCGTGGAGCTTCTCGATCGCGGCGTTGCCGTTGGGCGCCTCGTCCACGTCGTGCCCGGCCTCCGTCAACGCGCGGAGGAGTCCGCGCCGGAGCGCGTCGTGATCGTCAGCGATGAGAATGCGACCCATATCTGTCCTCAATGGGCGAACCCGGGGTTCGCTGCTACGAACATCACTGCCGGGGCTCCCCGGCTGCAGGTCCCGCCCTACTGGAACCACTCGTCGCCGGCCGAGACCGGCAACGTCACCGTGAAGCGCGTGCCCTGGCCGCTCGAGCTCGTCACGTCGATCCGGCCGTCGTGGGCGTCGATGATCTTCCGCACGATCGCCAGCCCGAGGCCCGACCCCTGCGCCTTCGTCGTGAAGAACGCGTTGAACACGCGGTCCTTCAACTCGTCCGGAATCCCGGGGCCGTCGTCGGCAATCTCGACGATCAGCATCGGCACGCTCGCCAGCCCATCGCCGCGCTGCGTGTGCTCCTGTTCGACGGTGCCCGCCCACGCCGAAATCCGGATGCGCCCCTGGCCGTTCATGGCCTCGAACGCGTTGATCACCAGGTTCGTGAACACCTGACAGAGCTGGTGCTCGTCGCCCTGGATCGCCGGCAGGTCCTCCGGCACCGCGAGCTCCACGTCGACGTCGCCTCGGCGCGCCTTGCTCTCGGCCATCGACACGGCCGTGTGCAGCACCTGCGCGATCGCCGTTCGACCGCGCTCCAGCCGGACCGGCCGCACGTAATCGAGCATCTCGACGACCGTGGAGTTCGCCATCTTCGCTTCGCTGATGATGTCGGCGATGATCGACTGCGCGTCGGGCGAATCGCCCACCTTCCGCCGCAGCAGACCGGCCATCACCTCGATGCCCGCGAGCGGGTTTTTCAGCTCGTGCGCCATGGCCGCGGCCATCTCGCCGAGCGCCGCGAGCCGATCCCGGAGCCGCTCGCGTTCCTCGAGCTGCTCGACTCGCGTCAGGTCCTTGAAGAAGAGCGCCGCCCCGGCGATCTCGCCCGCCTCGTCGCGAATCAGCGAGAGCGTGTAGCCAATCACCCGCCCGGTCGACTTCAGCCGCAGCTCGACGCGATTCGGCAGGTGGCTCAACTCGAACGCGCTGACCATCACGCGGACCATGTC
>JBKPSY010000250.1:0-7133 GCA_046735235.1 Acidobacteriota bacterium | reverse complement strand
GCGGGTCTCGTGGGCTCGGAGATGTGTATAAGAGACAGGGTTCCAGGCCAGCATCCAGGCGGCCACGATCGGCACCCACATCACTGACGCCAGCCACGCGTAGGTAACCAGATCCATCAGATCCGTCCATGCCACGAGCGCATTGTTGAGCCGCCTGGCTGCCATGAGCGCAAGCGCGACGCTGGCGAAGATCAGAAAACCCTTCTGGCTGCTGCGAGGCCAGCACCCGAACACCAGGCCGATGACCGCCAACATGGCGATCGGTTCGATCACTTCGACGATGTAACCGGCGATGGTTCGCTGCCATTGTGCGCGGTGGAGCGCGTCGCTGATCGGCCGCGGAGCCAGTATGGGCGCGCTGTGCATGCCGCCACCGTCCGCGCCGGCCCCGCCGGGAAGCTTGTAGGCGCGGACGGCGAGCACGCCACGGGTGCCCGCCGCGTCGCCGGGAAGGGCAAACCGCAGCGGCCGTGTGCCGACGACGCGCGGGGCTGGACCGAGCCGGCCCGACCCGCCCAGCCGTTGGCCGTTCCAATACAGTTCGTAGCCGTCCTCGACAAGTGTCGGCCCGAGGATCTCCCAGGAGGTGTGTCCCGCCGGCACCGTTACCGCGCGCCGGTACCACGCGTAGCCGTGATAGCCGGGATGACCGTGCGCCATCCACCCGCCCACGTAATCGGGCAGACCCACGTCGCCGTCGTGGCTGCCGGGCGCGGCGGTCAGGTCGATGGTCTCCCAACTGGAATCATCGGTATTCGGGTCCGCCCAGCCAGGGTCATCGCCGGCATGGAATCGCCAGGCACCATCGAGCAGGATCGCTGCGGCGCGCAGCGTCGGCGGATCAGGGCGGCCGCCGCTCGCCAAGTCGGCGATCACGATGGCGAGCGCTATCAGCGTCGCCATTACGATGCCGACGATCAGTTTGCGTTGTGTTGCGTCGATTGAAGTCACCGTCGCAGCTTGTTTACCACGAAGCCGCCAGGAGCCGAACTGCCCGTTCGAGATCGCCTTCCGGTCCGCCATCACGTGCCGGATGGCGCACCGCGCACCGGGAGGGACGGCGGGTCACGTGGGACGCGGAGCGCGGCGAGATCGTGTGAGCGCGTCCGGCCCGCCTTCGTTTCTTTGCAGTCACGCGGAAACTACGGCGCGCCTGGCCAGGGCGCGTAGTTGTTCGCGATGAGCCGACAGGCGAGACGCGCCGCCCGGCTTAGAAAGCCCTCCGGCCCAGAACCTCCGGCCAGCCCCTCTGGACGAATCAACGGCTCAGGCAGTGCTCGCCGTCCGACGGCTACTCAAAACGTCTGGTTTCGCTCGGCGCCGCGGTGGTAGGCTTTGATCGGTCCTGCCTGCCTAGCCCATCCGCTCCCCGGGTCCGCGGCGATCGTTTGTCTGCACTTGGCGTCCTGCGGCCGGTGAGACCGCGATTGATTCGGCACTGTGTGGCGTTATGGATGGAACACCGTGCAACCGACAGCTCGCGGCGTTGGTGGTCCTGTTTCTCTGCGCCGCGCCGGCCTTCGTGGAAGGCCAGCAGTTTGTCTGTTCGCCGATCCGTCGCGGTGACACTCCGTCTCGCCTCGCCCGTCGGTTGACGGGCAATCCCGCCGCCGCCTATTCCCCGGCCTTTCAAGTCCGGGATCCCGTGCGACAGCTGTTCGTGCCGAAGTCACACTATTGGCATCTCAGCACGCAGTGGGAGGCATGCGTTGCGATTGCAGCGACACGGAGTACTCCTCTCGCGGACGCACCGGTTGTCGTGTCGCCAGCACCGGCGGTCTCGCCGACGATCGTGCCGGCAGGCCCAGCCATCACCTCAGCACCGCTGGCAGTCGCGTCGGCACTTCCAACTCCGGCGCTGTCTCCTGGGTCGCAGGGGGACTTCGTCTTCACCGCGACGATGGTCGCCGCGGCTGTGTTGATGGTGTTGATATACACCGCGGTTGACTTACGGATGCCACCTGCCATCCCGCCGGTCATTCAACGTGCCGGAGAGCAGTTCGTCAGCGCGTTTGCGCGACCTCTGATCGACCCGTCGTCGAGTGTGCCGCCCATTCAGGTGGAGCTGCGATTCATTCGGCGCGTGCAACAACTCGAGATCCGCATCGCACCCGGCGCCGGGCGGCGATACCCGAATCTGGTCGATCACAAGCGCAACGTGGAGTACGACGTCGATCGCGTGATGCGGGCCCTGGGAAATCACGTTGTCATCAGCGGTCGAATCCGGGCCGCGGGTAAGTGGGTCGTCGTGCCGATTGGTTTGGCCGATGTGAAACAGACAGGTGCGCAATGAATATTCTTCTCATCAGCACTGGTGGCGGCGGGGCAAACATCCTGCGGTCGCTCAAGGCACTCTTCGCGCGCGACGTTGCCGTCGCGCACAAGACCGACCCGAAGTACGCCGAGCGGCTGCGGCGTGCGATCACCACCCGGTTTCTCGATACCAACGAGTTCTCGCTCGCTCAGGTACCCAAAGAGGAGAGGCTCCTGATCGGCGCGACCACGACACGCGGCCTTGGGTCGGGGCACGACCCGGCGCTGGCCGCGCGCGCCCTGGAAGAGAGCCGGGACCAGATCACGCACCTGATCGAGAAGTATTCCGTCGTCATCACGATCGGCACCGGCGGGAAGGGCACCGGCGCGGGCACCATGTTTCCGCTGGCCGAAATCGTGCGCCGACAGCACAAGCCGATTCTGCCCGTATTCGTGCGGCCGTCGTTCGAGCGGCACGAGGTCGACAAGGGCCGCTACGATCATGCGCTCGACGTTGCGGCCAGGTTCGACAGCGCGCGGATCAGGCTGATCGAGATCCTGAACGACCGTGCCTACTGCGACCGCGATCCGCAGCCGCAGTCGGTCGTGTGGGAGCGGATGAACCTTCCGATTGCGCGGGGTCTCCGTGGGTTGATCTACGTGGTATGGGATCTTTCACAGGTCGATCCCTCGGACTTGTCGATCCTGCTCGCCGGAGACGGGCGCATGCGGATCGGATTCGGCGAAATCGACCCGCCAGAGGGCGATGATCCGTCCGACGATCAGATTCGCGAGGCAGTGGATCGCTGCTGGCAGAACCCGTATTGCGCCTTCAGCAGACCCGCCGGAACATCGCTCGTGTGCATCCAGGGGGACTGGTCGAACCTCGCCGATGCGAAGATCAAGAGCGGAATTGCGGCCCTGGCGCTGGGGGCCCCGCCACGTACTCGGTACAACCCCCTGTACGCGCGCGCGGTTCAAACGCCGAGACCATGGGGGATTACCGCGCTCTTCACCGAATACACGGGTGTCCACGAACCCCTCACGTTCGAATGGACGGTGAAGCCGTCTCTGCCGAACCTCCGAGTGAGGACCAGCGAGACGCATTCCGAGCGGGTCATTGCTTCCGGGGAGGTCGTCGCTGCCGAGGGGGTCGCTGGTGAGCCGAGGGGCGATAACGCAGTCGCTGCCGAAATGCCGATTGCGCCGGTGGAAGTGACGGGCCGGATTGAACGAAGGCCGGGCTCACCGTTTGCGACCGTGGCGGACTTTGCCAGAGCCCTCAACCGGCTGGACCCCATCGCTCTTGAACTCGCTGCTGGAGAGCCGGTGTCGGACATGTCGATCGAGGGTCTCGCCGTGAAACAGCTGCTCGGCACGTTCTGGTTCCGGTCGATCTTCCCGCGTCTCTCTCCCTCGTGGCGCGAGCGGTTGCTGGACGCGTTTGCCACGACTGTCGTGATCCCCAATCACGTGCTCTGGCGTGGGCGGCAAGCCGTGCACTTTGCCGACGCCAGCTATGACGAGCTGAAAGAAATCGCCGCAAAGGCGATCGTGAACGGGGCTGCCGGAACCGATCTTCAATTGCTGCTCGCCATCGCGCGCTTGTGGGGAGAAGATGCGTGGCAGCGTCTTCGGTTTGCCGAAGTTTCCTCGGCCGATGGACAGCCGCGGTTCGGCGCGCCGCATCGATAGCATCGGTAACTGCCGCTAGTTCTGAAGCCGCGGGTTCGCTACCGAAAGTTCTCGAGCAGTATCAGATCGGCGCTCTCCGTGTACCGGTGGACGAGCATCGTCGTCCCGTCAGGCGAAACGGCGAGACCGCTCGCGTTGAAAGGCTCGGTGACGCTCGCGACCACCCGGTCTCGACCCGTTGCGCGGTCGAGCAGGTGAACGAAGGCCTCGGGACCGGTGTCACATGGAGCGTAGTAGATTCCTGAAGCGGCAAGTGTAAAGCTCTGGGCTTTGACGCATCTGACAAGCTGGCGCGCGGTTCCGCCGGCGAGCGGCAGCGCCAGCAGCGGCGAATCGGTGGCTGCCGCTTGATACACGATCGCGTTCCCGTCCGGGGATTCGTACGCCTTGATTCCGCTGCCGCCTTTGGTTACGCGCTCGCTTGGTCCTCCCGACACCGCCGTTCTCCAGATATCAAGGCGGCCGCCCCGGTCTGACGAAAAGTAGATCCAACGGCCGTCACGAGACCACGTCGGCATACTCTCGTCGCCGGGGTCTGCGGTCAATTGACGGGGCGAGCCGCCATCGCTTTCCATCAGCCACACGTCCCCATGGCCATTCTCGCCAACGGCAGCGAATGCGAGTCGCCGGCCGTCTGGTGACCAGGCCGGTGCGAATTGGCGGGCTCCGGGACCGTGGGTCAACTGGTGCGGACTCGACCCATCTTCCGATGCGACCCAGATCTCGACCGCTTCCCCCGAGCGTCGCGAGGCAAATGCGATCCGTCGCCCATCGGGCGAGAACTGCGGGTCGAAGTCGAACACCGACGAGACCAGAAGTGGTTGTGGCGTCTGCCCCGGCCGTACCCTGTACACGCCGAGGGTTGGCAGCTTTCGCTCGAAGACCAGGCGATCCAGTGACGGCACCGTTGCCGGTTTCCGGGATCCGAACCCGGCGACCTCCAGCCGGTCAGGCGCTTGCGTTCCATCGGGCACGACCCGCCAGAGCTGGAACGGTCCACGGCCTGAGGTGTCGTAGATGATGGAAGCCCCATCCCGACTCCAGGCGAGCCCCTGAATTGCGAACCCCTGTGTGGTCAGCCGCCGGGGTTCAGAAGACGGCACGTAGTCTGCTCCGAGATCGACCACGTACACGTCACACGCCGTGGTGGCCACTCTCATTCCTGGATCGCATGACGCATACGCCAGTCGATGACCGTCTGGTGAGAACGCCGGTGCCACATCCCACGCGTGGCGTTTCGCGTGCGTCAGGGCACGAGGCGCGCCGCCGGCCGCCGGAATGAGCCAGATTGCGGGGTTCTCGCTGGGTCTGTCGCTACTGGCGTCGCCCGAAGCGGCCAGCCACCGGCCATCGGGAGACCATGCGATCGAACAGCTATCGGGAGGCCAGGTGATCGGAACACGGAAGTCGCTCAACCTGCGCTCCGCACCGCCGAGCGGCGACACAACGTAGATCGTGCCGACGCCCTGATCATCCGGATGCTGCCGCACGAAGGCGATCTGTCGGCCATCCGGCGACCAGACCGGGTTGACGTCCGGTGCGGAATCGGCCGTCAGGCGTCGGACCTCTGAAAGCCCGATGATCTTCAGGTAGATATCGAAGTTGTCTTCGTTCTCGCCGTTCCACGAAAAGGCGACTTGCTTTCCGTCAGGCGAGAACGTCGGCGACATCTCGAGGCCGCGGAACGCCGTCAGCTGCACCAGGCGTGGTTGCGGAGGCGCTGAATTCTTCACCTTCGCCGCCGGCCGCAGCCAGAGGGTACCGACAATGCACGTCAGCAACGCGATGGACGCCGCTGCAATCGTCGCCGTCTTGTTGTGGCCCCATGACGCGCGGATCGTCGGCTCAGGCGGCGGCTCGTTTGACTCCGGTCTGGTGACCGGCGCAATCAGGCGATAGCCGGCCTTCGGGATTGTCTCGATGATGCGCGGCTGCCTCGGATCGTCGTCGAACAGCCGCCGCAGTTCCGAGATCGCGCGGGTGAGAACATCATCGCCGACCGCGACATCGGCCCACGCCGCATTGAACAGGCGCTCTTTCGACACCATCTCGCCGGCATGATCGGCCAGGCAGCGGAGGACGATCATCACCTTGGGCTCGAGGCGGACGATGCCGCCCGGGCCGGTCACGCGGTTGAGCGAAGGCTCGACGTGATAGGCCTCGCCGATCCGAAAGCGGTTCTCCTGCACGGACGCCTTGAGGTGAACGAGGGGGCGATGACCGGTCACCCGGCTGCGATTACGAAGCGGAACGATAATAGCGGAATCCGCGTTCCGCAGCGTCGTTGCGTCGCTTCGACGTGCCTTTCAACGCTTCACCGGCTTAGAAGCTCAGTGATCATGATGAGCTTTATCCAACTGAGCTAGGGGCGCTCGCCAACGATACGACCCAAAGCTCCGAACACAGACACTTGGCGACTGCTCGCGCGACTAATCCGCGGTCCGGAAGGGGAAGCCCCGGGAGATGTGCGCGTCGCCGTGCACAGCGACGGGCGGCAGCCATCGCAGGTCGCGGAACTCGTCGCACGTCAATGCGGCGCCCAGCAATGTGCACAAGAACCTCCCTTTCACGTGTGGCCGGGGACACGATCATGGGGCGCTTGGGCCGTCTCGTGAAAGACGGTGTCTATGACTCGGGGGAGTCCGGCTGTGGAATTCCGACATTTCGTGCAACTCATCGCCATTGGGTTACAGGCCCGTATCCCGATGCACATGACCGGCTTTCCCGGCGTCGGCAAGACGGAGTTCACCAAGAGCCTCGAGGCGGGATTCGATCGCGTCGGGATCAAATGCAAGGTGGTGGTCCTGGTCGGGTCGATTCGGGAACCGCAGGACTTCGGCGGCTTTCCGGTGTCGACGCCGGACGGCGTGCGCCTGCTGCCGATGGCCTGGGCGCGCGACGCGCAGCGCTTCGCCGAGGATGGCTACCTGGTGGTGGTCTTCCTGGACGAGCTCACAACCGTTCCGCCGACGACGCAGGCGGCGATGCTCCGCCTGCTGACCGAGAACGTCTGCGGTGACCTGCGGCTGCCGGACTACGAGCCCGGGAAGGGCGGCGTCGTGTATCTGTGCGCCAGCAATGCGGTGGAATGGGCCGCCGGCGGACAGGAAATCCAGGCGCCGATGGCGAACCGGTTGTGGCACGGCGAGTTCCCGATGGATCACGAGACGTGGTGCGATCTAATG
>JBKPSY010000249.1:0-10875 GCA_046735235.1 Acidobacteriota bacterium | reverse complement strand
GGCCAGGTTGATGTCGGCGCCGTTCTTGTCGCCGCCGGGGGTGAGGTTTCTCTGCACCATGCGAATCGCGTGGTGCGACAGCTGGCGGCTGTAGTCGCCGGCGCGCTTCCAGTCGCTGTAGGCGACCTTGGTCACCACCTCGCCGCGCTCCTTGATGGCTTCGAGCACGACGCCGACGTCGAAATTCTGGTTCATGGTGGTCTTCACGCCGATTTCGATGTTGTCGAAATCGATGAAGACCGCGATCTTCAATCGGGTGTCTGTCACGGAGGGTCCTTAAACTGACAGGCTCTAGGCTTTGGGCTCTAGGCTTTGGCCAGGCTCTGGGCTTTGGGCTCTGGGCCGGCCGGTGAATCGAAACGCGCCTGGATGGATCGACGTGCCACACGACACGGAACCAGGACGCAGGGCCCCGCGCCGGGCGTCAGCCGGGCGGAGGGCTGCGGGAAGCATAGCATGAAGCGGCGGGCCGGTAGGGGTTTTCACGTAGCGGGCGGCTGGCAGCCGGCGGCGGGCAGTAGTACGGTCACTGCCGGCTGACCGCTGACAGCTGGCCGCTACAGCGAGGGGAGCTCCGGGGCCTGGGGCACGATCCGAGTGAATTGCCCGCGCTGGAGCAGTTCCCGCCCCTTGCCGCCGCGGCCGGTCACCTCGTATTTCGTCGTGCTGATCGTCTGCTCGGCGCCGCGGCTGGTCTCCACCGTCAGCAGGTCCCGGTCGCCCACCGACGCGATGAAGCCCAGCACCTTGTCGTCCTCCTCGGTCAGCTTGATCAGGATGACGCCGCGACCCGGTCCCGAGAGGAAGTTGACCTCCTCGGCCTTGCAGAGCATCGCGCGCGCCGACTGCGTCGCGGCGATGACGATTTCGCTCCCGTCGATCTTCACGACCCCCACGACTTCGGCGCCATCGGCTGCGCGCGCGTAGCGGCGGCCTGCGCGCGTGCTCGGCTCGACGAACCCGTCGAGACCGAACCGCAGGCTGTAGCCGTCGCTCGTCACCGCGAGCGCGTGCACCGGCGGCTCCGCGCCTTCCTTCGCCGGCATGATGTGCTTCGCGACGCGGGGATCGAGGCTCAACGCGCCCACGATCCGTTCGCCGTCCTTGAACTTGAACAGCTTCTGGATCGGCTCGCCGTAGCCGGTCGACGCGGGCACGTCCACGATCCGGCACGTGTAGGCGGTGCCGAAGTTCGAAAAGAACACGGCCGTCGCGCGCGTGCTGCCGGGCAGCACTGCGAGCACCGCATCGCCTTCGCGAAGGCGCGTCGAGGCGAGATCCTTCACTTCCTTCTGCCGCTTCACCCATCCATCGCGCGAGACGATGACGACGCCGTCTTCCTCGACGATGAAGTCGTCCGCCGTGTATTCGACCTCGCCTTCGTCGGAGGAGAGCTCCGTGCGCCGCGGGTCCTTCTTCGGATCGGCGTACTGCTTCTGAACGGCGGCGATCTCGTCGCGCACCAGATCCCAGCGATCCTGCTCGCTCTTCAGCAGTCCGCCGATCTGTTTCGCGCGGCGGCGCTTCTCGGCCAGCTCGTTGGTGATGACGAGGATCTCGAGCCGCGCGAGCCGATAGATTTTCAGCTCGAGGATCGCGTCGGTCTGCTCGGCGTCGAGGCCGAACCTCGCGATGATCTTCTCGGCCGCGTCCGCCTTGCCGTCGGCCTTGCGGACGATCCGCAGGATCTCGTCCAGCGCGTCGAAGACCTTCTCGAAGCCTTCCAGGATGTGGATGCGCTTCTTGAGCGCGCCGAGCTCGTGCTCGAGGCGCGCGGTGACGACGTCGAGGCGGAATTTCAGGAAGTACCAGAGCATCTGGTGCAGATCCAGGCGCTCGGGACGTCCGACTTCCGCGTTCTCCGTCGGGACGAGGCAGGTCATGTTGACCGGGAACGTCGTCTGCAGGGGCGTCTGCTTCCAGAGGTACGCCATCACCAGCTTCGCGTCGGCATCGCGCTTGATCGTCAGCTCAATCCGCACGTCGTCTGTCGAGACGTCCTTCACGTCCACGAGCGGCGGGAGCTTCCTGGACTCGACGATCTCGCCGATACGCTCGACGAGCACTGACTTGTTCACCATGTAGGGGATGCTGGTGATGAAGATCGTCTGGCCGCCCCGATTCACCGGCCCCATCTCCCAGCCGCCGCGCAGGCGGATCGATCCGTTGCCGGCCTTGTAGATCTCCTTGATCTCGTCGGCCGAGTTCAGGATCTGGCCGCCGGTGGGGAAGTCGGGTCCTTTCACCCAGCGACACAGCTGCGCGGTGGTGAGCTCCGGGTTGTCGATGAGCCGCAGCAGCGCCGTCGAGAGCTCGCCGAGATTGTGCGGCGGGATGCTAGTGGCCATGCCGACCGCGATACCCGTCGAGCCGTTGACGAGCAGGTTGGGGAGGCGCGCGGGCAGGACGACCGGCTCGGTCTTGGTGCCGTCGTAGTTCGGACGGAAGGGCACCGTGTCCTGGTCGATCTCCGTGAGCATCTCGTCGCTGAGGCGCGCCAGGCGGCACTCGGTGTAGCGCATGGCCGCGGCGTTGTCGCCGTCGAGCGAACCGAAGTTGCCGGAGCCGTCGACCAGCGGGTTGCGCAGCGAGAACGACTGCGCGAGCCGCACGAGCGTCTCGTAAATCGCGAGGTCGCCGTGGGGATGGAAGTTGCCCATCACGTCGCCGACGACCTTCGCGCACTTGCGGTGTTTCGCGTCGGCCGTCAGGTTCTGCTGCCACATCGTGAACAGGATGCGGCGCTGAACCGGCTTCAGTCCGTCGCGGACGTCTGGCAGGGCGCGGGATGTGATGACCGACAGCGCGTAGTTCAGATACCGCGACTGCGCGGCCTCGTGCAGCGCCACCGACGTGTTGTCCGGCGGCCGCGGCGTCGAGGCGCCGCTGGTGTCTTCAGGCAGATCCCACAGTGAGGGTTCGTCGTCTGGTGTGCGCTTGGCCATCTACAGGTTGCGGGTTGTTGGTTGCGGGTTGTCGGTTGCGAATTGGCCACAGCCCTGAGGGCCGAACATTCAACTCCCGCAACCATCAACCATCAATCTTCAATCGTCAATCGGTTGAGCGCGTCGCCGGTGAGACGGCAGACGCGCCAATCGTCCATCAGCGTCGCGCCGAGGCGACGATAGAAACCAATCGCCGGCTCGTTCCAGTCGAGCACGGCCCACTCCATCCGTCCCCAGCCGCGAGCGATCGCCAGCCGCGCGAGATGCTCGAGCAGCTTGCGGCCGACGCCGCGCCCGCGCTCGTGCTCGTGGACGTACAGATCCTCCAGGTAGAGGCCTGGCCGTCCAAGGAACGTCGAGAAATTCGAGAAGAACAGGGCGAACCCTACTGCCGTTCCATCGCGCTCCGCGAGCACGACTTCTGCCATCGGCCGCGTGCCGAACAGATGCGTCCGCAGCAGATCTTCTGTCGCGACGACCTGGTGCTCGAGCTTCTCGTACTTCGCGAGCCCACGGATGAACATCAGAATCGTCGGCAGATCGTCCGCCGTCGCGGCGCGCAGCGTCACGTCTGATTTACCCGACATTGACACGCAAGTTTACCCGAGGGAACGCCGGATGTGTCCGACGCGCCGGCCGTCATGTGTTGGCGGCGCCCCGTCGTGAATCCCGGTTCCGGTGGCCGGACCGCGCTGCGAGGACTGATGAAGGCCGCCGGCCGCCAGCTCCGTGAGCTGGCATGGTCCCCTCAGTCTTCTCGCGCGGTCAGGCGAGTCGCGTCGGCCTGACCTCCACAGGGCTTCACGACGGGGCGCCCCCAACACATGCCGGCTGAACGGGCCGCTGCGGCTGCGGCGACTGGGAGCGCGGCGATGAGCGTCAGTCTGAAACCGGACCGAAGGCAGCGCGGAATTCGAGGGCCGCAGCCGTGAGCGTGCGAGTCGCAATCGCTCGAGTGTGGCGGAGTAGGCTCGGCCCGATGAGCGTCAGCATGAATTCCGCGCGGACGACAGGTCTGGTTTCGAGCCGCGATCCCCGGAGCCGAAGCCGCAGCGGCCCGTTCGGCCGGCCTGTTTTGACGCAGCAGGCGAGGGTTATGGCGCAAGCGTCATTTGTGCGCAGCTGTCGGAGGGCGCGGGCCAGGAGCCCGCTTTGACGGCATCGAGCACTTCGTTGGCGAGAAATTGATAACCGGCGTCGTTCGGGTGGAATCCATCGGACGAGTAGTTCGACGCCTGGTAGGAGCGCGCGTCGCACATCAAATCGATCACGATCGCGCCCTGGCTGGCGAACGCGTTGGCGCCGAGGCGCGTGAAGCCGACCGACAGCTGCTGGATCCACCGCCGCTCAGTCGGTGTTCGGCCGGCGGTGTACGGCAGTCCCGCCAGGTTCGGCAAATTCAGAATGACGAGCCGCGCGTTCGGCGCGCGCTCGCGGACAATGGAAACCAGCTGCTTGTAGTCGCTGGCAAACTGCCGGACCTGCCCGTCGATGTAGCTCGTCGCGTTCTCGTTCGTCGTCTCGCCGCGCTCGATCACGGTGCCTATCGTGTTGGCGTCGTTGCCGCCCGCCAAAATCGTCACGAGTGTCGAGTCCTTCAGCGTGAACTGGGCTTCGTCCTGGATGAAGTTGGCGTTGATGCCCAGGCCGTACTTGTTGCCGAGGTCCTGCGTGGCCCGGCTCAGCACCGCGCCGGGGATTCCCATGTTGAGAAGTGTGACGGTGTGTCCGTCGGCGCGCAGCTGCCGCGCCACGACCGGAACGTAGCCCGCGCCGTCTGTACATGGCGTGAATGGCAGGCAGGGTGCGGACGACCCCACTCCCGCGCCGTCGCTGGCCGCGACGGCCGAATACGTCACGGGGCCCGGCGGCAGCGGCGTCGGCCCAGGGCCGTTCGACCCGGAATCGTCTGCGTGTTTCGAGCAGGCCGCGAGCGCCGTCAGGCAGGCGACCGCCAGCGAGAGTCGAGCAAGTCGGGCTGTCATCGCCTCATGTTTTTACAAGTTTGATGCCACCCGCCTTCGCCCGTCGTCTTTTGCGAGGGCACAGGCTTCGGCGCGGCCAGGCGGCCGGGTGTGGCGGCGAGGGTCTGGTGTCCTGTAGACTTATCGATCTCGACCCTCGCGGGCAGGAGTGCCCGTGCCCTCCCCCACACGTCGGAAGCGATGGGTATTCTGGACCGATTCAAGACGCAGCCGAAATGGAAGTCCGAGGATCCGTCGGTACGGGCCGCGGGCGTTCAGGAGATTCCGGAAGACGAGCAGGACCTGCTGGCCTCGATTGCTCGCGACGACGACGACCCGCGGGTGCGGAGGGCGGCGGTCAGCAAGCTCGGCACCGTGGCCGTGCTGGCCGAGACGCTCCGCGCCGACGCCGACGAGGGTGTCCGCGATGAGGCCGCCGGCGTCCTGCTCGACATCGCCCTGGGTGCGTTCGAGGCCGAAGAGCCGGCGAGTCTTGCCGCGCTCGACGCGCTGGCGGCGCTGCCAGGTCCCGCCGCGCAGAAGCAGCTCGTCCTCGTCGCCAAGACGGCGAAGCGCGAGGGCGTCAGCCTCGCCGCGCTTCCGCGCCTGGGCGGCGACCAGAAGGCGCTTGGCAGCATCGCCAGGCGCGCCGAGCACGAAACGATTCGTCTCGAGGCGCTGGCCGGGCTCTCCGACCCGGCCGAGCTGGTCGCCACGGCCCTGCGCAGTGGATTCCGCGATGTCGCGGTTGGCGCGCTCGAGCGCATTGCCACGGATCGCGCCGCCGTCAAGAATGTCTCGACGCGCGGCACCAACCAGGCCGCCGTGCGCCGGGCTCGCGCGATGCTTCGCGCGATGGACGAGGCCGACGCCGCAGCCGCTGCCGCCGAAGTGGCCAGGCAGCAGGGCGTGGTGCAGTCGCGCCTCGAGCTCGGGCACCTGCTGCGCGACATCGAGGGACTGGCCCAGGCGGCATCCGTGGCCGGCGCCGACGAGCGGCTCGAGCGTCTGGTGGCCCGGTGGAACGACAGCGCTGCCGCCGCCGATGCCGGGCTGGCCGATCGCTACGCGACGGCCGTGTCGGCCGCGCGCGACGCGCTCGCGAAGGCCCGGGTCGCGCGCGAGGCCGCGGACCGCGCCGCCGACGTGCTGGAGGCCTCGCTTGGAGTGCGCCGCGTCCTCATTGCGCGGTTGCAAGGACTCACGGCCGACGCGCCCGTCGAGGCGCAGGCCGCCATCATCGCGGAGTGGAACACCTTGGATACCGTCGATCATCCCGCCGCGCGCGATTTGAACGCGCGATTCGACGCCGCTGCCCGTGACGCGGACAAGCGGCGCGACGACCTTTCCTCGGCTGCCGACCGTCTGCGGCAGCTGAACGACCTGGCGACGGCCCTCGAGGCGGTCGTCGCCGACGACCGGTATCCGGCCGCGCGTGAGCTGCGTCAGCGCGCGCGTCGCCTCCGGCAGGATTGGACTGCCGCGGCCGAGGCGCTGGCCGGCTCGCCAGAGGCTGCCGACACGCTCGCCCGTGGAGGCGCCGCCGAGGCCGCGCTCGCCGAGCGCGACACGAAGTGGCGCGACCAGCGCGTCGCCGAGTCCGACGAGCAGCGCCGGAAGAGCCTGCAGGCCATCCAACGCCTCGGCGATCTCATGCGCGTCGAAAACCCCACCCTCAAGTCGCTCGACCGCGCGATCGCCGACGCCATTGCCGCAGAGACCGCGCTCGAAGCGTCGGCGCAGGACGACTCTCGCGACGAGCTGCTCGGCAAGCTGCGCGCCGCGCGCACGGAGCTCCAACCGAAGGCGCTGGCGCTTCGCGAGGCCGACGACTGGCAGCGCTGGGCGAACGCGAACGTGCAGGAACGGCTGATCGCCGAGATGGAAGCGCTCGCCAAGGACGCCGACGCGTCGCAGGCCGCGCGCCGTATGCGCGAGCTGTCGGCGGAGTGGAAGACCGTCGCCGCCGCGCCGCGCGAACGTGCCGAGGGGCTGTGGCGCCGGTTCCGCGCCGCGGCCGACGCCGTACGCGCGCACATCGAGCCGGCGCTGGCGCAGCAGTCCGCCGCGCAGGCCGATCATCTCGCGAAGAAGATTGCCCTCTGCGAGCAGGCGGAGGCGCTCTCGAACTCCACCGACTGGATTACGACCGCCACGACGCTCAAGAACCTCCAGTCCGAATGGAAGACGATTGGCCCCGCACCGCGCCGCGAAGAGCAGGTGGTCTGGGAACGCTTCCGGGCGGCGTGCAACGCGTTCTTCACGCGACGCCAGGAAGATCTGAAGCAGCGGAAGGAAGTCTGGGGCAGCAACCTCGAGAAGAAGGAAGCGCTCATCGCGCGCGCCGAGGCGCTCGGCGACTCGCCCGAGCCCGACGCAGCGTTCCAGGAGCTGAAGTCGCTTCAGGCGCAGTGGAAGGCGATTGGCCCGGTCAAGAAGTCGAAGTCCGAGCACGTGTGGCAGAAGTTCCGCGCCGCGTCGGAGAAGATCTTCGACCGGTATCGGAACCGCGACGCCGCGGCCGTGTCGGATCGGTTGTCGCGCCGCACGGTCCTTTGTGACGAGCTCGAAGCGCTCGCCGCCAAGGGCGACGCGCTCGCCTCAGAGACTGGGCTGCTCGAGAAGGTGCGAAGCTTGAGAATCGGCTGGCAGCAGGCGGGGACCATGCCGCGCGACGCGGGCCGGACGTTGTCCGAGCGCTTCGACCGCGCCCTCGGCGCCGTCGTCGCGGCCGCGCCGGACGCGTTCAAGCACACCGAGCTCGACGTGCCCGCGAACACGCGGCAACTCGAGTTGCTCTGCGAGCGCGTCGAGAAGCTCGCCGCGAAGACGGCGGCCGCGACGCAGCCCGCGGAGTCGCCGCTCACCGTCCTCGCGCATCAGCTGCGCGAGGCGCTTGCCGCCAACACGATCGGCGGCCGCGCCGACGACGAGAGCAAGTGGAAGTCGGCGGAGTACGAAGCCCGCGCCGCGCAGGACGCGTGGCGTCAGGTGGGCTTCGTGCCGGAACAGGTCGCCGCCGCGCTCACGGCGCGGTTCCAGAAGGCGTCGCAGCGGTTCTTCAATACGCGTCGTGGACCTTCAGGACCTGGTGCGCCGCGGGGACCGCGGCGGAGTTAGGGTAGGTCCACGGGCGGATGAGTCCATAGGTCCATGGGTGCTTCCCCATGGACCCATGAACCCATCAACTTATGGACCTTTAATACCGATAATGCTCCGGCTTGTACGGCCCATCCACTGACACGCCGATGTAGTTCGCCTGATCCGGCGTGAGCTTCGTCAGCTTGACGCCGAGGTGGTCGAGGTGCAGCCGCGCCACCTGCTCGTCGAGGTGCTTCGGCAGCATGTAGACCTGCTTCTCGTACTTGCCGTTGTTGCCGTTGAGCTCGAGCTGCGCGATCACCTGGTTGGTGAACGACGCCGACATCACGAAGCTCGGGTGACCCGTCGCGCAGCCGAGGTTCAGCAGGCGGCCCTCCGCCAGCACGAGCACCGAGTGGCCGTCCGGGAACTTCCACTCGTCGTACTGCGGCTTGATGTTGATCCGTTCGATCCCCTTCACCTTCTTCAGGCCGGCCATGTCGATCTCGTTGTCGAAGTGACCGATGTTGCCGACGATGGCCTTGTCCTTCATGCGGGCCATGTGAGCGGTCGTGATGATGTCCTTGTTGCCCGTGGCCGTAATGAAGATGTCCGCCGTCTCGACGACCGCGTCGAGCGTGGTCACCTGATAGCCTTCCATCGCCGCCTGCAGCGCGCAGATTGGATCGACTTCAGTGACGATCACGCGGCAGCCCTGCCCGCGCAGCGCCTGCGCGCAGCCCTTGCCGACTTCGCCGAAGCCCATGACGAGGGCAACCTTGCCGCCGAGCATGACGTCGGTCGCGCGGGCCAGGCCATCGGGCAGCGAGTGGCGGCAGCCGTAAATGTTGTCGAACTTGCTCTTCGTGACCGAGTCGTTCACGTTGATGGCGGGGAAGAGCAGCGTGCCCTTCTTCGCCATCTCGTAGAGACGGTGCACGCCCGTCGTTGTCTCCTCGCTGACGCCGCGGATGCCCTGCGCGAGCGCCGACCACACGCCGGGCCGCGCCTTGATCTCCGCGCGTAGCGTGTCCAGGATCACGCCCCATTCCTCCGGGTCGCTCTCGGGCTTGAATGCGGGGACCGTGCCGGCCTGCTCGAACTCGAGTGCCTTGTGCACGAACAGCGTCGCGTCGCCGCCGTCGTCCACGATGAGCGTCGGCCCCTTGCCGTCGGGCCAGAGCAGCGCTTCCTTCGTGCACCACCAGTATTCGTCGAGCGTCTCGCCCTTCCAGGCGAAGACGGGAATGCCGCGCGGATCGGCCGGCGTGCCGCCGGTCTCCGGACGGCCCACGACGACGGCGGCCGCCGCGTGATCCTGCGTCGAGAAGATGTTGCACGAGACCCAGCGCACGTCCGCGCCGAGCGCATCGAGTGTCTCGATCAGGACGGCGGTCTGGATGGTCATGTGCAGGCTGCCCATCACGCGCGTGCCGGCCAGCGGCTTGCTCGCGCCGTACTGCTTGCGCAGGGCCATGAGGCCGGGCATCTCCTGCTCGGCGAGGCGGATTTCCTTGCGGCCGAACTCGGCCTGTGAGAGGTCGCGGACCTTGAACGGCTCGCGGCCGGCGTCTCTTGCGGCGGAATACGGATGCTGCACTTTTTCTGCTGTTGGTGTCATGTCAGAGCTCCAGGTCGATCGGGTCAGTCAGGTCTGTCGGGTCCATCAGGTTCAGTCAGGTCGATCAGGTCTGTCGGGTCAATCAGGTCTGTCGGGTCAATCAGGTCGACCGGGTCAATCAGGTTGATCGGGTCGGTCAGGTCGTGCGCGTGGCAGAGGCCACGAACAACCCCGGTCCTTTCGCCTCCGCCGACGGCGGCAGGCGATGCACGCGGACGTTCTTGAAGCCCGCGCTCGCGAGCCACTCGGTGATCTGCGCCTCGCTGAAGCCGAGCCACTGATGGCCGAGTTGCTGCCTGAACGACTCGCGATCATGCGGCACGAGATCGGTGACGAGCAGGCGGCCTCCTGCGGCCATCGCGCGCGCGACTTCGGCGAGCACCTTCGGCGGCGTCGGGAGATAAGGAAGCACGAGCGTGAGCATCGCCGCGTCGAGCTCGCCGTCCGAAATGGGCAACGCCTCGAGATCACCGCGACGCAATTCGACGTTCGACTCGTTGCCGATGCGCCGGCGGGCGGCCGCGAGCATCTCAGGCGAGTCGTCCACGGCAATCACGCGGTCGACAAACGGCGCGATCGCGGCGGTCATCGGACCGGTGCCGCAGCCGAGGTCGCCGACCGTCCACGCCGCATCCAGGAGCCCGGCGAGCGCCTGAAGGTGAAACGTCGCGCCGAAGAGCTCCTCGCGCAGGTGATCCCATTGACCGGCGGCAGACGAGAAGAATGCCTGCGACCGCGACCGGCGCTGGGCGAGCACGGCCTGCAGGCGGCGGTGATCCTCGAGCGCGGCACGGCCGTCGGCGACCTGCTCGCGCACGACGAGCCAGAGCTGACGGCTGCCTGCTGAAAGCTCGGAGGTGGCCATCGTGTAGAGACGGCTCGTCGCCTCGGCGCGTGACACGACCCAGCCGGCGTCCGCGAGCGATTTCAGATGACGACTGACCGTGGACTGCGGCAGCTGGAGCACCGTGCAGAGCTCCGAGACGGTGAGCTCCTGCGCCTCGAGCAGCAGCAGCAGCCGGTCGCGCGTGATGTCCGCGAGGGCGGTCAGGTCGTCCAGGATGGCCAAGGTCGGCTCAGACATCAATCCGTCAATCCGGCTGTAAGGATACACCAACCAGATTGCTGGGTCAACCCCCGGGGTTTTCGGGACAGAACGCACTTTTTGAATTGCGGACGGCGGTAAATTCCGGCGGTTGTGGGGCAGGGCCGCCTCGGCGGCGGGAGGAACTGAATGCGCGCCATTTTCGCGACGGTAATGTTC
>JBKPSY010000248.1:0-5227 GCA_046735235.1 Acidobacteriota bacterium | reverse complement strand
GGCCCCTGACGACCAGAACCGCGCGCGCGCCGCGCACGTCGTCGAAAGTGCACTCGACGCGATGACGACCGTGCGCGAGATCCGCCAGCGCGTGCCCGAGACGTCCGCCGAGACCACCTTCATCGACGAGCGGAGCCCGGCGCCCCAGGTCTGATTCGTCGGCACTTCAGCACGGCAGCCCCCCGCACGCACGTCAGCGCTTCCCGCACGTCGGCACCGCAGCACATATCCGCGTTCTTTCGATTACGTTTCCGTAATCCGTCCTCGATTTTGTAATTGCCTGGTGTCAATTCGTTGGCACATCCAGGCCCGCAGGTGTCGCAAATTTGACGATCCTTTCGGTTTTGACAGTCCTGGCCGGACCAGACATTGCGCGCACGTTCACACCGTAAGCGGCAGCTCTTCAAACGTTTACAGGCATTCACGCGGCTGCCTCGGCCCTAGCCTGGCCTGAGACGGTCCAGCTGGTACCGGGGTTGCGATAGGGGTCGCCGTCCGGCTCGGCCGGTTACACAAGGAGACCCAATGTCGCTCCCCGCCGCCAGCTCCAGTCAGCGCATCGTTCAAAGCCTGCCATTCGTCGAAGCCCTGGCCCGTCGGATGGCCTCCTCGATGCCGCATTCCATCGACATCGGCGATCTGGTGCAGGACGGCGTGATTGGGCTGATCGACGCGGCCAATCGCTTCGACGAGGAGCGTGGCATCAAGTTCGAGACCTTCGCCGAGCGGCGCGTCCGCGGCGCGATGATCGACGCGCTTCGCAAAGATGCGTGGCCGCGTGGCGTCAGGAGACAGCGGCGTGAGCTCGAGGCCGCCCGCGAGGAGCTGCGCCGCGAGCTCGGGTGCGAGCCCTCGCTGGCCGATCTGGCCGCGAAGGTCGGGTCCGACGAGAAACGCCTGAGCCGCACGATCGTCCGCATCAACACCATCGAATCGACGTCACCGCTCGCCAACGCCGACCACACTGACGAGTCCACGCTTCCGGCGGCGCTTCTGCCCTCGGAGCCCGAGCGTCCGGACAACGCCTACGAGAAGCTCGAAGTGCGCGACCGCGTGCGCAAGGCGATCCAGTCGCTGCCGCGGCGCGAGCAGAAAGTGATTGGCCTCTACTACTACGGCGAAGTGACGATGAAGCAGATCGGCCAGGAGATCGGCGTCAACGAGTCGCGCGTCAGCCAGCTGCATGCCCGCGCCATCCGACGGCTCCGCGACGCGCTGGGCAGCTCGCTCGCGCCGGCGCAGGCCGCCTCGATGATCCGTTCGACGGTCCTGCAGTTCCTGCAGAAGCCCGCGATGATGAAGGCCGCCGAGCCGACGCGCGCGGCGACGCCTGCGGTGGTGATTCCTTACGCGAGCACGTCGCGCGCGGCGCGCAGCAAGTCGCCGAGCCGAAACGGCTTCGCCAGCCAGGGACAGCCGCTCTCCTCGAGAAAGCGCTCGGCGTCTGTGCCGACGACATCGCCGGTGACGAAGATGAGGCGCGCGGCCAGCTCGGGCGTCGTCGCCGCGATGGCGCGGTAGAACTGCCGGCCGTCGAGCCGCGGCATCTTCAGATCGCAAATCACCAGATCATAGGGGCGCTCGCGCACGTCCGCGAGCGCCTCTTCTCCGTTCGCCGCCCGGTCCACGACGAACCCCGCATCAGTCAGCGCTTCGGCCACGGCGCTTGCCAGCGCTGCTTCGTCCTCGACGACCAGGACGCGGCGACCGGCCAGCTGCCGGAGCTCCTCGGCCGTCGGCGGCCGCGCGCTCTCGCGGCGCGTACCAGGCGTCACGGGCAGCTCTACCACGAACGACGCGCCGCGCGGCGTCGGCTGGATCTGAATCACCCCGCCGTGCTCCTGCACGATCGAGTACGCCACAGCCAGCCCAAGACCGGTCCCCTTGCCGACGTCCTTCGTGGTGAAGAACGGATCGAACACCTTGCCCTGCACGTCTTCCGGCACCCCGGGCCCGTCGTCGTTCAGCTCGAGCAGCACGGTCTCCCGCGTCGCATCGTGCCACGTTCGGACCACCAGCGTACCGCGCCCGTGGGCCGACAGCATCGCCTGCTCGGCGTTGATGACGAGGTTGAGCAGAACCTGCTGCAGCTGGTGCGGATCCGCGAAGAGCTGCGGCAGTCCCGCAGCGAGGCCGTCGATGACGGTGATGTTCGTGACACGCTGCTCGTAGGACCGCAATGCCAGCGTTTCGCGCACCACCTGGTTCAAGTCCACCATCGTGCGCGTGCTCTGGCGCTTTCGCGCGAACGTCAGGAGCTGGCGCACGATCTTCGCGGCGCGCTCGGCTTCGTGAAGGATGATCTCGATCCCGCGCTTGGTGCCGTCGTCCAGCGGCTTCTGGACCAGGCGCTCGGCCCACGTGAGCATCGTGGCGAGCGGGTTGTTCAGCTCGTGCGCGACACCGGAAATCGTCTGTCCCAGGGCGGCCATCTTCTCGGCCTGCACCAGCTGCTGATACAGATCGCGCGACTGGTCGTCCAGTTTTTTTCGTTCGCTGACGTCGCGGACGAGCGCGTCGATGCGGAGCGCGGCATCCGCGCCTGACCGCTCCGCGTGCGCGGTGAGCTCCACCCAGCACAGTCGGCCGTCGGCGCGCTTCAACTGGACCAGGTATTCGGTCACCGCGCCTTCCGTCGTCAGGCGCTGCAGGAATGCGTCGCGCGCCTGAGGATCCGCGAAGCGCGACGGATCGAATGGACGCACGTCGGCTTCCGGCGTTTCAGTGGCGTAGCCGAGGATGAGCTTCAGGTGGGGGTTGGCGGCGAGCGTGCGCGATCCTGAAGCGTGGACCAGGCCGACGTAGACACCTTCGTGCACGGCGTCGAACAGGCGGGTCAGCCAGTCCGTGCGCGCGTCGGTGCCGGCATTGAGGTCGCGCGTGGCCACCGCCGGCGATTATACGGCCGGCCGCCAAAAAGCCCTGCCCCTGCTGCGGGCAAGCGATTGTCCCCTATGATGGCGCAGCGACTTGGACCCGGGGCCGACGATCTGGCCGCAGTCGCCGGAGACCCCTGGACATGAACAGCCTTCGTCTGCCCGCCGCCTTGGTCGCCGGCGTCGCCCTGCTGGCGCCCCCGGCATTCGCGACGCAAGCCAAGGTCACTACCGCCCGGGCCAACTGTCCCCCTGGTGGTCGGTCTGATGACCGTCAGCGCCGTCCACCAGCCCGAGCAGGGCGATTACGAGACGATTCTCGAGGTCGATGCGGTCTCTGCGCAGTCGTTCGGGTTCACGGTGTCCGGGAACGTGGAGGACCGCCGCATGACGATCAGGCGGACGGTCAGGACCGAGGACCTCGCGCATGCGCACGGGTGGAACCCGCGCTCCAACGAGGACGATCCTGAGACGTCATCCAGGAACGACCGGAGGCACGTTATCGACCGACGTGCTGACCGAGCTCAAGAAGAAAGGGCGCACGACCGTCACGATGTCGAGTGCCAGTCCAGCTGGCCTCCTCGGTGGTCTGCTGGGCGGCGACGAGGCGAAGAGCGAAGGGACCTTGGCGCGCGTCGAGCCAGCGGCGGTCCCGGTTTCCATGCTGGTGAACGATCGCCGGGTCGATCTTCCGGCGCTGCACGTTCGCGGAAAGCTTGGCGATGACCCGTTCGAGGCGTTCATCCTCGACAACGCCGCGCTGCCGATTGTCCTGCGCTGGAGCCTCGGCGACAGCCGCAAGCGGATGATCCGGATCTCGTTTCCTGTCCCGGCGGCCCCCAGCCACATCGAAGAGTCCCTGATCGCCACGGGTCGGGCGGAGATCTACGGGATTTACTTCGACTTCGCGAAGTCGACGATCAGGCCCGAGTCGGAAGCGGTGCTCAAGGAGATCGCGGGCGTGATGACGAAGAACCCTGCGTGGGTTCTGAGCGTCGAGGGACACACCGACAACATCGGCGGCACGGCTTCGAACCAGGACCTGTCGGTCCGCCGGGCGAGCGCCGTGCGAAAGGCACTCGTCGATCGGTATCACATCGCCCCGGCCCGCCTCAGCCCGTCCGGTTACGGCGAATCGCGGCCGAAGGAGACCAACGACACCATCGAAGGACGCGCGCGCAATCGACGCGTCGAGCTGGCGAAGCAGTAACGTCGCCCTGCGGCTTTCTCGAGGCTCACGGGAGCGAGATGGCCAACATGGCAGGACGCGGCGAGCCAGCTGACATCCGCAGCTTCGGCGCCTCGCATCCGAAGGAAACCAACGACACGATCGAGGGCCGCGCGCGCAACCGGCGCGTCGAGCTCGTGAGGCGATGAGCGCCTGCTGAATGCTGGCGGCCGTTGGCGGGGGCGCCAGCCCCCGGGTATCATCGATGCCGGCGATTACGTCATTCCCGGGAGAAAGTAATGGCTGGCCTCTTCAGACGATTGCTCGTTCTCGTGTTTCTCAGCATCGCGAGTCTCGCCTCGGCGCAGAGCACATCGCCGCTCAAGCTTGGCATCTTTCCGTTCGCGGACGCCACGGCATCCGGCAACCGCACCGCGGGTACCGACGTCGGCCGGACGATGATGTCGGAGGTCACGCATTCGACGACGTTGATGCCGCGCATGCTTGGCCCGGAGGCCGGAGCATCAGCCGATGATCTCGATCCCGAGAAAGCCGTGGCGATCGGGCGCGATCATCATGTGGACCTCGTCTTCATGGGCACGGTCCTCGAAGCCAAGAGCGAGCAGTCGACCAAAGGCGGGTGGGTGCCGTCGATCGGAGGACAGTCCGCGAGCGTCAACCTCCATCACGTCAAGGCAACCGTGACGCTGCAGGGCGACCTCTACGACGTCGCGAGCGGCAAGTTGATCTTCAGCGACCGGATCACCGGGACCGATTCCAACAGCAAGGTCGGCACGACGGCCTATACCCAGTTCGGTGCCTGGGGAAACGACACCTACGGCGCATTTCTGGAGTCGCCGCTTGGCAAGGCGCTACAGAAGGCGCTGGCGGACATGACGAAGAAAGTGGCCGCGGCGAAAGTGCCGTCGAGCAACTGACGCCGCGCCCCTGTTGGTTACGACTTGCCGGGGCAGTTCCGCACCAGCTCGACGCGCCGGTTCCGCGCGCGGCCAGCGATGGTCTCGTTGGTCTCCACCGGCCGGTGCGCGCCGAACCCTGCTGAGGTCAGTCGTCCCGGCGGAATTCTGAAGCCGCTCACCAGCGCCGCCTGCACCGCCGCGGCGCGCCGCGGCGACGGGTCCTGGTTGTAGGCTGTCTCTTATACACATCTGACGCTGCCGAC
>JBKPSY010000247.1:0-23897 GCA_046735235.1 Acidobacteriota bacterium | reverse complement strand
CGATGAGCGCGCGCGGGTTATAGGCGTGGACGCGGCCGAGCAGCTGAAGAGCCATTTCTCCGGACCAGTCCCCCGCGTCGTGCTCGTCCGCCACCACGACCACGCCCGCGCCGATGACCGACGTCAGATCGTCGGTGCCATCGAGGCGCGTATCGAAGCCCTCGACCGGGCCGCTCTGCCTGATGTCGAGCGCCTTGCCGGCGGCCACGGCAGCCGATTTGTCGATGAAAACGATGCGGGAGACCAGGTCGCGGCAGGCCAGCGCGCGGCCCACGGCGCCGCCCAGCTCACCTGCGCCAAGGATGGCGACCGTCTGCATCGCTACGGTATTGTATACGTCGGTTCCCCATCAACCCATGTGATGGCCTCACTGAACGGCAAGTGCGCGATCGTCACCGGCGGATCTCGAGGCATCGGTCTGTCGATCGCCCGCGCGCTCGCCGACGAAGGCGCTGACGTCGTCATCAGCGGCACCGACCAGGCACGGCTCGACGACGCGCATGCATCGCTCACGGCCGGCCGCGGCGATTCGCTGCGCGTCGTGGCCGTCCGCGCCGACGCGCGCGATCCCGCGGACGCGGAGCGGCTCGTCGGCGTCGCGGTGGACCGGTTTGGCGGGCTCGACATCCTGATCAACAACGCGGGGCTGGCCGTCCTGCGTGACGTGGCGTCGATGACCATCGACGAATGGCGCCGCGTCATCGACACCAACCTCTCCGGGGTCTTCTACTGCTGCCACGCCGCTCTGCCGCATATGAAGGCGCGCGGCGCCGGCTGGATCATCAACATCAGCAGCCTCGGCGCGCGCAATACGTTCGTCGGCGGTGCGGCCTACTGCGCGTCGAAGGCCGGCCTGAACGCCTTCGGCGAGGCGATGATGCAGGAGGTCCGGCACGACGGCATCCGCGTGACCACCGTCTCGCCCGGCTCGGTGCGGACGGGCTTCTCGAGTGGCGGCGACGCGCCCGGCACCGAATGGAAGCTCTCGCCGGACGACGTGGCGCGCGTCGTGATAGATCTGCTGAGCCATCCGGCGCGAAGTCTGCCGAGCGCCGTGGATATCCGGCCCGCGCGGCCGGCGAAGAAATGACCTACGTGCTCGAGCCATCATCGGGATCGGGGCTTCCGCACTCCCTGGGCGCCTACCAGCTGCTCGAACGGGTCGGCTCCGGCGGGCTCGGCGAGTGCTTCCGCGCCCGCGACACGGTGCACGGCCGCACGGTCGTGATCAAGCGCATCCCCTCTTCGGTCGTGGGCAACGCGAGCCGGAGCAGCGCTTTCGTGCAGGCGACCTCGCGGTTGGCGGCCATTTCGCATCCTGGAGTGGCGGCCCTGTACGAATGTGGCTTGAGCGACGGCGGGATGTTCCTGGCGCTCGAATTCGTCCAGGGCCAGCGACTCGATGAGATGATCGGCGGCCGCCCGCTGCATCCGCGACGCACCGTGGAGATCGCCCTCGAGCTCGCCGACGCGTTGACGGCGCTCCACGACGCCGGAATCGCCCACGGCGACGTGCGTCCGGCCAACGTGATGATCAACGCCAAAGGCCACGCGAAGCTGCTCGACAGCGGGCTCGCGGCGTTCACCGACGCCGGCGCGCTGCGTTCCTCGGCGGGCGCACGGCTCGGCGGCCTGCCGCCGGACTCGGTCGCGATTCTGGGGTATCTGTCGCCCGAGGAAGCCCTCGGCGAGAAGACCGACACGCGCGCCGATCTCTTCTCGCTCGGGTGCGTGCTCTACGAAATGCTGACAGGAAAGCTTCCGTTCGATCGGCCGACGCCCGACGCGACGGTGCTCGCGGTGCTGCGCTCGCAGCCGCCGTCGCCGAGCTCGTCGATGGCCACCGTCCCGGCCGAGCTCGATCTGATCGTGACCCGCGCGCTGGCCAAGAGCCTGGAACGGCGATATCCGACTGCGACGGCGCTGGCCGAGGATCTGCGCGTCGCCAAGTCCGTCCTGGACGCCGATGTCGAGGAGCGATCGGTCTTCGGCGACGGGGTGGCCGTCCCCCGCTCGCGCCGGTTGGCTATCATCGTCGGCGTGCTCCTGGTGGTCGCGGCGATGGGCTGGTGGTTCCTAAAGCGCTAGCAGCCGGGCGATCTCCTTCGAGCTCGCCGCTCGGTCCACGAAACCAAATGTCCCCGTCTGGCGCATCTCGGTGACGCCGCGCAAGAACTCGCCGAGGGCCGCGCGCGCCAGCGCCGAGCCCGTGCTCACGCGCCGCACGCCTGCGGCGGCCAGATCGGGCATCGTGAACTGCGCGCCGCCAAGGCCGGCCAGCACGTTCACCGGCCGGTCCACCGCTCGCACGACCGTCCTCACGTCCTCAATCGTTTTCAGTCCCGGCGCGTAGAGCACATCGGCGCCGGCATCCTGAAACGCCTGCAGTCTCTTGATCGTGTCCGCCAGATCCGGGTGGCCGACGATGAAGTTCTCGGCACGCGCGGTGAGCACCAGAGGCACCGGCAACGCATGCGCAGCCTCTACGGCCGCGCGCACGCGGTCGACGGCCAGCCCGAAGTCGTACACCGGCCGCGTCTCCTGGTACGTCGCGTCTTCGACGCTGGCGCCGGCGAGTCCTGTCGCGCCCGCCAGACGAATCGTCTCGGCGACAGCGTACGGATCGTCGCCGAAGCCGTTGCCGAGGTCTGCGCTGACGGGGAGGTCCGTCGCGGACACGATGTCTCGCGCGTGCGCCAGCGTGGCCTCGCGGGTCAGCGTGTTGTCGTCTTGGCCCAACGAGAACGCGTGGCCCGCGCTCGTCGTCGCGAGCGCCTCGAACCCGAGCGCCGCGAGCATTCGCGCGGTGCCGACGTCCCACGGATTCGGGATGAGAAAGATGCCGTCCCGCGCGTGAAGCGCCCTGAAGATCGCGGCGCGCTCGGCAACGGTTCGCGTGGGATCCGTCGTCATGGGGTCCTGCCTACAGGCATTCCCTGAGCCGCGAGAAATCGATGTTCGACCCGCTCACGATGATTGCCGTCCGACGTCCCCGCGGCGTCAGTCCTGCGGCCACCGCTGCGACACCAGCGACGCCGGCGCCCTCGGCGACGAGGTGCTCCTCGGCGAGCAGGTTGCGAAGGCCTGCACGCAGATCGGCTTCGGGCACGGCGACGACGCGGTTCACCAGGTCACGAACGTACGGCCATGTGCGCGTGTCCACCTCCGCGTTGCCGGCGAGGCCATCGGCAATCGTCGGCAATACTTCGACCTGGACGAGTCGTCCAGCCCTGAGCGACGAGGTGAACACAGGCGAGGCTTCCGCTTCGGCGCCGATGACCTGCGCGGACGGTTTCATGCCCTTGACTGCCACCGCGACGCCGGTGATCAGCCCGCCGCCGCCGACAGGCGCAATCACGACCTCGACGTCGGGCCAGTGCTCCAGGATCTCCACGGCCGTGCTCCCGGCGCCCGCGATCACATCGTCGTCGTTGTACGGCGAGACGTACGTCGCCCCTGTCGTCTTCGCGTACTCCAGGGCCAGGCGCTCGGACTCTTCGTACGTCTCGGCGATGGCCCGCAGGTCGGCGCCATGTCGTGCGATCGCCTCGAGCTTCGCGCGCGGCGCCTGGCGCGGCGTGAAGATCGTCGCGTGCAGGCCGCAACGCTCTGCCGCCCAGGCGACGCCACGCCCGTGATTGCCGGCTGACGCCGTGACGACCTGCGGCAGGCTCGACCCCGAATGCCGTTCCACGAGACGGCGCAGCGCGTTGAGCGCGCCGCGGGCCTTGAACGTGTTGCACATCTGCAGCGATTCCAGCTTCAGCCGGACGTCCGCGCCGGCCAGGGCTGAGAGCCAATGCGACTCGACGAGCGGCGTGGCGCGGATCTCTGATGCGATCCGCGGTCGGCTGGCGAGGATGTCCGGAAGCGTCAGCATGCGTGGCAATGATGATAGCCTCGACGGATGCGTCTCGAGGCGTTCACGGGTCCGCCGTTCGACGAGAACGCGTATCTCGTGGCCGACGACGACGGCGAGGCGGCGATCGTGGATCCGGGAGACGGCGCGGCCACGCTACTGGCTAGGGCGCAGGCGCTAGGCCTCCGTGTCGGCCGGATCCTGCTCACGCACGCGCATCTCGATCACATCTCGAATGTCGATCTCGTGAAGCGGACCTTCGACGCGCCGATCTATCTGCACGCCGCCGATGAGCCGCTGTACGACGCGATCGTCGAGCAGGGCCGCTACTTCGGGATCCCGATGCGGCCGCAGCCGCCGGTGGATCAGCGCCTCGTCGACGGGATGACGCTCGACGTGGGAGTGCTGTCTGTCCGCGTGCACGAGACGCCGGGTCACTCACCTGGCGGCGTCGTCTTCGAGATTCGCGATCCG
Source organism: Acidobacteriota bacterium (assembly GCA_046735235.1). Taxonomy (GTDB): domain Bacteria; phylum Acidobacteriota; class Vicinamibacteria; order Vicinamibacterales; family JAENWD01; genus JAENWD01. The sequence continues at coordinate 19,564 of JBKPSY010000247.1, read as the reverse complement.
GGGGGGCGGGTGACGATCCTCTCCGGCGACACACTCTTCGCGGGCTCGATTGGGCGAACGGACCTGCCAGGCGGCGACTACCCGACGCTGATCGACTCGATTCGGCGCGTCCTGCTGGCATTTCCTGACGACGTCGCCGTCCATCCGGGCCACTACGGCTCGACCACCATCGGCGCCGAGCGCCGCGGAAATCCCTTCCTGCAGTAGCGCGTCAGGGCAGGCCCTTCGACAGGCTCAGGGCAGGCGTTCGACCACGAGCGCGACGCGCCCCGCACGGATCAGGTCGCCGGGCTTGAGCGCCAGGCGACTGACCCGCTCGTCGTTGACGAACGTGCCGTTCGTGCTTTCGAGGTCTTCGACCTGCAGGGTTCCGTCGTCGGTCACCGTAAACCGGCAGTGGAATCGCGAGACCAGGGCAGCCTCGACGATGAAATCGGCCCGCGTCGCGCGACCGAGCGTCTTGACCGCGCCGGGAGTCAGCCGGAAGGTCATCGGCGGCGTCTCGGTGAAATTTTCAGGGGTTTTCAGCGTCCACATGCGGCCGTTCCCTCAATGATACCGCGCGCGTGAAACTTCCCGGCCCTCCGATCCGTCCTTTTGAGAGGGCCGCCAGAGATCCGTGCGCCGGCCGCTCCCAAGGACACGATGATGAAGTCTCGGAAGAAACTGATTGCCGCCGGCGTCGCCGTGATCGTGCTCGTCGGCGGGGCCTGGGGTTACACGACGTTGAAAGGCGCGACGCCCGACATCGACCCGTCGCGCATCGCCACGGTCGAGCGCGGGACGATGACGAAGTCCGTCGTCGCGACCGGCAAGATCGAGCCGATCACCAAAGTCGAAATCAAGTCGAAGGCCAACGGCATCATCGAGAAGATGAACGTCGACGTCGACCAGATGGTTCGCCCGAGTGACGTGCTCGTCGAGCTCGACAAGGAGAACCTGCGGGCGCAGGTCCGTGAGTCGCATGCCAACCTGCAGGCCGCCAAGGCCGCCCAGGAAGCCGCCGCGGCGCAGCTGAACAAGGACAAAGTTGCCGCTGAGGCGCCCGACCTCGAGTTCGCGAAGCGCAATTACGATCGCGCGCAGCAGCTCTACGCGCAGAAGCTCGTGTCGCCGCAGTCGCTGGACGACGCGAAGAGCGCGATGGACATGGCGAAGAACCGGAAGGCCGGCGCCGAGGTGCAGCTCGGGATCAGCCGGGCGAAGCTCTCGGAAGCCGCCGCCAACGTCGCGCAGGCGCAAGCCGCCGTCGACCGCAACGAAGAGCAGCTTGCCAACGCCACCATCCGCGCGCCGATCAACGGCACGGTCCTGACGCGCGACGTCGAGGTCGGCAGCCCCGTCTCGTCGATCCTCAACATGGGCTCGGCCGCGACGCTCGTGATGACGCTCGGCGACATCAGCCAGGTATTCGTCCGCGGGAAGGTCGACGAGGTCGACATCGGCCGCGTGCGGCTCGGCCAGACCGCGCGCATCACCGTCGAGACGTTCAAGGACCGGAAGTTCGAGGGCAGGGTGACGCAGGTCTCGCCGATCGGCGCCGAGAAGGACAACGTGACGACGTTCGAGGTGAAGGTCTCGATCGACAACCCCGGCAACGAGCTCAAGGCCAACATGACGGCCAATGCCGAGATCGTCCTCGAGGAGTTCGCGAACTCGCTCATCATCCCCGAAAACGCGATCAGCTACGACGCCAAGCGCAATCCCACGGTCGATCTCGTCGATCCGGGTGCCAAGGGCGGCAAGCGCAAGGTGACGATCAAGACCGGCGTCGGGAACGGCACCAAGACGCAGGTCGTCGAGGGGCTCAAGCAGGGCGACAAGATTGTGCTGCCGAGCTAGTCGGGTCGGTGGGTCGGTGGTCGGTAAGGTCGGTAGGTCGGTAGGTTTGTAGGCCTAGATGCGCGAAGCTCTCATCCAGACGTTCCAGAATCTCTGGGCGCACAAGCTCAGGAGTTTCCTGACGATGTTCGGGATCCTCTGGGGCGTGATCTCGGTGGTCATCCTGTCGGCGACAGGCGAGGGCTTCCGCCGCGGCAACGAGCACGTGCTGAAGGAGCTCGGCAAGAACATCGCCATCGTCTGGGGTGGACGCACCAGCCTGCAGGCGGGCGGCGAGCGTGCCGGGCGGCGCATCACGCTGACGGCCGAGGATGCGCGGATCCTGCGCGAGCAGTCGCGCCTCGTGCGGGTCGCGACGCCGGAGCTCCAGCGCGGCGGCCTCAACGTGAAGAGCGCGTTCAACGCCGGCGCACCCAGCGTCAGCGGCGTCGAGCCGAGCTACCAGGACATCCGCACGCTGGATCTCGAACAGGGCCGGCAGCTGAACTGGGAAGACGAGCGGCAGGTCCATCGCGTGGCGATCCTCGGCGACGACATCTTCAAGCAGCTGTTCAAAGGCCACGACGGCATGGGGCAGCCGATCACTATCAACGGCGTCGGCTACACGGTCGTCGGGAAGATCCGCCACAAGGATCAGGACAGCAACTACAGCGGTCCTGATAACGACAAGGTGTTCGTGCCGTTTGCGGCGATGGCCAAGGACTTCCCGCTGCCGAACGCGCCGACGCCCGACGCAGTGTCGAACCTGATCATCGCGCCGCAGCCGTGGGTCGTGGACGACCTTCCGCGTCAGCTGAATGCGCGCACCGGCCCGATTCGAGAGATCGACTGGGCGCTCGAGAAGGACGTCCGCCACACGCTGGCTCGTCACAAGGGCTTCGACCCCGATGACAAGGAAGCCATCTGGGTGTGGGACACGTCCGTCAACTCGCTGATGTTCGGCCGCATGGTCGACACGATGCGCGATTTCTTCACGACGGTCGGGTTCATCACGCTCGTCCTCGGCGGCCTCGGCGTGATGAACATCATGCTGATCGCGGTGAAGGAGCGCACGCGGGAGATTGGCGTCCGGAAGGCCCTCGGCGCCACGACGCACGCCGTTCTGCGCCAGTTCTTCCTCGAGGGCTTCTTCATCACGATGATCAGCGGGTCGATTGGCCTCGCGATCGCGCTCGCCCTGTGCGCGGGCATCAACCTGCTGCCGATGCCGACACGCTTCGAAGGGATGATCCTGTCGCCCGAAGCGGCCGTCCTGACGGTGTTGTCGCTCGTCGGCATCGGCGTGCTGACCGCGCTCTATCCCGCTCGGCGGGCGGCGGAGATGCCGCCGGTCGAAGCGCTCCGGTACGAGATGTAAGCGATGCTGCCTTCCATTTCCACCGCCGACGCTCTTCAGGCTCCGGCCGTCATCGCCGGCCCGCGACGCGCGGGCCTTCGCGGCGGGCACGTGCTGATCGAGATCTTCCGCGAGGCGATGCACGGCCTGGTGCGCAACCGGTTCCGCGCGGGCCTTGCGATGCTCGGCATCTCCTGGGGCATCGTCTCTGTCGTGATGCTGCTGGCCTACGGCAACGGATTCCGCGACGCGCTCGCGGCGGGATTCGCGAACGCCTTCGGCAGCGGCGTCGTGATCTCGTGGCCCGGACAGACCAGCATGCAGGCGGGTGGCGAGCGTGCGGGACGGCGCGTCCGCGTGACCGTCGAGGACGTCCTGCAGCTGTCGCAACTGCCGCTGGTCAAAGCCGTCAGCCCGGAGCTCGTCGAGGAACAGGCCGTGTCGTACGGCACGAAGCAGTCGTCGTACCTGGTTCGCGCCGTGGCGCCGGCGTACGGCCCGATGCGCACCGAGATCCCGCTCCCGGGCGGCCGGTTCATCGACGACGAAGACATCCGCCTCCATCGTCGCGTCGCCTTCATCGGGACTGAAGTCAACCGGAAGCTCTTCGGAGAGAGCGACGCGATTGGCCAGTCGATCCGCATCCGCGGCATCACGTTCGAAGTGATCGGCGTGATGAAGGAGAAGGCGCAGCTGTCGAACTACTTCAGGTCAGACGTGCAGTGCGTCTTCATCCCGTACACCGTCGCGAGCCAGGTCTGGTATCAGCCGTATTCCGACGTCGTGGTCTGGCAGGCCGTCGATGCGAGCAAGGGACCGGCCGCCGAGCGTCAGGTGTCCGAGCTGCTGGGGCGACTCGCCAACTTCAACCCGAGCGACGAGCGCGCGCTGAGGAACTGGGGCTCCGCCAAGAGCGAAGAAGTGACGCGCGGGATGGTGATGGGCCTGAAGGTGGTGCTCGGCTTCATCGGCGTGCTCACGCTCGGCATCGGCGGCGTGGGCGTGATGAACATCATGTTCGTGTCGGTGCAGGAGCGCACGCGCGAGATCGGGATTCGGAAGGCGCTCGGCGCGCGGCGCAGGCACATCCTGCTGCAGTTCTTGATCGAAGGCATCGCAACCAGCTTCGCTGGCGGCGCCGTCGGCGTCGTCCTGTCGATCGTGCTCGTCTGGATCTTCAGCCCGCGGCCGTTCCTCTCGGAGCTGCTCGACGACACCACGCACGTGCTCGACATTCACCTCGTGCTGTCGGCCGAGCTGCTGCTGGTGTGCTCAGGAATCCTGGTGCTCGTCGGCCTCGTCAGCGGGCTGCTGCCGGCGATCCGCGCGTCGCGCCTCGATCCGATCGAGGCGCTGCGCTACGAGTAGGGCGCGGCTTTAGCCGCGCCGGCCGTGATGTCGGCGGCGCGATCGACGGCGCACCTGAAGGTGCGCCCTACTTCAGCTCCCGTCCCAGAAAATCGATTGTGGTCTTCGCAACTCGCGGGTCCACCGACTCGGCCGACAAGCTCGGATATTCGTCCACGTCCCCCGTTTTTGCCGGCACCAGCAGGTGGTTCACGCCGTCGAAGTGCGACACCTGGACCGGGCCGCCCTTCTTGCGCGCCTTTGCCATCGCCGCCAGCTTGTCGGCGTGGGCCGCGGCGACCTGACGATCGAGATCCCCCTGGAGGATGAGAATCGGCTGCTTCGCCTTCGCGACGAGCGGTGCGGGAGAGAACCCGAGGAAGCTCCGGAACCACGGCGTGTCCGCCTGCCGTCTCAACGGCTCCGGCACGTCGTCCCAGCGGCCCTTGCCGACAACGGCTGCCTGGATGCGCTTCTGGAGATCGATGCGGGCCTGCTTCTCCGCGGCGCTGAGCGTGGTTTTCCCGAGCAGATATTGCTGCTGCTCGAGCACGAGGTCGCCGCCCGTGCCCGACGGTCCCGCCGCCATCACGAGCGCCGCGACGTCGCTGTCTCTGGCCGCGACCGCCAGGGCAACCCAGGCGCCTTCGCTGTGGCCGAACACCACCAGGCGTTTGTCGTCCACGTCCTTCCGCTCGCGCAGGGAGCGAAGCGCCGCCGTGGCATCTTCGATGTAGTCGTCGATCGACACGCCCTCCGCGCGCCCGCCGCTCTTGCCGACGCCGCGCTTGTCATAACGCAGGACATAGTAACCGCCGTCGGCGAGCGCGCCGGCAACCTGCGCGAAGATCGGAATGCCGGCGACCGTTTCGTCGCGGTCGGTCGGCCCGGATCCGCCGATCATGAGGATCGCCGGATACCGTCCCCGGGTGGCCGGACCCGACGGCTGGCTCAGGGTGCCCGCGAGGTTGAAGCCGTTGGCGGCGATCGTGACCGGCTGGTCGCCGGCGCGGCTCATCACGAGTGCCCGTGCGGAGACCGACGCGAAGTCGTCGCGTGCCACGAGCAGCGACTGGGCCGGCACCTCGAATCGCACGAGTCGTCCGGTCTCGTCGGTCCAGAGCGTCGCATCGAGCGGCGCGCCGGGATTCTGGAACGTCAGCGCGTAGGTCTTGACGTCCACGACGCGCTTTGCGGTCTCGATGCGCTGGCTGCTCCTGGCCGTTTGCTTGACGACGATTTCGGCCTGCGGGGCGACGTAGGCGTGAAACGTGGACCCGACGGGGATCGACGCCAGCCGCAGCGCGAGCGCTTCGTAGGTGCCGAAGAAGAGGTTCGGCAGGACCACCGTGTCGGCGCTGACCGGGTCGGTCTTGCGCTTCACGACGCCCGTCTGGTTGATTTCGCTTTCCGCCTGCCCGTTCGCGAACGTCGTGTGGATCGCGAACGTGGCGCCCTTCGTGTTCGCGTCGATGGTCAGTTCCTGCGGCTTCCAGTTCGCGTCATAGCGCACCTCGAGGCGGCGCGTCGTGAGATCCAGGGGCGCGCCGAGATGCCCGGTGCCCGAGATCGTCCACCCCTCCCCCGAGCGCTGCACGGACACGTCCTCGCTGCCGATCGGCGAGCCGCGCAGGAAGACCCGAAACGTGACCGTCGTGTCGGCCTGCTGCGCGTGCGCGGCCGGCGCAAGGGCCGCCATTGAGGCCATCGCGACGGCCCCCATAAAATAGCGAGAGACGGGCATGAAGGTCAGAATATCCCATGTCGACAACTAACACGGCAGGCGCACTCCACGCGTTCAGGCGCCGCCGGGAGCGCGGCGTCCTTCGCGTGACGGGTCGCGACCGCATCGAGTGGCTGAACGGTCTGCTCACGAACGACCTGAAGTCGCGGCAGGGCCCTCGCGCGTGTCCGGCTCTGTGGCTGACGCCTCAAGGGCGAATGATCACCGACGTCGTCGTCCTCGAGCTCGGCGAGGAGACATGGCTGGACGTCCCTGCGTCCTTGTCCGCCGCGCTCGCCGAGCGCTTCGACCGGATGATCTTCGCGGAGGACGCGCGGGTGACGGACGCATCGAGCGAGCTCACGTCCACCGGCGTGTACGGCAGCGGCGCGATCGAGCTCCTGCGCGAGGCGATGGCGTCCGATTCGCGGGGCGACAACTCGGATCCGAGCGCCCTCGCGGTTGGCCACGCGCCGCAGCACGATGGCCGCGTGGTCTACACGCACGCCATCGCCTCGGGCCTTCCCGGCGTGCACGTGTATCAGGTTCACGCGGCCGCGCAGCGCTTCGAAGACGCCCTGTTGACCAGCCGCCGCCGTCTCGACGATCACGACGCGACGGTTCTTCGAGTCGAGCGCGGGATTCCCGAGTTCCTCGTGGACACGGGCGAAGAGACGATCCCGCTCGAAGCGGGGCTCGACGACATGATCAGCCACACGAAGGGCTGTTATGTCGGCCAGGAGATCATCGTCCGAATCCGCGATCGCGCCCACGGGCGCGTCGCACGAAAGCTCGTCGGCTTGAGCTTTCAGGATGGCGCGCTGCCGCACGTGCCGCAAGAAGTTACCAGCGACGGGCGTCGGGCGGGGCGCGTGACGAGCGCCGTGATGTCTGCCGCCGTCGGCCACCCGATCGCCCTGGCGACGCTGCTTCGCGATTTCACGGAGCCCGGCACACCGGTCATCCTCGAAGACGGCACGCCCGCCGTCGTCAGCGCGCTTCCGTTCGTCGGCTGATCGTACGTAGCGCCCGACTTCAGCCGGGCCGTCTTCATCGTACGTAGGGCCCGACTTCAGTCGGGCCGTCTATTCGACCGAGCCGTCAGCAACTGAATCAGTTCTCGATCGGCCTCGGGGAAGGGCAGTGTCCCAAGATCGGCCCGTGACGCCCACTGCATCTCCTGACCGAGCTGCGGGACTGGATCCCCCGAGAGCGTCGTGTCGAAGAAGTGCAGCTCGACGGTTCGCTCCGCGTAGGCGTGTCGCGTCACGAGCATCGATTGCCCCACCGTGCACTCGACGGCGAGTTCTTCCCTCAGCTCTCTCGCGAGGCATGCCTCGAGCGATTCTCCCGGCTCGCACTTGCCGCCAGGGAACTCCCAGGTACCGGCCAGGTGCGTCCCCTGCAGCCGCCGTGTCAGCAGGAAGCGTCCGTCGCGCTCGACGATCGCCGCAGCGACGACTACGGGGCCGTCGAAGGACATCGGCGTCGCAGCGGGCACTCGGAACAGCGTGGCGCGCGCGCGGAGCACACCGTCGCGCCGAAGTCCATCAGCGCCTGGTTGAAATCGAAGACGTGCGCTCGGGGAGGCAGTACGGTCTCAGACACGCGCCAGAGGTGCTGCACCATCGCGTGCGCCTTTGGGTTGCCGCGTGCGACGAACACGCGGAACAGGACGCGCGCGACGTTCGTGTCGAGGATGGCGGCGCGTTCGCGGAACGCGAAGCTCCGGATGGCGCCGACGGTGTAGCGTCCCAGTCCCTTGAATCCGAGCAGCGTTTCCTCGTCGCAAGGCAGCCGTCCGTCGTGCCTGCTGACCGATTCGCGCGCGATCGTCTGCAGCCGTCGCGGCCGGATGTTGTAGCCGAGCGGCCGCCAGGTCTCGGTGACGAGCGACTCGTCGGCGGCCGCGAGGGCTTCGAGCGACGGGAACTTCGCCAGCCACTCGTGGTACTTCGGCAGCACGCGATCCACCTGCGTCTGCTGCAGCATCACCTCGGACACCAGGATGTGGTACGGGTCGCTCGTCTCGCGCCACGGCAGCGATCGTCCATGTGCGCGATACCAGCGCAGCAGCGTGCGGCGGAACCAGGCGCGCGCCCGCGGATCCGGAAGGCGACGGACCGGGCGGCGGGGACGAGGGGACGCACGCTGGGCGCTGGGCATCGACGCGAAAGGCTCCCGGTATAATCGGCCAGTGAAGATCTACACGCGCACCGGCGACGCGGGCGAGACCTCGCTCTTCGACGGCACGCGCGTCAGCAAGGCCGATCCGCGAGTGGCCGCCTACGGGCACGTCGACGAGCTGAACGCCGTCCTTGGCGTCGCCCGTGCCACCGCGCTCGATCCCTGGATCGACGGCTGCCTCGATCGCATTCAGATCGAGCTCTTCGCCGTCGGCGCAGCGCTGGCCGATCCGACATCCCGCGTGTCTCCGCGGATCTCGCGCGCCCGGCTCGATGCCGACGCGACAACGAGGCTCGAACGCTGGATCGACGAGGCCGAGGCCGCACTGCCGCCGCTCACACGCTTCCTCGTGCCCGGCGGATCACCCGGCGGCGCCGCCCTGCATCTCGCGCGCACCGTCTGCCGCCGCGCCGAACGCGACGTCGTCTCGCTCGGCGCCGACGCCGTCGACGCGACCGTCGTCACCTACGTGAATCGCCTGTCGGACCTGCTGTTCGTCCTTGCCCGGCTCGCGAACGCCCGGGCCGGAGTGGCCGACCGGGAGTGGGAGTGAGGCTCGAGGACGCCTACGCCGCCTGCGCGCGCCTGGCCCAGTCGCACTACGAGAACTTCCCCGTGGCCTCGCGCCTGCTGCCCGCCCGCATGCGGCCCCACGTCGCGGCGGTCTACGCCTACGCGCGTCTCGCCGACGACATCGCTGACGAAGGCGACGTCGACGCCGCGCGTCGCCACGCGCGCCTCGACGAGTGGACGAGCCGACTGCATGCCTCGGTCGCGGGCACGACCTTTGACGCCGCCACGTCCACGCTCGACACGGCAACCCGCGATCTGGCGCCGGCCGTCTTCACGGCGACCGCGCATACCATCCGATCGATCGACTTGCCGGTGGATCTCTTCGACGATCTCGTCAGCGCGTTTCGGCAGGATATCACGGTGAAGTCGTACGACTCGTGGAGCAGCCTGCTCGACTACTGCCGCCGATCGGCCAATCCCGTGGGACGACTCGTGCTGCGGATCGGCGGCTGGCAATCCGCGGATCTCGACGCCGCGTCGGACGCGGTCTGCACCGCGCTGCAGCTCACGAACTTCTGGCAGGACCTGGCGATCGACTGGCGCCGCGGCCGGCTGTACGTGCCCACCGAGGAGCGTCAACGCGCGGGCGCGTCGCTCGATGCGCTCGATCGCGGAGAGCTGAACGACCAATGGCGTCTGGCGCTCGCACAGTCGTCCGCGCGCACGCGCGAGCTGTTCGACCGCGGCCGCGCCGTTTGCGACGGCGTGACCGGCCGGCTGCGGTACGAGCTTCGCGCCACGTGGCTCGGCGGGCTGCGCGTGCTCGACAAGCTCGATGCGTCGGGCTTCGACGTCTTCCACGCGCGGCCGTCGCTCGGCATGCGCGATGTGCCGGCGCTGGCATGGGGCGCGGTCTGGTGGCGGCGATGAGCCGCCCGACCTCGTTCTACTACGCGTTTCTCTCGTTGTCGCGCCGCCAACGCGACGCGATCGTCGCCGTGTGGGACTTCTGTCGTGCCGTGGACGACACGGTGGATGAGGCGGGCGCCAGGGGTCAGGGGGCAGGGGTCAGGCAGCAGGGGTCAGAAACCGAACCGGAGCGCGATGTCGTGCGAGCGCAGCTGCAGGCGTGGCGCGACGAGCTGAATGCCTGCTACGACGGCCAGGCGACGACGACGCAGGGGCGGGCGCTCCAGCCCTGGATTGAGCGCTACCAGCTGACGCGTCAGCCGTTCCTGGATCTCATCGACGGCGTCGAGATGGATCTGGATCGCTCACGCTACGCGACGTTCGGCGAGTTGTACGAGTACTGCTGGCGTGTGGCGTCGACGGTCGGCTACGTGTGCCTCGAGATCTTCGGCGTTCGCGACGCTGGCCGCGACTACGCCCTCAACCTCGGGCTGGCGCTGCAGCTCACGAACATCTTGCGCGACGTGAAGGCCGACTACGAGCGCGGCCACATCTATCTGCCGCTCGAGGACTTCGACCGCTTCGGGTGCGAGGAGGCCGATCTCGGCGCGGAGACTACATCGGCCGGCCTCCGCGAGCTGCTTCGATTCGAGGCTGCCCGCGCGCGCGACTTCTACGCGCGTGCCGCGGCGTCCCGCCCCGAGGGATTCGCCCGCCGGCTCGTGGCGGCCGAGATCATGGGCGCGATTTACCGCGACCTGCTCTCGACGATCGAAGCGCGCGAGTACGACATCCTGTCGACGCGAGTCCGCGTCACCAGGCCACGGCAGGCCACCATCGCGCTCTCCACCTGGTTCCGGATGCAGCTCGGCCTCGATGTCCCCGCCTGACGTCGTCGTGGTCGGCGCCGGCTTTGCCGGCCTCAGCGCGGCGGTACGGCTCGCGTCGCGCGGCGCGCGCGTGGTGGTCGTCGAGGAACGTCGGCGGCTCGGTGGACGCGCCACCTCGTTTCAGGACGCTGTCACCGGCGAGCTCGTGGACAACGGCCAGCACGCGATCTTCGGCTGCTACCACGCGACCTTCGAGTTCCTGCAGACGATTGGCGCCCTCGACGACGTGCGGCTGGAGGACCGGCTCGAGATCGAGATCGTGGACCGGGCGGGCATCACCTCGTGCCTGCGCTCCGCCGCGCTGCCGCCCCCGCTGCATCTCGTCGGAGGATTGCTGCGCTGGCCGGCGCTCGGCGTCGTCGATCGGCTCAGCGCACTGAAGCTCGGGGCCGCCCTGCGTGGCGCGCGGGACGTCGCGAGCCTCGCGCGGATGACCGTCAACGACTGGCTGATCGCGCATGGCCAGACCGAGCGGCTCCGCGAAGTGCTCTGGGAGCCGCTGGCGGTCGCGGCGCTGAACCAGTCGCCCTCGGTGGCCGCGGCTGCGACATTCGTCGAATGCCTGTGGCGGATGTTCAACGGCACGCGTCGCGACTCCGCGGTCGGGCTGCCGTTGAAGCCCCTTGACCGCTGGTTCGCCGAGCCGGCGCGCGACTGGCTCGTGCGGAAGGGACATCAGTTCCACGCCGGCCACCCGGCCCGCCTGCTGTCCGAAGGCGATCGCGCCATCGGCGTCGAGGTGCGCGGTGAACGCATCCTTGCGGGCGCCGTCGTGTCGGCCGTGCCCTGGTTCGCATTCCCGGCGTTCGCGGCCGGCGTTCCCGCGTTGAGGCCGATTGTCGAACACGCGGCCGCGATGAAGCCGTCGCCAATCGTGACCGTCAATCTGTGGCTGGATCGCCCGGTGACGCGAACGGCATTCGTCGGGCTGCCGCGCCGGACGTTCCAGTGGGTCTTCGACAAGTCGCGCCTCGCCGGCAGCGCATGGTCGCACCTGTCGCTCGTGTCGAGCGGGGCAGACGACGTCGTGGCGCAGTCGAACGAGGCGCTGGTCGATCTCGCCACTCGCGAGCTCAAGGCGGCGCTGCCCGCGGCGGCTGCGGCAACGGTGCGGCGGGCCAGCGCTGTCCGCGAAAAGCGCGCGACGTTCTCTCTCGCGCCCGGCGAACCCCCGCGACCCTCCTCGGAGACGCCGCTCGGCGGGCTCGTCCTCGCCGGCGATTGGACCGACACCGGACTCCCGGCTACGATCGAAGGTGCCGTCGTCAGCGGGCATCGGGCCGCAGAGACCGTCTAGCAGACACCTTGCAGCGGTCACCTGGCAGCCCTGCCCGCCGCCCGCTGACAGCCGCCAGCCCATATGACCTCCGTCGTCGTCCACTATCAGGAGATCGCGCTGAAGGGGAAGAACCGTCCCTGGTTCATCCACCGTCTCGTGCAGAACCTCCGAGTGGCGACCGAGGATCTCGACGTCAAGCAGGTGCGCCCGCTGATGGGCCGGATCGAGCTCGTGCTCGGACCGAACGCCGACTGGAAGGCGGTCAAGGATCGACTTGGCACGACGTTCGGCGTCGCCAACTTCTCGAAGGCCGGCCGCACGTCGTCCGATCTGGTGAAGCTCGGCGATGCGATCCTGGCGGATCTCGACATCGAGCGTCCGACGTCGTTCATGGTGGCGGCGCGGCGATCGGACAAGCGGTATCCGCTGCCGTCGCCCGTCATCGAGCAGGTGTTGGGCGCGCGCATCAAGGGCGAGCGCGGCTGGGACGTCGACCTCGACGATCCGGCCTTCACCGTGCACGTCGAGGTGCTGAAGGACCAGGCGTTCTACTACTTCGGCAAGGAGCGCGGCGCGGGCGGCCTGCCGACCGGTGTGGGCGGACGCGTGGCGTGCCTGCTCTCGGGCGGCATCGACTCGCCCGTGGCCGCGTGGCGCGTGATGCGTCGGGGCTGCCGTGCGCAGCTGATCCACTTCCACGCGTACCCGATCGTGTCGTCGGTCTCGCAGGAGAAGGTGCGCGAACTGGCGAGGCTGCTCACGCGCTACCAGCAGCGCACGCGGTTGTATCTGGTGCCGTTCGGCGAGGTGCAGCGGCGCATCGTCCTCGAAGTGCCCTCGCCGCTGCGCGTCGTGGTCTACCGCCGCATGATGATCCGGATTGCCGAGAAGCTGGCCTCATGGGAAGGATCGCGCGCGCTCGTCACGGGCGACTCGATCGGGCAAGTCGCCTCGCAGACGCTCGAGAACATGACGACGATCGGGTCCGTCGCGACGATGGAACTGCTGCGTCCGCTCGTGGGGATGGACAAGGAAGAAGTCATCGCGGACGCGCACCGGATCGGCACGTACGAGATCTCGATCCTTCCCGACGAGGACTGCTGCCAGCTGTTCACGCCGCGCGCTCCGGCGACGCGCGCGCGCCGCGACGAGGTCGATGCGGCGGAGTCATCACTGCCACTCGCTGAGCTCATCGACATGTCGGTGAGCGGCGCTGTGGTGGAGGACTTCAAGCACCCGGTGGTACAATCCCCCGTTCGGCCCTGAGAGACAGGTCGGACGGGTCGATCGGGTCGGACAGGTCGACCAGGTCGGTCAGGTCGCATCCAAAAAAGAGGCTTCATGGTTTTCGAGTCTGTCGAGGCGCTCGTCGCCGGCGTGGCATCGGCCGCCCGGATCGACGGCGACACCATTACCGTCACCGGCACCGCGACCGCGGAGCAGATCGACGCCCTGGCGCACACGTCCGCGTTCGGCACGAGCCCGGACATCAAGGGCACGGCCCGCTGGGTGATTCGCGCGCTGGCGGCGGCGAGGGGCATCAAGCCCGCATCGATTCACGATTTGTATCTCGCGATGGGCCGCGGCCAGGCCGATGGCTTCACCGTCCCGGCGATGAACCTGCGGATGATGACCTACTACACCGCGCGCGCGGCGGTCCGCGCGGCGAAGGCGGCCGGCGCCGGCGCGTTCATCTTCGAGATCGCGCGCTCCGAGATCGGCTACACCGAGCAGCGCCCACACGAGTACGCAGCGAGTATCCTGGCCGCGGCGTTGCGCGAAGGGTTCGACGGCCCGATCTTCTTCCAGGGCGACCACGTCCAGGTGAACGCGAAGAAGTACGTGTCGCCGGATCGTGACAAGGAGCTCGACACCCTGCGCACGCTGATCCAGGAAGAGATCGCCGCGGGCTTCTACAACATCGACATCGACACGTCGACCCTCGTCGACCTCGACAAGAAGACGCTCGACGAGCAGCAGCAGGTGAACTGCGACCTCTGCGCCGACTTCACGGCGTTCATCCGGGCCCACGAGCGGACCGGCGTCACGATCTCCGTGGGTGGCGAAATCGGCGAGGTCGGCGGCAAGAACTCCGACATCCACGAGCTCCACGCGTTCATGCGCGGCTACCTCAAGGCGCTGAAGACGCGGGGCGCGAACCTCGAGGGCATCAGCAAGATCAGCGTTCAGACCGGCACGGCGCACGGCGGCTTCGTGGCGTCGGACGGTTCGGTGCGGACCGACGTGAAGCTCGATCTCAAGGCGCTCGAGGAGCTCTCCGAGGCCGCGCGGAAGGAATACGGGCTCGGCGGCGCCGTTCAGCACGGCGCGTCCACGCTGCCGCCCGACGCCTTCGATGCGTTCCCCAAGGCCGGCGCCTGCGAGATTCACCTCGCCACCGACTTCCAGAACATGGTGTACGAGCACCCCGCGTTCCCGAAGGCGCTCAAGGACGAGATGTACGCCTGGACGCGCGAGCACGCGGCCGAAGAGCGCAAGCCGACCGACACCGAGCAGCAGTTCCTCTACAAGGGCCGCAAGAAGGCCATCGGCCCGTTCAAGCGTCAGTTGTGGACGCTCGATCCGGCCACGCGCGACAAGATCGCGGCGTCCCTCGAGGAGCGCTTCGCGTTTTTGATGAAGCAGCTGAACATCGCCGGCACGAGCGCGCCGGTGAAGCAGTTCGTGAAGGTTCCGGACGCGCACCTGAACCGGCAGTCGGAAATCCGCTGGGCGCACGGCGTCATCACGGCCGCGGAGCGGAAAGCGGAGGGATTGTCGGACTAGCGCATCTGGCAGGGCTGAAGCCCTGCGCTACAGAAGACCGCGCGTCCCGTTCCACCGGTAGCGCAGGGCTTCAGCCCTGCATGAATGACAGTAGGGCGGGGCTTCAGCCCCGCCACTCAAGGCACCAGCGATCGCAGCGGGTGACGCACGCCCGCGAAGAAATCCCGGAGCGCATCTTCCGTACTGCGAAACGCGAGGTCGCCCCACGGCACCTCGCCTGGGGTGAACCACTGCGCCTCGAGGCCTTCGTCGTCCACGACCAGCTCCCCACCGACGAGGCTGGCGGCAAACACGATGACGATGGGTGTCCGGCCGGCGTAGGAGTAGATGTCCACCAGGCTGTCGAGCCGCACGTCCAGGCCGCATTCCTCCCTCGCCTCGCGCACGGCCGCCCGCTGCACGAGCTCCCCGCGATCGACATAGCCGCCCGGGAAGACCCACTTGCCGTAGCCGGGCTCGATGGCGCGCTTCACGAGCACGATTCGCCCCTCCCCGTCGTCGATGATCGTGCCGACGGCGACTTTCGGGTCGAGATAGAACACGAAGCCGCAGTGATCGCAGACCAGGCGATCGGGATCGCCCGATTTCAGCGATCGCGAGGCGAGCGGACCGCCGCAGTTCGGGCAGAAGCGAAACGTCTCGGACATCACGCGCGATACGGCGAAGTATAATTCCGCGGCATGTCCATCCTGAAGGTGGCGCGACTCGGGCACCCGGTGCTGCGCACCAAGGCCAAGCCGATCGATCCGGCCGCCATCACGTCGCCCGAAGTGCAGAAGCTCATCGACGACATGATCGACACGATGCAGGAGTATCACGGCATCGGCCTTGCTGCGCCGCAGGTGCACGAGGGTGTGCGGATCTTCATCGCGGGCATCGAGAAGAAAGACCCGCGCACCGGCGAGACCGAGATTGTTCCGCACGCCATCGTGAACCCCGAGATCACCGCCATCGGCCGCGATCTCGTCGAGGACTGGGAGGGCTGCCTCAGCATCCCCGACATCCGCGGCAAGGTGCCGCGCAACCGGCGCGTCCGGCTGCGCGGCTACGATCGCGACGGCCAGCCCCTCGACATGGAGCTCGAAGAGTTTCCCGCCCGCGTCGTCCAGCACGAGAACGACCACCTGAATGGTGTGCTGTTCTTCGATCGCATGAAGTCGTTCGAGACGCTCGCGTTCCTGGACGAGTACTCGCGTTTCTGGGCGAAAGACGACGACGAATAGGTTGCCGGTTGCGGGTTGCGGATTGCGGATTGAGTGAGCCTCGATGAGTGAACGCGGCACGATGACCCTGCAGACGGCGCCGCCCGCCGTCACGCTGCGCAATGCGCCCGACCAGCCGTTCGACGGCGCCATCGCGGCGGCGCGGACGTGCTATTCGCCGCGGGTCGTCGCGGCCTCGGAAGTGACCGATCGGCAACGCGACTCGATCGGCTCGCTGACGTTCGATGCCGGCCACCACACGGTCTACCAGCACGCGCACTTCGAATTCGGCCTCGAGAACATCTCACGTCAGCTCGTCTGGACGTCGCTCCACTCGTACCCGTTCTACAACTCCGAGCAGTCCAGCCAGCGCTACGTCAAGCTGAAGGAGCCGCGCGCCTTCGTGCCGCCGATCGGCGGCGAGGCGCTCGACGTCTACGAGCGCGCGATTCTCTCGGCCTGGGACAGCTACGCCGAGCTGTCGGCGCTCCTGAAAGACGACGCGTTCCGAATTTTGAAGGAGCTTCGACACGTCACGCCGCGCGCGAGCGCGGAGCGCCTCAAGGCGATCGAGAAGGACGCCGAGAAGCGCGCCATCGAGACGGCGCGGTACGTGATTCCCCTGGCCGCGTTCACGTCGATGGTGCACACGGTGTCGGGCATCACGCTCCACCGGCTGCGCCGGATGGCGGCGTCTGGTGACGCGCCCCACGAGGCGCGCGAAGTGATCGGTCGCATGGTCGATCTGGTGCGCCAGGTGGATCCGTTCTTCTTCGAGAAGGTCGGCTGCGAGGAACTGCCCGCCGACGCCCTGCCGGAAACGCACTTCCAGCGCCCGACGGCTGACGGCGATCGCTTCGCGCGTGAGTTCGATCGGCGGCTGAACGGCCGCGTCTCGCGATTGCTCGATGCGTCGCCGCGCGCGGAAGAAAGCGTCGCCGAAGCCGTTCGCGTGACGTTCGGCCTGAGCGCAGACGAGCTCACAGACGACGAGGCGATCGATCGGGTCATGAACCCGGCGCTGAATCGGTACCGCCTCGAGGTCATGAACGTGTCGTACCACTCGCCGCTGATGCGCGCGCTGCATCACGCGTCGTACACGTTCGAGAAGCGCCTGAGCCACACCGCGGACTCGCAGGATCAGCGGCACCGGATGGTGCCCGCGTCGCGCCCCCTGATGTCGTTCGTCGACACCGCCGAGCCCGACTTCGTCACCCCGCGGCTCATCGCGGCAAATCCGGAGGCCACCGAGGCGTACTCGAGGGCGATGCGCGCGGCCTGGGACGCCAAGAACCGCCTGCTCGCGCTCGGCGTGCCGCTCGAGTTCGCGATGTACGTCCTGCCGAACGCGAAGACGCTCCGGATGGTGGAGTCCGGGTCGCTGCTCGCGCTGATGCACAAGTGGCTGATGCGGACCTGCTTCAACGCACAGGAAGAGATCTACCTGGCGTCGATGGACGAGCTCGACGCCGTCCGCCTGTTGCATCCGAGGCTGGCGCGATTCATCGGCCCGCCGTGCGTCGTCCGCAACGGGCTCATCGCGCCGCGCTGCACCGAGGGCACGCACTTCTGCGGCATCCCCGTCTGGCGCGACTTCCCGGCTGCGGTGCGGCGGCTCTGATGTCGCCGCCCTGGCGATTCGAGCACGAGGTCGAGGTCCGGTTTCGCGACTGCGACCCGATGGGTCACGTCAACAACGCCGTCTACCTGACCTACCTCGAGTCTGCACGATTTGCGTGGTGGCGGAGCGCGTTCGGGCCTCTGGGTCTCAAGGAGCATGGCTTCATCGTGGCGCGCGTCGAGATCGACTACCGCAAGCCCGCCTTGCCAGGCGACCGGCTGATCATCAGGCTGCGCGTCGACAACGTCGGTCGATCGAGCTTCGCGGTCGGCTACGAGATCGTCAACGCGAAGACGCGCGAACTGGTGGCCGAGGCGAAGAGCGTGCAGGTCGCCTACGACTACTCCCAGGGCCGAACGGTCCCTCTGTCCGAGACCCTCCGGGCCCGCCTCGACTGATACCCCTCGCGCGGCTCGTCCTATAAGATGACTGGACGGATGGACGCCTTCGACTTCCAGTGCAGCACCCGCATTGTCGCGGGACCCGGCGCCGCCGATCGAGTCGGCGAAGTGGCCCAGGCGCTGGGCGCCAGCCGGGTACTGCTCTGCGCCGACACCGACGCCCTGGCTGGCGGCCGGCCGATTTCACTAGCGACCTCGCTCGACGAGCACGGCATCGCGCTCGTCGCGACGGTCGAGGTGGGAGCGTCCCAGGACGCCGAGGGCGCTGAACGGTCAGCGGCAGCGACCGACGTCGTCCTGGCCCTCGGAGGGTCTGCCGCGTTCGAGCGCGCGCGTGCCATCGCGGGCGCGCGGCCGATTGTCGGGCTGCCCACGACCGCGTCGAGCGGCGAAGGCCACAGCCGGTGCGCGGCGCTCGTGCTCGATCCCGAGCTCTCGCTCGACGTGCCGGATGTCGCGGCGCGCACGGCGGCCATTATCGCAATCGGCCGCACGGTCGAAGCGTGGGTCACTTCCTCACGGAATCCGATGTCCGATCTGTTTGCCCGCGAGGCGTGGCGCCAGCTGGCCGCGTCCTACTTGCGGGTGGCGACCGGGTCGGCCGACGCCGAAGCCATCGCAAACCTGCAGCTTGGCGCCTTCCTGAGCGACGTGGCGGCAACCCGCTCAGGTCTCGGCGCGCTCGACGCCTGCGTCCGACCGGTCAACGCGCGCAGCGAGGTCGGCCGTGGCCCGGTGCTGGCCATCCTGCTGCCTGAAGTCGTGAAATGGAACACGCGCGTCGTCGCCGACCGCTATGCTGAGTTGTCCGCCGCCGCCGGCGAGGCGCGCCACCCCGAGGCGCTCGTCGCCAGGCTGGAGGATTTCGTGACCGCCGGAGGATTCCCGGAGCGCCTCGCGCAGGCCGGAATTCCCGAGCGCGACTTGCCGTCGCTTGCCGAACGTGCCGCTGCCGAACCGTCGGCGTCGGCCAACCCCCGGAAGTTCGACGTCGCCGGCGCCCTGGAACTGTACGCGGCTACTTACTGAGGAGACCGATCTCATGACGTCCAGAGCATTGCGAGTGGGGATGGCGGCGCTGGTGGCCGCCGGCGTGGCCGGCGTCGCGGCAGCGCGTCTGCAGGCACGCGACGACCAGAAAGGGGCTGCGGCGATGCCGGCATCGTTCTACGCGCTGTCGACGACGAAGCTGTCGGGGGAGCCCGTGGGCCTGAAAGAGTACGAGGGCAAGGTCGCGCTCGTCGTGAACACCGCGAGCAAGTGCGGGTTCACCCCGCAGTACAAGGGCCTGCAGACGCTCTACTCGGAGCTGAGCCCGCGCGGTTTCGTGATCCTCGGGTTCCCGAGCAACGATTTCGGCGGCCAGGAGCCCGGCACCTCCGAGGAGATCAAGCAGTTCTGCGAGCTGAACTACAAGGTGACGTTCCCGATGTTCTCGAAGGTCGTGACCAAGGCAGGCCCCGACCAGTCGCCGATTTACTCATGGCTCGGCCAGACAGGGAACCTGCCGAAGTGGAACTTCAGCAA
>JBKPSY010000246.1:0-10593 GCA_046735235.1 Acidobacteriota bacterium | reverse complement strand
CGACCTGGCGCCCGGTGGTGGTGTCGTCGCTCCGGGCGGCTGGCTTGCTTTCCGCCGGCTTCGCCATCGCTTTTGCCCCACACCTTCTGAAGAACTGGCTCGTGCTCGGCTCCGCGTTCGCGCCAACCGACATGGTCGCCTTCTTCAGCAACCGAACGACGATGAAGCTGCTCCTCACCTACCCGTTTGCGCTTACTTACGGCCGTTATTGGGGACAAACCGGGACGATCTCACCGCTGGTGCTCGCCTACGCGCCGCTCGCGGTGTTCTACGGACCGAAAGCGTCGCACTGGACGCGCAACCGCGTCTTTGCCGTGAGCGGCGCGGCGGCGGCCGGCATGGCAGCGTGGATGATCCTGTGTCCGTCCATCTTCGCGCCGCGTTACTTCCTGGCGACGCCCCTGCTGTTCGCATTGCCCGCGGCGGCGGCCGCCGAGGTCCTTTCGCGCCGGCACACACTTCTTCCACTCCTGGTAGCGCCGGCGGTCTTCGTGGTCATCGTCGCTACGCCACAGCATGCCAATGCCATCGCAGGACGCGTCCTCGACGGGTTTCGACCGTCCCTCTCGCGCATGGCGGGTCCACAAGATCCCTGTTCCGCGTCGGCTCCCTTCATCAACTACTGCGCGGCAGCCGAAACGATCAATGCCCGTGCGGCATACGGCGATCGCGTACTGATTCTGAGCTGGGTCCGCCTGTGGCTTCGCCCGGACCTATTGCTGGCTGCAAGCCACTCGACGGAGGTCAAGAGGTTCGGGCTCGACAGGTTTGGCAAGTGCTTCGCTCCTGCGTGCAGCCCGTCGGAGTTCTGGACGATTTTTCGCACGCAGCCCGGCTTTCGGTTCATCCTCCACGACACGGCAGCCTATGGCGTGCCACATGAGATATTCGATTCGCCGCCGCCGGATCTGCATGTGCGCCGCCTGTTCTCGAAGTCGGCCATCGACGCCTACGAGGTCACGCTCGAGCCGCAGCAATAGCGTTGACGGATGTGTACCCGTGGTTTCCCGTTGGCCGAGGCGTCATGGGCCGATTAACATGTTTGTGTATGCACTTTCCGGTTCCATTTTTCCGCTGAGGTCCCGATGAAGAAGCTTGCGCTTGCGGTCGTCGCCGTCGCACTGACCGCCGTCACTGTTTTTGCCGCCGATGTGGCCGGCACCTGGAACGTCGACGGCGACGTCGTCGGCAACCCCGTGAAATTCACGACCGTGTGGAAGCAGGACGGCGAAACGCTGTCGGGCACGGCGACCCTTGAAGGCAAGGACACCCCGGTCACCGGCTCGGTCAAGGACAAGACCGTCACGTTCGAGTTCGACAACGACCACGAGGGCACGACGTACCACCTCGTGTTCACGGGGACGCTCGGCGACGACGGCGGGCTTAAGGGGTCAATCGCGGTCGCCGGTGTCGAAGGCACGTTCACGGCGAAGAAGCAGTAATCGAGAGCGCTCAGGGACGGCCGCGCACCAGGAATTCGTAATCGCCTGATCCGAATTCCAGCCGGACGTGGCCGTCCTCAGTCTTTCCGACGCCGACGCCCGCCGCGTCGGCGAGCGCGACATTGCCGTCGCCAGCCCCGTGCAGGACGCGCACCAGCATCGGATCCGTCGCCGGCAGATCGATCCGGCCGCGCGATGTGGGCGGGAGGGTCACGCGGAAGTGGATGCCGTCCGCGCTCTTCGTCCATTCCGATCGAATTGGCCCGCGAACGCTGTCGTAGCGCGCCGCCACATGGTCGAGCCCCTCGGTTGGCACGTGCGGCGTGAAGCCGACGAGCGCGAACCCCGGCTCGACGGGTCTCAGCCCCGCAAGGTCCTCGTAGAACCACTGCACGATCGCGCCGAAGAAGTGGTGGTTCTGCGAGCGCGTGTCCGCGGGCCAGCTCTCGCCGAGCGCCGTGAACTTCAGCGTGTCGGTCCAGTAGCCCCAGCTCGGCTCGTCCGTTCTGGTCGCCACGGTGAACGCGATGTCGTGGTGCCCGGTCGCCGTCAACACTGGCAAGACGTACGCGGCGCCGATCACGCCGACGTACGCGTGCCCGGCGCGCCGGTTCATGATGTCGTCTGCAAGGCGCGTGGCCACGGCCCCGCGCTGAGCGTCAGGCACGAGGTGAAACGCGAGCGGCAGGATCTGTGCGGTCTGGACGAACCCGTCGTCGGCCTTTTCGCGGTAGATGCCGTCGGCGGAGAGGAACCGCGCATTGAAATCCGTCTTCACGTGCGCGAACAGCTCGTCGTACTTCGCGGCGCCTGGCCCGTCGTGCAGCGCACGCGCGGTGCCGGCAGCGATCTCGGCCATCCTGGCCAGGAACGCGGTCGAGACGAGCGCGTTGATCGTCGGCACGCCCTTTGGCGGCAGCCAGTCTCCGAGGCCTGACGTCAGCGTGTAGAGGTAGGTGTCTCCGTCCTTCGCGGTCCACCGGGGGATCCAGTCGTCGAGATACTTCTTCATCAGCGGATACGTGCGCTCGAGCGCGCGGATGTCGCCATACCGCTGGTAGCTCTCCCACGGAAGCACGAACCAGAACGCATCCCACGCCGGCGTCGCGCCGCAGCAGTCCGCGGGCTTGAACGCGGGCTTGCCGACGTAGCCGTAGTTGCGGTTGCTCGGGCTGAGCAGCGGCACTTCGCCGTCGGCCGTCTGCGCGTCGGCCATGTCCTGGAACATCTTTCGATAGAGCCGCTCGGTGTCGAACAGCAGCGACGCCGCTGGCGCCGTCAGCTGCGCGTCGCCGGTCCACCCGTTCTTCTCGTACACCGGTGTGTCGGTGATGACGCCGTGAAGGTTGCTCTGTACCGCCCACTGCGTGTTGCGGTGGATGCGCGCAAGCGTCTGCTGCGAGACGTCAAGCTCGCCGGTCGACGCGACGCTCGAACGGACCTGTCGCACGCTGGCAAGAGACACGGTGGCGCCCGAGGGGAGCGGAGTGCGGTTCGGTCCGGAAAGCTGGACGTACTGGAATCCCTTGTAGCTGAATCGCGGCATCCACGACTCGCGGCCGCCACCGCGCGCCACGTAGTAGTCGGTCTGCAACTGGCCGTACACCAGATCGTTCCCCGCCGTGCTCGCGGTCCCGTCGTCTGCGAGCTTCTCGCTGTAGAAGATCTCGATCGGCGTGCCGCGCGGCGCTTCGACCGCCAGCTCCGCCCAGCCGGTCAGGTTCTGCCCGACGTCGTAGACGACGATCCCCGGCTTCGGCTCGTGGCGCGTGCCAGGCTCCCTGGACGAGACCTCAGAGATCGGCTCGTGCGCCTCGGCGTGCAGTACTCCCGTGGGGCCATCAACGCCGCGCGCGGCGGTCCATGCGTGGTCGTCGAAGCCCGCCTCTTTCCATCCAGGCACGTCGCGACGCGCGTCGAAGGTCTCGCCGAGATAGTAGCTGTCGAAGCGTGTCGGCCCGTCGGCGACCTTCCATGTCGGATCGGTGGCGATGATCTCCTCGGTGCCATCGGCGTACGACACGCGGAGATCGAGCCGCAGCCGGGGCGTCGCGCGCCACTCCGCATCTTCCCACCCCCAGTCCCACGTGCGCGCGGCGTCGTCGAAGTGACCGGAACCGAGCACGACGGACACCACGTTCTCGCCCGCCCTCAGCAGGGCAGTCACGTCGTCGGTCGTGTAGAGGACTGTCTTCGCGTAGTTCGTAAACGCGGGCTCGAGGACGCGGTTCGACGTCACGCGGCCGTTGATCGCCAGGTCCTGGTACGCGAGGCCGGTGGCGTAGAGTCTCGCGCCGACGACCGGCTTCGTCACGCGGAAAGTCTTGCGGAACATCGGGGCCGGACGGATCTCGCGGCACTCGCCCTGGTTGTTCTTCTTCAGGGCGGCCGACCAGCTCGTCGTGAGCCAGTTGACGGGACGGCAGAATTCGTCAGCCGCGCGAATCTCGGCGTCGTCGGCCGCGCCCTCGGCCTCGGTGAGCGGCCCGCGGCGCTCGGGCCCGGCGATCCATTGACCCTTCCAATCGCCGGCGGACAAGAGTCCAGTCTCGAACCACGACGGCGCCGCCCATCCGTCGGATGTGTTCGTGACGACGCGCACCGTCCAGAAATACCGGGCGTGCGCACGGAGCGCAGGGCCCGCGTAAAGATGCGCCGGGTCTGACGATTTGACCTCACCCGAGTCCCAGACATCGGCGGCGTCCGGCCGCAAAAGATCTGCGCGCGATGCGACCAGTAGCCGCAACGAGAGTTGACGGACGTCGCCCGGGCCCGTGAGCCGCCAGGTGAAACGCGGCGCCGGATCGTCTATGCCGAGCGGCGTGACTGCGGCATCGGTTTGGAGCGACGCCGTCGTGATAGGTGTGCGTGCAGTCGTCGCGGTCAACGCCGCAACGCTGCACGCGATGAGCAGTGCCGCGGTGGACGGTCGGCGCAGGGAGCCGATGGTCGCTGCCATACGCCGGCATTCTAGTGCGTCGGCGGCTGCACCTCCTCTTCGAAGGGGCGCACCTCGCACTCGCCCTCGAACGTCGGCCAGTGCTTCTGATGGAGCTCCATGAATCGCCGGGCGAGCCCGAGCGCCTCGTCACGCGACTTCGCGTCGATGATCGCGTAGCCGCCGACAATCTCCTTCGACTCGGTGAACGGCCCGTCGATCACCGTGATCTGGCCGCCCTTGAGCTTCACCCGCGTGCCGGCCGACGTCGGCTGCAGGCCGGCGCCGCCCACGAAATTCCCGCTCTTCGTCGTCTCTTCGATGAACTTGCCCATCTCCTCGTACAGGCGCGCAGGGGCCTGAACGTTGCCGTAATCCTGCGTGTGCTTGATGAACATCATGTAGCGCATCTCGTCAGCTCCTCGACACCGGAGGATCCGCGCCGGCCGCCTGGCCGGGCCCCGGCCTCCGCTCTATCTTTACGTCGAACGAGGGCCGGCGAAATCGACAGGCGGCCGCGTTCGCTTACGAAATCAGAGGCAGGGCGAAATCCGGACTTTGCACGTGGCGGACGAATCCTTCCGCCTGCGCCGTGCCGCGCTCGATGCCCCGCATGCGCGTGACGTTCTCCTGCAGCTGGTAGTACCGATCGGGCGTCTGGCTGGCGTGCGCGTAGCACGCGGCGCGCTTGCGCTCGGCGACCGTGGAGATGTCCACGTAGTGCGTCGGCGTGAACTGCACCGTGTCTTCCCCGTTCGACACCTCGAAGTAGTAAAGCGCGAAAGGCTTCTTCATGCGCAGCCACGCATCGTAAACGAGCATCGAGATTGCCCGGTGGTCGGCGTGGTTGTCGATGGGCCAGTGCGTGAAGACGACATCGGGGCGTTCGGCCTCGAGCAGCGTGCGGAACTGCTCGTATCGTTCGCGGTCGACGATGGCGTTCCCGTCGATCTGGCCGGCGTAGAGCGGCCGCGCCTTCAATATCTCGCAAGCCTTGGCGGCCTCAGCCACGCGATCGGGCGCGTTCCCTGCACGCGCGGCTTCCGGCGTTACGCCCTTGTTCAAGTAAAGCAGGACGATGTCGTGGCCCAGGTCGGCGTAGCGGGCGATCGTGCCGCCGCAGGCGTACTCCGGATCGCCGGGGTGGCCGCCCGCGACGACCACCTTGAATCGTGCCGGTGCGGCGCTGACCGTCGCGCCCGCGGACGCCGCGCCTGGAATCCCGAGCGCGAGAGTCCCGAGCAGGCTGGCCCGTTCGAGCAGCGACCGTCGAGACAAGAGTTCCTGAGAGTCCTGAGTCATACGCCGGGACTCTAGTCTCGAACCGGGGCGAGTTGCCAGGGCTGTGGCAGAATGCCCGTCGGGACCAACACATATGGCTAACGCTGCTGGCAGCTTCATCTGGTACGAGTTGATGACGCCCGACCCGGATGCGATCGCGCCGTTCTACTCGGCCGTGATCGGATGGACGATCGGGCGACCGGAACCTCAACAGCCTGGTGGCATGGACTACCGGATGATCGGTCGCTCCGACGGAAAATTCGCGGGCGGCGTTCTTCGGCTCTCAGCGGACATGCTGCAGAACGGCGCAACGCCGCGGTGGATCGGCTACCTGTCGACGCCGGACGTAGACGGGACGCTCGCGGCTATCGTCGCTGACGGCGGGAAGGTTCAGATGCCGGCGGCGAACATTCCGACCGTCGGCCGGATCGCCATGGTCACTGATCCCCAAGGCGTGCCCTTTTATCTGATGACGCCGGAGCCGCCGCCCGGCGCGACCGACACGACCAGCGACGTGTTCGACCGTCACGCGCAGCAGCGCGTGAATTGGAACGAGCTCGCCAGCCCCGATCTATCGGCGGCGAAGACGTTCTACAGCCGACACTTCGGCTTCGAGTTCAACGAGTCGATGAACATGGGGCCGATGGGCGACTACTGCTTCATCGACCACCACGGCCAGCGCCTGGGCGCCATCATGCAGCGCCAGGACGAGCGGCAGCCCGCCGCGTGGCTGTTCTACATCGGCGTGCCGTCGATCGCCGCGGCCGCTCGGGCCATTGCGGCCAACGGAGGCACGGTGCTCATGGGGCCTCACGAAGTGCCGACCGGCGAGTGGATCGTCATCGCCACCGATCCGGCCGGCGCGGGATTCGGACTGACCGGGCCCAAGGGGCAATGAAATCACCGGTGTGAGAACGCGTCCTGGACGCCGTAGAACGCCGGCTTCGGTGCATACAGCGCGTCGAAGAGGAGCGGGGCATCGCCGCCGACCGGCGAGTTGAGCCACGAGTGCGCGTCCGTGAATCCCCAGAAGGTGACGGCGTCGCAGCGTGATTCGGCGACGCACGCGACCACGACGGAGTGGTAGACGGATTTCTGGACGTCGAGCCGCACGGCTGGCGCGAGGTCGCGGACCTGCACATCCATTTCGCTGATGTTCACGCGAAGTCCGAGCGACACGAGACGGCGCATGTTCGAGGCGACGGCCGCGGCGGCGGGTGGATTCGAGGCGCTGATGTGCATCTGCAGGCCGACGCCGTCGATCGGCACGCCCTGCTGCACCAGGCCGCGCACGAGATCGTAGATGCGGTCCGCCTTTGCGCTCAGGTCTTCGCCCCCGTAGTCGTTGTAGAAGAGGAGCGCCTGCGGATCGACCTGGCGCGCCAGCCGAAAGGCGTCGGCGATGTAGCCGTCGCCGAGCTTCTGCCGGAACACCGAGTCCCGAAGTCCTGGTCCGTCATCCGCGATCGCCTCGTTGACGACGTCCCAGGCGTACACCTGGCCGCGGTAGTGATCGGCGACGGTGCGGATGTGGCGCTCGACGGCGGCTCGGAAGTCGGCATTCGAGAGGCCGTTCGCCCAGCCGGGAACGGCGCCGTGCCAGACGAGCGCGTGTCCTTTGAGCTTCATGCCCATGCCGGCGGCGTACGAGGCGATCGCGTCGCCGCCGAGAAAGTCCTCCGTGCCGCGGACGCGCTCGATTGGGTCCCACTTCATCTCGTATTCGGCCGTCACGTAGTTGAAGTGGCGATCGAAGACTTCGCTGTAGCGCGGATCGTTCAGGAACGACGACTGCACCGCGGCGCCCACGAGCTTGCCGGCCGCGGAGGCGGCATCGCGCAACGGATCCGGCGGGGTCGTCGGAAGGGGAGTTGGCGTCGGCGTCGGTGATGGCGCCGTCGGCGATTTGCCTCCGCAGGCGAGTCCCGAGAGGACGATTCCGACAAGGACCGCCCGGCCAAGGCAGATTCCGCGTGACACCCACACATCGTACTCGCGCCTGCTGAAGCTCCGAAAGAACCCCAGACAGCCGAGTAAATAGTGCCCGCGTTGGCCCAGGCCGCGGGCGCGTTTACAACGACATAGCCGTGGTTCGCCTCTTGCTCTTCCGGAAGGTATGAGCCGTGTCTCCGTCACGCTGCTGGTCGCCCTCGGTTCGCTCACCAGCGTCAATTGCCGCAGCGACATCAGTCGCTCCACGGCGTCGCATCTCCCGCGGACCGCCGTTGCCGCCCAGGACGCCGAGACCGCCGCCGTCGTCGATCGTGTGCTCGTGTCCGCGAAGCATCCGTGGATGCGCTGGCCCGTGATGACCGATGTCGCGCCGGACGTGAAGCCACTCTACGACAGCGAGCCGGATCGGCTGCTCTGGTTCGACGACGAAAGACCCGTCCGCGTCCTCGCGCCCACCATCGCGACGATCGCGAAGGCGACCGACTACGGGCTCGATCCCGCCGATTACGACGCGGCAGCCCTCGGGGATCGCTGGAAGACGATGACATCCGGCAAGCCGTCGGCGACAGATCGCGCGACTTTCGATCTCGCGGTGACCGCCGCGGTTGCTCGCATGCTGACGGCGGTCCGCCAGGGGCGCGTCGATCCGCAGACGCTCGACTGGGGCTACGACATCGCGCAGAAGCAGTTCGACGTCGCCGCCGCGGTGCTGGACGTCCGCGATGGCAAGGCGCTGGCGACGGCCCTCGAAGATCTGCAACCGTCCTTCGCGCACTACACGCGGGCGCTCAAGGCGCTGGCGGCATACAGGGCGCTCGCCGCGAAGGGCGAGCCGCCGGCGGTGCCCGATCTCCCGAAGGGCCGCAAAATCGAGCCCGGCAAGCCATGGACCGGCGTACCGCAACTGGCGGTCCGCCTGCGCACCCTCGGCGATCTCCCGCAGAACGCGGATGTCGCAGCGGACGCCACGCTCTACTCGGGGCCGCTGCTGGACGCCGTGAAGAGCTTTCAGACGCGCCACGGCCTCGATGCCGACGGCGTGCTCGGCTCGACGACGATCCGGATGATCAACGTGCCGATCGCCGAGCGCGTGCGTCAGCTCGAGCTGGCGACGGAGCGCATGCGATGGCTGCCCACGCTCGACGATCGCCCCAACGTGTTCGTGAACGTCGCCCTCTTCCGGCTCTGGGCGACCGATCCGGCCAGCCGCGACGAGCCGCTCCGGATGAACGTCGTGGTCGGCAAGTCCCTCGATCACCGGACGCCAATATTCGTCGAGCAGATGGAGTACGTGATCTTCCGTCCGTACTGGAATCCGCCGCACGACATCACGGTGAACGAGATCCTCCCGCACGCGCGCCGCGATCCCGCGTACCTGTCGAGCGAGGCGCTGGAAATCGTCGCCAGCGGCGCCGACGACGCGGAAGTGCTGCCCGAGACGACCGAGAACCTGGACGCAGTGGAAGCGGGCCGGCTGCAGCTGCGGCAGCGCCCGGGTCCGCAAAACTCGCTCGGGTTGGCCAAGTTCATCTTCCCGAACACCGAAGACATCTACATGCACGGCACGCCCGCCCAGCAGCTCTTCTCGAAAACGCGGAGGGACTTCAGTCACGGCTGCATCCGCGTGGAGGATCCCGAGTCCCTCGCGCAGTGGGTGCTGCGCGACCAGCCCGAGTGGACCAAGGAGAAGATCGAGGAGGCGATGCAGGGTGACAAGCCCACCCGCGTGAACCTGAAGGAGAAGATCGCGGTGGTGATCTTCTACGACACCGTGCACGTCAACTCGGAGAACGTCCTGTTCTTCGTGGACGACATCTACGGGCACGACGCGGCGCTGGATGCGGCCCTCAAGCGCGGATACCCGTACCCGCGGAAGGCTGACCGGAAACGTCAGCCGTCCTGACCTTCGTTCGGTACCGAACCCTGAGATGATGTCGCGAGGCCCGTCGGAGAACCCGATCGGCGGGATACCCAGGCGATCGTTGGCGCCGGCGTCCGGCCTGCTCGTAGGTCATCGCGCGGGGCAAGCGCGCACCACACACCTCCGCGCGCAGACCGGCTCGGGGTCGCCTCCCGGTCCGCGAACGACCGAGCGGGCGTCGATGTAGGCGCGACGGAAGCGCGTCGGACGGGTTGGCCCGCTGCATTTCCCGGATCAGGTCGCGATTCGGCAGGGATCGTATTCCCCGGCGCTGCGCACGTGGTCAAAGTGCGAGAATTGACCGCGGACTTCCAGAACGAACCGGCGAGTCCTCAGGAGGAACTCTACAGTCATGGTGATGCATTCGATACTCGTTTCCGCACGGCGAAGCGTGTTCCGGGCGGCCATTCTGGTCGCGGCCTGCTCCTGTGCGGCGCCGGTCTCTGCGCAGTTGAACGACAAGATGACGCCGATCGCCACCCCCGATCAGCCGAATGCGATTGAGATTGGAACCGCCCCGCTCCCCGACGCGAAGGCTCAAGAATCGTGGCACTCCCAGTACGGCAGCAAGTTCGCTCGCAACGTCACCGTGGCGACGCTCACGCCGTTCCTGCCCGACCCGGCCAAGGCCAGCGGTGCCGCCGTCGTCGTGGCTCCGGGCGGCGGTTTCATGACCCTGTCGATGGAGAACGAGGGCTGGAATGTCGCTCGCGCGCTGGCCGAACGCGGCGTGGCGGCATTCGTGCTCAAGTACCGGCTGAACCAGACCCCGGCGGACATGGCCGGATTCGAACGCTCGATGAAGGAGATGTTCTCGGGTGCCGCGCGCCCGCGCCCTGCTACGCCTCCTGATCCGCAGCAGATGATGGCTCGACTCGCGCCGCAGCTCGAGGACGCGCGCGCCGCCTTCGCGCTGATTCGGCGCCGCGCCGCCGAGTGGAAGATCAATCCGGACCGCATTGGCATGGTCGGTTTCTCTGCCGGCGCCATGCTGACCCTGGGGACCGAGCTGGGCGGGCAGGACGCCAAGCCGGCGTTCATCGGCATCATCTACGGTC
>JBKPSY010000245.1:0-13501 GCA_046735235.1 Acidobacteriota bacterium | reverse complement strand
TTCGCGCGTGCGTCGAGATCGGCGAAGGTGTATTCCTGGCAGGCCCACTCGAGCGCGACGGCGTGGGCGCGATCGCGGAACGTGGGCGTGAAGAGCTCGCGCAGGGACACGCCGCGAGTGTAGCGCAGGCCTTCAGGCCTGTTGACGCTGGAACCTTGCGGGCGGCGGGGCTGAAGCCCCGCCCTACGTACGCGACTTGACCGACCTGACCGACCCGACCGACCTGTGAGACCGGTCCGACCCGTTACCTACGCCATGAATACCCTCGCGTTCTTCCGCTCCAACGAGTAACCGGGGAAGATTGGCCCCGCGTCGATCACGCCGAGATGCGTCGTCACGATCTCCGCGAAGACGTCGCGGAAGTCCGTCGTCACCGCGAGGTCGCGACCGTCGTAGAGCTGCTCCTGGCGGAGCCCAGGCCACTTGCCGTAGACGTGGCCGCCCTTCACCCCCGCCCCCATCACGAGCATCGCGTTGCCGTGGCCGTGATCGGTGCCGCGGTTGCCGTTCTCAGACACCGCGCGGCCGAACTCCGACATCGTGACGACGACGGTGTCGCTCATGCGCTCGCCGAGGTCCGTCACGAGCGCCGCAAGCGACCGGCCGAAGTCGTCGAGCCGCGTCGCCAGCAGTCCTTGCGTGCTGCCCTCGTTGACGTGATGATCCCAGTTGCCGGTCTCGGCAAACGCGATCTCCAGGCCGATGTCCGATTTCGCGAGCTGCGCGATCTGTTTCAGTGCCTGGCCGAACCCGCTGGCGGGATATGCGGCGCCGTTGGCGGGCTGGTAGCGCGACGGATCAGCCTGCTTCATCAGCTTCATCGCGTCGAAGGCTTCGTGCGCTGTGCCCTTCAGCACGGTATCGGCCGCCGCGGAGTACTGCTCTTCGAATGACGCGCCGAGCATCTGGCCGCCCGCGCCGTCGTGAAGGCCGAACTGTCCGATCTGCCCGATGGCGAGCGCCGGCGCGGAGCCCTGCAGCGATCGCGGCAGCGCGGGCGCGAGCGCCACCGCGCGGAACGGCGACGCTTCTCCGGCGCGCTCCGCCTTCAACGTCCGGTTCAACCACCCGTCGTCTGTGCTCTTCACGCCAGGCGTGCCCGATTCCATGTAGTCCTGCGCGTCGAAGTGCGAGCGCGTGCTGTCGGGAGAGCCGCACGCGTGGATCACGGCGAGAGTGCCGTTCTTGTAGAGCGGCCGGAGCGGCGCCAGCCGCGGGTGGAACGCGAAGAAGCCGTCGAGATCGAGCGCGCCCTCGACGCCGTCGCCGGGACGCGGAATGCCGATCGTTGGCCGCCGGCGGTAGTAGTCGCGCTCGCCGTACGGCACGACGACGTTCAGCCCGTCCACCGCGCCGCGCTGGAAGATCGCGATGAGGAGCTTCTTGCGCGTCGGGCTGGCCGCCGCGGTGCGCGCCAGGAACGTCGGCGCGAAGCCGAGGCTGACCAGGGCGAGGCCGCCGTTTCGAAGGAATACGCGTCGCGAGATCATCCGTGCCTCAATTCAAGCAGGCCTGAAGGCCTGCGCTACACGTGTTATCTCCGCTGAAACTCCGGCGAGCCGAGCGCGAGCGCGACGACCTGGGCCGCGCTCGTCGCCTTGTGAATCGTCGCCCGCGTCCCGTCCGATACATCGTCGCTCAAGAACATGGCGACTGCGGTGTCGGCGTCCGTCTGGTTACGATCCGGCAGCGGATCGCCCAGGACGACGCCGCGATACGTGTTGGCGGCGAGGGCGAGCGAGAAGTTCATGCGGCCGATGAGCGCGCCGCTGTTGACCCACGCCTCCGCGGTGTCCTTGTATCCCGTAGGCGGCTGGCAGAAGTACAGGGGCATTCCGAGCTGCTGCAGCGTCCGCTCGAGCGGGAAGGGCTGCTGCACGTCCGCCTCAGTGGCGCGCAGAGCGCTGACGACGAACTCGAACGGCGTCTTCACCTTCGCGCGGTACGCCTCGGGCGCGAAGAACTCGGCCGACGTGAAGATCGTCCGCATCACCTCGCGGAGATCGCCGCCGGTGCGGCGGAACGTCTCGGCCGCGCGATCGACGAGCGGAACCGGCGGCTGGTCGGCGACGAACCGGCGCACGAGCGCCGTCGCGATGAACCGTGCCGTGGAAGGATGCGACGCCAGGATGTCGAGCACCTGCTCGCCGTCCTCGATGCCGCCGCCCGCCTTGATGCGATGGCCGAGCACGATCTTCTCGCCGGGGTCGTGCATGCGCGGGTTGAACACGAACTGGCCGGCGTCAGGACGCCTCGGCCCCGCGATGGTCCAGCCGGTCAGCGCGCGCGCGACGTTGACGACGTCCTGCTGCGTGTAGCCGCCGTCGACGCCGACCGTGTGCAGTTCCATCAGCTCGCGTGCGTAGTTCTCGTTGATGCCGGTCGGGACGTTCTTACGGACCTGATCGATCTGATCCGGTGTGGCGTTGGTCGTCTTGCGACCGCCCCGCATACCTCGCGCTTCTACATATGCGAGCCGGCTCTCGGCGAACTTCGCGAACGACGGGTCCGCGCTGCGCGCGTTGTCGAGATAGAACAGCATCGCGGGGCTCTTCGCGGTCGCCTCGAGCAGCTCGCGGAAATGACCCAGGACGTGCGGGCGGATCGCCTCACGCTCGTACTCGGTGAGATAGATTCGCGTTTGTCCCTTGCCGGCGAAGACGTTGAAGTGGTTGAACCAGAAATCGGTCAGGACTTCTTCGAGCTGGCGCTCGCTGTAGACGGCCCGTACGATCTTCTGCGCGGTGAGCTCGGCGATCACGGACCGCATGCGCCTCGCCTCCTCGCTCGCGGCCCCTTTGCCCTCGCCCTCCTCGCCGCCCTTGGCTTCTTCGCCCGCCTTGCCCCCCTCGCCGGCCTTCGCCTTCTTCTTCTCCCGCCGTGCCTGCACCATCGGGAGGAAGTACTCCTGCGCGATCTCGCGCGACGTGAGCGTCAGTGTGGTGTAGCCGGCCAGCCGCGCCTGGACGGCGGGGTCCGGAATCCGATCGGGCCGCAGTTGCGACTCAATCCACGCGCTCAAGCCGATCTCCCTGACGCGCGCAACGTCACCGGGCCGCGGCCCGAACGCCGCGCGGTTGAGGACGTGGACGATCGTCTTGTCGTCGGGACGCGCCGGCACCGCCGACGACCGCTCAGAGTGGACGCCGGCGGAAGCGGTCAGCGCGACCAGGCCGAGCGCGGCGACAAATCTGGGAAATCTCACATCGCACCCTGCACGCTGGGCTCCGACGTCATTCGTAGGACCGAACTTCAGTTCGGCCATGAGGCGCGACTGAAGTCGCGCCCTCCGTCCCTGCACCCTGCAGTTCCTTGGACCGTCCAGCCCTCCATTTCGTTGAGTCCCTATACAATGACCCGGCCTTAGCCCATGCGACCAGCCCTCATCCTTGCTCTCGCGCTCGCTGCCACCTCTACCGCCTCCACACGGACGCAGTCGCCGCCCACAGGCATCCTGATCAAGGGCGGCACGGTCATCGATGGCACCGGCGCCCCGCGCCGATCCGCCGACGTGCGGATTTCCGGCGACACCATCGTCGAGGTCGGCCCCAACCTCACGGCGAAGGCCGGCGACGCAGTCATCGACGCGGCTGGCCGCGCGGTCACGCCGGGCTTCATCGACATGCACAGCCACGCAGATCGGGGTCTCGACGATCACCCGGACGCCGCGAGCCAGATCCAGCAGGGCATCACGCTGTCGCTCGTCGGCCAGGATGGCGGCGGCGACTTGCCGATCTCCGACTTCTTCGAGCGCTACTCGCGCGTGCACCCGGCCATCAACGTCATGACCAGCGTCGGCCACGGCGCAGTCCGCGGCGTCGTCCTGGGGGGCGACTTCAGGCGCGCCGCGACGCCGGCCGAGATCGAGACGATGAAGGCGCTCGTCGACCGCGCGATGAAGGACGGCGCAGTCGGGCTCTCGAGCGGACTCGAGTACGACCCCGGCTTCTACGGCACGCTCGACGAATTGGCGGCGCTCGCCGCGGTGATCAAGCCTTATCGCGGCTTCTACTCGAGCCACGTCCGCGACGAGGAGAACGACGTGCTCGCCGCATGGTCCGAGGCGATCGAGATCGGCCGCCGCGCGCGCGTGCCCGTCGAGATTTCTCACATGAAGCTCGCATCCAAGCCGGTGTGGGGCCAGGCAGGCAAGGCGCTGGCGCTGGTCGACGCCGCGCGGAAGACAGGGCAGGACGTGACCGGCGACTGGTATCCCTACCAGTACTGGCAGTCGTCGATGTACGTCCTGATTCCGGATCGCAATTTCGAGAACGTCGCCGAATGGCAGAAAGGCCTCGACGAGATCGGCGGTGCGCAGAACGTGCTGATCACGAACTATCGCCCCGACCCGTCGTGGGACGGCCACACCGTCGCCGAGCTCGCGACCGGGCAGCATCTCGACCCGGCGTCGCTCATCGTGCAGATGGTGAAGACGGCCGGGCCCGATATCGGCATCATCGGCACCGCGATGACTGAACAGGACATGGCGGCTATCCTCGCGAGCCCGGCGTCCCTCATCTGTTCAGACGGAGCGTTGTCGGGCCGACATCCCCGCGGGTACGGCGCATTTCCGCGGGTCCTCGCGCGCTATGTCCGCGAGAAGAAAGTGCTGTCCCTCGAAGACGCCATCGCGAAGATGACTGGACGTTCCGCGAAACGGCTCGGCCTCCCCGATCGCGGTGTCGTTGCTGTCGGCCGCAAGGCTGATCTCGTCGTCTTCGATCCCGAGACGATCGCCGACCGAGGGACACCTGCGGAGCCCGCGCAGTCTCCCGTCGGCATCGACGTTGTCGTCGTGAACGGCGAGGTCGTGCTCGACCACGGCGTCGAGACGCCGGCGCGTCCCGGCCGCGCGCTGAAGCGCGGCGGCCTGGCGAACTGACAGGGCCTGTCGATCGGCCACGCGGATGCGTCTCGTCCCCGCCACCGGCGATCAGCTGCAGCACATCCTCGACGAGACGTTCCCGCTCTGGGGCGAAGGTCTCAGCCGGCGCGGCTACGAGCAGTGGAATCAGGCGCAGCAGCGGACCCTCTGGGGCCAACGTCACCTCACGCGGCTCGCGCTCGTCGACGGCGACTCCGTCGTCGCGACCGCGAAGCGATATGACCTGACGATGACCGTGAACGGCCGTGCGACGCGCACGCTGGGCATCGGCGCGGTGTTCACGCCCAGGAAGCTGCGCGGCCGCGGCCACGCGACCGCCATCGTCCACGCGATGGAGGACGCGGCGCGCGCCGACGGCGTCGAGGCCGCGTTGCTCTTCTCGGAGATCGGGTCCGCCTTCTACGAGAAGCTCGGGTTCACCACCGTCCCGGTGCAGACTGTCGACATCGCCGTCGCGCGAGGCAAGGGCGCGCCCGCGATGCTCGTGCGGAGCGGCGAGGATCGCGACGCCGGGCACGTCGCGGCGCTGCACGCGGCGCGCGCGACGGACTACACCGTGGGGCTGCTGCCAGACGCGGCGCAAATCACCTACTCGGTGGTCAAGAAGCGCCTGTTCGTCGGCCTTCATCCGAGCCGGCGCCGCCGCATCGAGTACTTCGTCGCGGAGGAAGGCCACCAGGCTGTCGCCTACCTGCTGCTGTACGTCTCGACCGAGTCGCCCGGCGGTCAGGAGATCTGGAGTGTCGAAGCCTGCGGGGATCGCGATCCGACCGGCGCGCGCGTCGGCGCGATGCTGCAGGTGCTGATCGCGCGTAACCCGGCTGCGCCGCCGTCGATCATCCGCGGCTGGTGGCCGGCGCCGCTTCGTCCGCCGCAGCTGACGTTCGCCGTCCGCCCTCACGCGGGCGAAGTGATGATGCTGAAGCCTCTGAGCTCGCGCGTCACGCTCGGTCCGCTCACCGCGACGGACGTCCTGTACTTCCATGGCGATGCGTTTTGATGGGTTCCAGGTTCCGGGTTCCGGGTTCCAGGTTCCGGGGTTCCGGGGTTCCGGATTGCCGGTCGCGCTGGCGAAGCCGGTCGCGCCGTAGCCCGCAGGGCGTAGGCGGATTGAGATGACGGGCACGGACCTGAGAATTCCGCTGCGCGACGGGCTCACGCTCGGCGCGGACGTATACGGATCCCGCGACGCGCGGGCGCCCGTGCTGCTCATCCGCACGCCCTATGGCAAGCAGGGCTATCGCGACGAGTCGCTGGTCGCGCGCGCACTCGACCGGGGCTACGTGGTCGTCGTCGCGGACGTGCGCGGACGGTACACGTCGCAAGGCGAATTCGACGCGTACCGCCACGAAGGCCTCGACGGCTACGACACGATCGAGTGCCTTGCGACGCAGCCGTGGTCAACGGGACGGATCGCGACGGCCGGGCTCTCGTATCCGGGCGCCGTGCAATGGCTGGCCGCGGTCGAGTCGCCGCCGCACCTGGCGTGCGCGTTCCCGGCAATGTGCTTCTCCTCTGGACGACAGTTCTTCTATTTCGGCGGCGCGTTCGACATGTCGTGGCTGCCGTGGACGCTCGAGAACATCGCGCCGGACGATCGGCGCCGCCGCGGGATCGCCGACGGGCCGCAAACGTCACGCGAGGCGCGCCAGTGGTGGAAGCTGCACGGGCGCGAAGCGCTGGCGCGCGTGCCGCTCCGGGAACAGCCGGCGCTGCAGGGCGTCACGCCCTTCTACTTCGACTGGCTGGACCATCCAGACGACGGCCCGTACTGGGCGTTTGCGGACATCGAATCCCGGTACGACCGCGTTCGCGCGCCGGTCTTCAATTTCAGCGGCTGGCACGACGAAGGCTACGGGCCGATTGGCGCGACGCACAACTTTGCCGGTGTGGCCGCCCGGGCCGCGACGCCTGAGGCGCGCGCGACGAGGCTCGTCGTCGGTCCGTGGATTCACGGCGAGCCGGGTACCGGGAAAGTCGGGGACCGCGACTTTGGCTCGGCGGCGGCGATCGACTACGACGCGCTCGTGCTCGACTGGTCCGACTGGCACGCGCGCGGCATCGATCGCGGCATCGGGCAGTCCTCACCGGTGCGTCTCTTCGTGATGGGCGAGAACCGCTGGCGCGACCACCGCACGTGGCCCGTGCCGTCGACGCCTCGCGGGTATCACCTGCGTGCCGGCGGTCGCCTCACGGTGGACCCGCCGGGCGACGGCGAAGCGCCGGACGCCTACACGTTCGACCCGAATTCGCCCGTGGAGGACCCGCATTACGACGCTGGCCTCGGCCCGCACGATCAACGACAGATCGCGAGCCGTGCCGACGTGCTGATGTTCACGTCGGCGCCGCTCGACGACGACCTCGAGGTCATCGGACCGATCGAGTTCCGGCTGTGGATCGCGTCCAGCGCGCCGGACACGGACTTTCTCTGCCGGCTCCTCGACATCGAGCCGGACGGCACCGCATGGAATCTGATGAGCCCCACGCTCGAAGTGCTGCGGGCGAAGTACCGGAACGGCGAATCGGAGCCGGCGTTTCTCACCCCCGGCCGGCCGGTCGAGCTGACGTTCCGGCTCGGGCTGACCGCGAACCGGTTTCTCCGTGGGCATCGGATCGGCGTCCAGGTGACGAGCAGCTTCTTCCCGCACCTCGATCGCAATCCGAATACTGGACGCCCATCCGCGATCGAAAGCCGACTGGTCTCCGCGCGGCAGACCATCTTTCACGACGCTTCCAGGCCGTCCCGCGTGATATTGCCAGTCGTCTGACCGGGTTGTCTGACCATGCCCGGAGCGATTCAGCGTACGTGGCCCTTTGGCACGACGCACCGCACCTGGCACCCAGCACCCAACACGAGGCACGGGCATGCACACCATATAATCCCGCTGACCTGAGCGATGCCGCTGCCTCCCGGCTCGAAGCTCGGCGACTATGACATCCGCCGGCCGCTCGGCGCCGGCGGGATGGGCGAGGTCTACCTCGCCCAGGACACGAGGCTCGGCCGCAGCGTTGCCATCAAGGTGTTGTCCGCCGAGATGGCGTCGGACCATGGCCGGATTCGCCGGTTCGAGCAGGAAGCACGGGCCGCCTCCGCCCTCAGTCATCCCAACGTCTGTGTGGTGTACGCGCTCGGCGAGACCGCCGACGGCCATCCGTTCATCGCGATGGAGTACATCGAGGGGCAGACGCTCCGTCACTTGCTGCAGGCGCAGCCGCCAACCCTGAAGGCCGCGCTCGAGATCGCGATTCAGATCGCCACCGGCGCGGGCGCCGCGCACGCCATCGGGATTGTCCATCGCGATCTCAAACCCGAGAACGTGATCGTCCGGCAGGACGGCCTGGTGAAAGTGCTCGACTTCGGTCTCGCCAAGCTGGCGCCGGGCGGATTGCCGAACGACGAGGCCACGCGGACGCTGGTGCAGACGGACTCCGGTGTGGTGATGGGCACCTACACCTACATGGCCCCGGAGCAGGCACGGGGCCAGGAAGTGGATGCGCGCGCCGACATCTGGGCGCTCGGCGTGATGCTCTACGAGCTGGTCAGCGGACGAGTGCCCTTCACGGGTCACACGCCGAGCGACGTGATAGTCGCGATTCTCGACCGTGAACCGGCGCCGCTCGACAAGCTCAATTCGTCCATCCCCCACGAACTCCAGCGCATCGTCGCGAAGGCGCTGCGCAAGGATCGCGCGCAGCGGTATCAGACCATCGCGGACCTGCGGCTGGATCTGGATGCCCTGAAAGGCGAGCTGCAGGCCTCGTCGCACGATGCGGCGCCCGTGGCGGCGTCCACCCCGGCATCGACAGCTACGCCGCAGCCGGTCCGGCGTGAATCGAGTGCGGAGTACATCCTGACTGGATTGGGACGCCACAAGCTCGCAGCGGCAGGAGTACTCGTCATCAGCGCATTGGCCGCGGGCATCGTATGGCGAATGCGCCACCAGGCTCTCGACACGAGCGAGCCGTCACCACAGGTTCAGGTTCAGCGCAACCCGAGGAGGCTGACGTTCGGCGGGGGCTTGCAGACTGATCCGACGCTGTCTCCCGACGGGCGATTCCTCGCCTACGCCTCCGATCGCGCAGGGAACTTTGACATCTGGGTGCAGCCCGTAGCGGGCGGCGATCCGGTGCAGATCACGAGGGATCCCGAACCGGACACACAGCCGGCCTGGTCACCGGACGGAAGCACGGTTGTCTTTCGCTCGGAGGCGAGTGGCGGTGGCCTGTTCCTGGTGCCGGCGCTCGGAGGCCCGCGCCGGCAGCTCACCTCGTTCGGCGAACGTCCGTCATGGTCCCACAGCGGTACCGAGGTGTTGTTTCTGCAGGGGCTCTCCGTCGACGGGGATATGGGAGTGGAACGCCTCTACGCTGTGCCCGCGGAAGGGGGATCTCCGACAGAACTGGCAGCACCAGTGCTGTCGCATGGCGACTGGAAATGGGTCGGCGAGCATCCCGACGGCAGGATTTCCGCCGCAGGAACTCACTACACTCAGGGCCCCGGCTTCTACACGTCTTCTCGTGCCGGCGACCACCTGGTCAAGTCGAACGTCTCAGCCGTTCCCGGGCTCCTGAGCGACCTCTATCAGCGATTCCGATTCAGCTGGAACCGCACCGGCAGCCGGCTGTACGTCGAGGCCACGGTGAAGGCCATCGACAATCTATGGCGTGTGGATGTCGATCCAGCGACGCTCGCCTGGCGTTCGGCCGAACGCCTGACGACGGGTGGCGGCCGCGACATCAACGCCGTGCTCTCACCGGACGAGAGCCGGATCGCCTACGTGCAACAGTCGTCGTCAGCGCGTTTGTGGGCTTTTCCTTTTGATGCGGCTGATGGTCGACTCACAGGTGAGGGAACGCCATTTTCGGAAGATGGAGCGTACGCTTCCTCTGTCGATCTCTCAGGCGACGGCAATGCAGCGGTCTACAACGTCGAGCGTCCCGGCGCGCAACGTGGGGAAATCTGGGTACACCATTTCGACACCGGTCAGCAGCAGCTGGTCATCATGGATGGAGTAGCTCCCAAGTGGATACCAGGCGGGAACCGCATCGTGTACCAGAAGTGGCGCAGCAACCACGAAAGGGCGTTGATGCTGCGCGAGCCCAACGGCACCGAACGCCAGCTGAGTCCCTGGAGCGCGACTGGTGACCTCAACCCTACGGACGGACTCCGGAACGGGCACTCGATGCTGGTCAGTGCGTGGACCCGTGAAGCGACATCACTCTGGATG
This sequence comes from Acidobacteriota bacterium, assembly GCA_046735235.1. Lineage (GTDB taxonomy): Bacteria > Acidobacteriota > Vicinamibacteria > Vicinamibacterales > JAENWD01 > JAENWD01. Next base: position 3,388 of record JBKPSY010000245.1, on the reverse strand, counting down.
TGGAGTCTGGAAAGATTCAGCGAAAAACCAGAGAAGGTTCTGATCGATCGCCCTCGGACCGCAATCTGGCAGACGCAGCTCTCTCCCAATGGCAGATGGATCGTTTTTGTTCCCACTGGCCGCGACATTCCGCCTCCACAGCGAGTCGTCGTCGCGTCAATGGATGGTGCCCAGACCGCGGAGTGGACGCCACTCGTACAGACTCCGTCGATGACCGATAAGCCGCGTTGGGCGCCCGACGGTCGGAGGGTGTACTTTCTGACCAGCCGCGGGGGCTTCTACAACCTCGGAGGAATCCGGTTCGATCCCGACCGGGGCGTTGCCGTGGGCCAGCCCTTCGACGTCACCCACTTCGTGTCTCCGAGCCTGACCGTCTCGGCATCCCTGGGCGAGACCGAGATCGGCATCGCGGCGCACCGCGCGGTCCTGACCATGGTGTCGTCCACGGGCAGTATCTGGATGCTCGACAACGTCGATAAGTGAAAATTCCCTGCCCGTGCACCGCACGTGGCACATGGCACCTGGCACCAGCACGGGCAACGATCGCAGCAATATGATCCAGTTATATCGCGAGGCTCCGAATGCCAGATTACGAGAAGCTCGGGCTCTTCTATCTGGGGCGCGCGATCGACGCGGCGTCGAAGACCCCCAAGCCGGGATACCTGCTGTACGATTCGACGGATCTCGTCACGCACGCCGTCTGCGTCGGCATGACCGGCAGCGGCAAGACGGGCGTCTGCATCGACTTGCTGGAGGAGGCCGCGATCGATCGCATTCCGTCGATCGTGATCGATCCGAAGGGCGACCTCGGTGACCTCCTGCTGACGTTCCCGAATCTTGCCGCGTCCGACTTCCGCCCGTGGATCGACGAAGACGAGGCGCGTCGGAACGGCAAGTCGCCGGACGATTGGGCCGCGGCGCAGGCGAACCTCTGGAAGACCGGCCTGGCGAAGTGGGACCAGGACGGCGGGCGCATCGCGCGCCTGAAGGACGCGGCGGAGTTTGCCATCTACACGCCGGGATCCGACGCGGGCCTGCAGCTGTCGATCGTCAAGTCGTTCGCCGCGCCGCCAGCGGACCTCCTCGGCGACGCCGACCTGATGCGCGAGCGGGTCGCCACGACCGCGACGAGCCTGCTCGGGCTGCTGGGCATCGACGCCGACCCGATCAAGAGCCGCGAGCACATCCTGCTCTCGACCATCCTGGATTCCACATGGCGGCAGGGCCGTGACCTCGACATCGCCGCGCTGATCCAGCTGATTCAGACACCGCCCGTGCAGAAGGTCGGCGTCATGGATCTCGAGACCTTTTTGCCGTCGGCCAAACGGTTCGAGCTCGCGATGTCGCTCAACAACCTGCTGGCCGCGCCGGGGTTCGGCGCGTGGATGGAGGGCGAGCCGCTCGACATCCAGCGCCTGCTGTTCACCGCGGCTGGAAAGCCCCGTGTCGCGGTGATGTCCATCGCGCATCTCGGCGACGCCGAGCGGATGTTCTTCGTCGCGCTGCTGCTGAACCAGATACTCGGCTGGATGCGCCAGCAGGCCGGCACGACGAGCTTGCGCGCGATCGTCTACATGGACGAGATCGCCGGTTACCTGCCGCCCGTCGCGAACCCGGCGTCGAAGGGGCCGATGCTGACGCTGCTGAAGCAGGCGCGCGCGTTCGGCGTCGGCATGGTGCTGGCGACGCAGAACCCCATGGACCTCGACTACAAGGCGCTGTCGAACGCCGGGACCTGGATCATCGGACGCCTGCAGACGGATCGCGATCAGGCGCGCGTCCTCGACGGCCTCGAAGGCGCGGCGACCGCCGGCGGCGGAACGTTCGACCGCAATGCGGTGAGCGCGCTCATCGGCGGGCTCGGCAAGCGCCAGTTCCTCTTGCACAACGTCCACGAGGATCACCCTGAGGTCTTCGAGAGCCGCTGGGCGATGTCGTATCTGCGCGGGCCGCTCACCCGCGTCCAGATCAAGAGCCTGATGGGAGGGGCGAGACCGCAGGGTGCAGGGGTGCAGGGGGCAGGGGTGCAAGCGGTACCCGAAGCCCGAAGCCCAAAGCCCGTAGCCGCGGCACGAAGTGCCACATGGGTCGTGCCGCCAGGCGTCGATCAGTACTTCGCGCCAGGGAAGGCCGGCGCCTCGTACGTGCCGATGGTGCTCGGTGTCGCGGACGTCCGGTTTGCCGACCCGAAGAGCGGCGTGAACGCGACGCGCAAGGCGGCCGCGCTGACGCCGATCACGAACGATCCGATTCCCGTGGATTGGGACAACGCGGTCGAGGCAGGCTTCGACGTCGGACAGCTGTCGAAGGAGCAGCCGCCGCAGGCGTCCTTCGCCGATCTGCCTTCGGCCGCGAGCAAGGCGAAGAACTACGACGACTGGTCGAAGACGTTCGTCACGTGGGTCTCGACCTCGCAGCAGGTGACGATCTACAAGAGCGCCGCGTCGGGGCTGGCGTCGAACGGCCAGGAGAGCGAGGGCGACTTCCGCGCGCGGTTGCAGCACGCGTCACGCGAGAAGCGCGATCAGAAGATCGCGGATCTGCGCCAGCAGTACGCGCCGAAGGTGGCATCGCTGGAGGATCGGCTGCGTCGTGCGCAGCAGGCCGTCGAGAAGGAGAAGTCGCAGGCGACCGGGCAGTGGATTCAGGCGGGCATCTCGATCGCCGGCTCGGTCCTCGGAATGCTGACGTCGCGCAAGACCGTCAGCGTCACGAATCTCGGCCGCGTCACGACGGCGGCGCGCGGGATGGGACGCGGCATGCAGCAATACGAGGACGTCGGCCGCGCGAAAGACACCGTCGAAGGCGTGCAGCAGCAGATCGACGCGATGAACGCGGAACTGCAGGCGAAGGTCGACGCGATCGACACGAACTACGATCCGCAGACCGAAAAGCTCGACACCGTGACGGTAAAGCCGAAGCGTACCGGCATCAACGTGCAACTGGTGGCGCTGGCGTGGGTCCCCCGGCCGTAAATACGCGTGTTACACTCCGCGGCGGTTTGACCCCTGCGCCCGTCGTCGCCGCCGCCGAAGACCCGGAGTCTGTCGGTTTGCTCGAGCACGAGCTGAAGTACATCGTCCCGGCGACGGTGACCGGTGCGTTGCTCGCGTGGCTGCCCGCTGCCTGCCTTCGCGACGTCGTCTATCCTCCCGCCGCCGTGCACACCGTGTACTACGACACGCCGGGCTTGGCGCTCCTCGGCGAGAAGATGGACAGCGACTATCTGAAGACGAAGGTTCGCGTGCGCTGGTATGCGGACCTGCGGGGCACGCCGGGCGGGGCGGTCTTCGCCGAGCTGAAGGGCCGCATCGGCAACCGCCGCGTGAAGGCGAGGGTTGCGCTCCCAATCGACGGAGCCGCCGCCGTCGACCGGCCGCTCCACGAC
>JBKPSY010000244.1:0-21132 GCA_046735235.1 Acidobacteriota bacterium | reverse complement strand
CTCGTGGCCGATCGTGTACCGGGACATCGTGTTGCCCCTCCGATACCGCGTCGACTTCTTCTGTTTCGGCGCCGTCATCGTCGAGGTCAAGGCCCTTGCGGAGCTGGGTCGTCTCGAACGGAATCAGGCCGTGAACTACGTGCGGATGGCCCGCACCGAGAGGGGACTCCTGCTGAACTTCGGTGGCGTCAGCCTTCAGTACCGGAGGATTGTCAGTCGCTGGCGTGAGTAGGCTTTCAACAGCCCTGCTCTCTGAATCCCAGAAATCCCAGAATCCAGGTGTCTGTTTCTCAGGGAGCTATTTCTGCGAAGGACCGGCGACGCGTGAATACGGCGGTACCGCGAGCGAAATGCCGGCGCCGTCGAGGGCGATTCGCAGGCGTCGGCGCAGCTCGCGTCCCACCTCCGCCTGGCGCTGCGGCACAGTCTTCATGCGCGCGCGGATGAGGGTCTGGCCGTCGCGGAATCCCTCGATCCCCAGCACCTCCAGCGGCTCCTGAATCGCGCTGCCGAAGGCGGGCTCCGCCTGCAGCGCATCGGCGGTCTCGCGCAGGATCCGGATGACGCGGTCGCTGTCTTCCCGGAAATCGATCGCGAGATCCACGAGCGCGAACGCGTAGTCGCGGGTCTTGTTGGCCAGCGTGTTCACCGCGCCGTTCGGGAAGACGTGGACGGCGCCTTCGACGTCTCGCAGGACGAGCGTCCGCAGGTTGACGGCCTCCACCGTGCCGCCCTGACCATTGATCACGACCGAGTCGCCAACGCGGACCTGGTCTTCGAGAATCAGGAAGAATCCGGCAATCAAATCCCGGACCAGCCACTGCGCGCCGAAGCCGAGTGCCACGCCCGCGATGCCGGCGCCGGTCAGCATCGGCAGCACGTTGATGTTCAGCTCGTTCAGCACCATCAGGAGCGCGATGCAGACGACGACCGCGTTGGCCGTGTTCTGCACGAGCGCACCCAGGGTCTGCGCGCGCTTGAGCCGCTCGTCCACCGCGTCGGTGTGGCGGCGCGCGACCTCCTGCTCCAGCCGGTTGACGGTGGACGTCACCACGCGCAGCATCAGCCACGCGATGGTGACGATGACCGCGATGCGCAGGCCCGACGCGATCACCCATTGCAGCGCCTCGCGGCGGCCGAGGCCGAAGTCCAGGTGCTCGCCGATCGCGTCGAGCAGCGGCACGATACTGACGAAGAACGTGAGCAGGAAGGCGATGAGCCGGGTGACGAACACCGGCCGCCGTATCAGGCGCGGCGAGGCCTGGGCCGCCTCGCCATAGATCGCCCTGAGCAGCGAGCGCACGAGCCGCGCGAGCACGGTCGCGACAATCGCCGCGAACACGAAGGCGATCCCGATGACGAGGGCGACTTCCGTCCAGTCCGGTTGGTTGTCGAGGAGCGAGAAGGCGACAGGCGTGGTCATCGCGGCAGATGACGCCCGCTAGTAGTTCGTGGACGCGCGCCGACTGACGGCCTGCGTGACCGGCACTTCGATCGCAACCGTGCCTTTCCCGCGCTGCACGTGCAGCGTCACGATCGACCCGACGCGCGCGTCGGCAATCAGCCGCTGCAGCTGCCCGCCATCGTCCAGGGTCACGTTGTTGAAGGCGAGGATCACGTCGCCCGGACGCAGCCCGGCCTGATAGGCCGCCGACGTCCGCTCCATCCGGCTGACGACGATGCCGCGCGTGCGGTCGACGCCGATCTGCACCGCGAGATCGGGCGTGAGCGGGATGGTCTCGAAGTAGCCCAGGTAGCCGCGCTTCACTTCGCCGTAGCGAATCAGGTCGTCCATGACCTTGCGCGCGAGGTTGCTCGGCACAGCGAAGCCGATGCCCTGATAGCCGCCGCTCTGCGAGTAGATCGCGGTGTTGATGCCGACCAGCTCGCCGCGCGCGTTCACCAGCGCGCCGCCGGAGTTGCCGGGATTGATGGCGGCATCGGTCTGGATGAAGTCCTCGTAGCCGGCCGCGCCGATGTTCGAGCGCCGCAGCGCCGAGACAATGCCGAGGGTGACGGTCTGGCTGAGCTGATACGGGTTGCCGATCGCGAGCACCCACTCGGCGACGCGCAACTTGCTCGAGTCTCCCCAGGGGATTGTCGGCAGGTTGTGCGCGGTGATCTTCACGAGGGCGATGTCGGTGAACGGATCCGCGCCGATGATCTGCGCGCGAAGCTCGCGCTTGTCCGACAGCGCGACTTTCACCTCGGTGCCGCGCGCGAGCGAGCCAAGCACGTGCACGTTCGTCAACACGTAGCCGTCCGGCGAGACGACGACGCCCGAGCCCAGGCTGAGCGAGGGCCCGCGGTCGCCGAAGACGTCCATGTTGCCGAACAGGTACTGGAAGACCGGGTCGTTCTCGAACGGCGAGCCCTGACGGCGGCTCGGCTCGAGCGACGAGATGTTCGTCACGGCGTCTACCGTGCGCGCGGCGACCTCGGTGAAGTCAGGGCCGCTCGGCAGCGGGCGCGGCGTCGCGGTGGCAGGCTGCGCGGTGTTGCTGGCCGGGGTGGCTGTGGCGGCTGGTGGCTGCGCGAGCGCAGGGATTCCCGACCGCAGACGTCCCGTGGGCGCGAACCCGGCCACGAACCCGACGCCGACGAGCAGCAGACTGTAAAGGATCTGTCGGGCCACGTCAGTTGACTTCGATGCGGCGCGGACCGCCGCCCGAAGCCTTCGGGATCGTCACGGTGAGGACGCCGTCGTTGAAGTCGGCGGTGATGCCCTCGGCGTTCACCGTGGCGGGCAGCGCGAATCGCCTGAAGAACGCGCCGTGCCCACGCTCGACGCGGTGGTAGCGCTCGCACGGCACGTCGGCCTTGCGTCGCGTGCCCTGCAGCGTCAGCTGACCGTCGTGGAACCGGATGTCGATGTCGGAGCGCGTCAGGCCTGGCAACTCGGCCGTGACGACGAAGTGATCGGCGGTCTCGTACAAGTCCACTGGTGGCGTCCATCCGGCGCTGTCGGCGCCGGAGAGCCGCTCCATGCGCTCCTGGAGCGCGAGCAAATCGCGCAGCGGATCCCAGCGCGTGAAGGCCACGGCAAAAATCGTAGCATGTTTGGCGGGACCCCGGCACGTGTGGTACGATTCGTAGGTTCTACCCACCCAGGACGACCCGATTCTATGGCCACCATTCCAGCGACGAAGCTCCGCAAGGGCATGCTCTTCAAGGTGCAGAACGATCTGTTCCGTGCCCTCGAGGTGAACCACGTCACGCCGGGCAATCTGCGCGGCTTCGTGCGCGTGAAGGCCAGGAACATCCGGAGCGGGATGCTCGCCGACAACAAGCTCCGGTCGGAAGACATGGTCGAGCGCGCCACGCTCGACGAGCGGGCCATGCAGTTCATGTACAGCGACGGCTCCGATTACTACTTCATGGACAACGAGTCGTTCGAGCAGATCCACATCTCGGGCGAGGCGTTGGGCGAGTCGGTGAACTACCTGCTGCCCGAGATGGTCATCTCGGTGGAGTTCTACGGCAGCGAGCCGGTCGGCATCGAGCTGCCGCAGACGGTCGATCTCGTCGTGCAGGACACGCCGCCCGCGATCAAGGGCGCCACGGCCAGCGCGCAGCTGAAGCCCGCGACGCTCGAGACCGGTCTGGTCGTGCAGGTGCCGCCGTTTGTGAGCCCCGGCGACAAGATTCGGATCAGCACGGAGACGGGGGAATACCTGGCAAGGGCGTAAAGAACGCGGCGCGGAACCCTGCACCTCGGAACCCTGAACCTCGGAACGCCCCTGCGCCGTCCATGGACGTCATCAACAAGTCCGCCAACCGCGGCTGGATTGAAGTCATCACCGGCAGCATGTTCAGCGGCAAGAGCGAAGAGCTGATCCGCCGGGTCCGCCGTGCCGAGATCGCCCGGCAGCGGGTGCAGGTGTTCAAGCCGCACGTCGACACGCGCTTCGCCGAAGACTTCGTCGTCTCGCACAGCGACATCCGTTACGCGGCTGAAAACGTCGCCTCCGCGCGCGAGCTGCTCGAGGCGGTGCGTCCCGACACGGAAGTCGTCGCGGTGGACGAAGGGCAGTTCTTCGACGCCGAGCTGCCGATGATTCTCAGCACGCTCGCCGACCAGGGCAAACGCGTCATCGTCGCCGGCCTCGATCAGGACTACCTTGGCAAGCCGTTCGAGCCCATGCCGCAGCTGCTGGCCATCGCGGAGTACATCACCAAGACGCTGGCCATCTGCATGGTGTGCGGCAACCCCGCGAACCACACGCAGCGCCTCGTGGCCAGCACCGACCGCGTCCTTCTGGGCGCCGGCGACATGTACGAGGCCCGTTGTCGGCACTGCTTCGACCCCACGCTGGCAAACAAGTAACGGCGCCCTGAAGGGCCGCACTACGCACGCCACGCCGCAGCAGCAGTAGGCCGGGCCTTCAGGCCCGGCAACCCGTCCGACCTGACCGACCCGTCGGACCTGACCGACCCGTTGGGTCTGACCGACCCGCCAGACCTGTCCGACCTGCCAGACCCGTCCGACCTGCTAAGATCGCCCCGTATGGTGGGGCTGCTGCCATACGTGCTGGCCGGGATGGGGCTCGGCTTCCTGGTGGCCAACGCGCTGGTGTTCGTCGACTTCGCGCGCTATTGGCGCCGGCGCAAGAATGCTCTGCTGATCTGGGAGGCGCTGCAACCGCGTTGGTACGTCCTGATGGGCCTGTGCCTCGGCCTGGCGCTCGCCCTGCTCATCGTCGTCAACGTCATTCTGGTGCTGCGGACGCCGCATAGCGCCCAGCGGGTCTGGGCGATGTTCGGCGAGGCGATGATGTTCCTGTACTTTGCGGGAGCGCAGCCGTTGAGCCGGCGGATCGGGCGCGGGTTCTACGCCGACGGCGTCTGGTCCGAGCGGGGATTCGTCCCCTACCACCAGATCGGCGGCATCGCCTGGCGGGAAGGCGAGCCGGTCACGCTGCTGCTGATCGAGCGGTTCAAGCAACTGGCGCGTCCGCTGCTCGTGCCCACAAAGTACTACGGGGCGGTCCGGCGCCTCGTGCGGGACCGGATTGGCGCCCATGAGATCATGTTCGCCGGCGACGCGCTCGACCTCGGTGGACACGACGAGCGCGACGATGTGTAAGCGCTGACGACGGACTTCGGACCACAGACTACGGACTACTGACGAGGCTCCCAAAATGGCTGTCCGCTCCACGTGGAAGGGCTTTCTGAAAGTCAGCCTGGTGAACATCCCCATCCGGGTGTTCCCGGCGACCGAGTCGGCGGCGACGCTGTCGTTCAACCAGCTCCACGCAGAGTGCCAGACGCGCATCCAGCAGAAGCGCTGGTGCCCCAAGTGCGATCGTGAAGTGCCCCTGAGCGAGATCGTCAAGGGCTACGAGTTCGCCAAGGGGCGCTACGTCGTGATGCAGGAAGACGACTTCGCCAAGGTCTCGACGCCCTCCACGCGGATCATCAACCTCGAGCAGTTCACCGACGAAACCGCCGTGGATCCTATGTATGTGGACCGCGCGTACTACCTGGCGCCCGACGGCCAGGTGGCCGCGGACGCCTACGCCGTGATGCGCGAAGGCATGCGTGGGAAGGTGGGCATCGGCAAGGTCGCGCTCTACGGGCGCGAGTATCTGGTGGCGATCAAGGCGCAGCAGCACGGCCTGGTGATGTACACGCTGCACCACGCGGCCGAGATCCGCACGATCGACCAGATCGAGGAGCTGGCGACCGTGCCGCGCACGGTGAAGCCGCAGGAGCTGAAGCTCGCCAAGCAGGTCGTCGACATGTTCGAGGGCGAGCTGAACCTCAAGGATTACAAGGACGAATACAAGGAAGAGCTCCGGAAGATCATCGACGCGCGCGTCGCGGGCGAGGAGTACGTCGCCGAGGAGATCGAGGAGCCGCCGACCAACGTGGTGGATCTGATGGCAGCGCTGCGGAAGAGCCTCGACGCCGCCAGCGCGGGGAAGAAGAAGCCCGCGAAGGCGGAGCTGCCCGCGAAGAAGACCGTCGCGAAGGCGGAGCCCAAGAAGAGGCGGGCCGTGGGGTAGCCGGCCGGGCTTCGCCCGGCAGGGGCTGCCTCGCGTTGGTCGGCGGCGAAAGGCCCTTCGCTCAGGGCACGGGCCCGGAGGGCCCTTGCCGGGCGATCGAAATGAGTCCGGCCAATGCCGCGAGCGCTGCGACGCGGCCCCCGCCGGCGCTGAAGCGCCGGCCTACTTCGTCAGGGAGACCGCCCAGCCAAGCAGCCCGTGGCCGGTCGCGGTCGGGTCGCCGATCCAGCCGGGCGGCGTCAGCCACACGAACGCCAGGATCGCGATGACCCAGAGGTCGTAGGGGATCGTCGCCCGCTCGTCGGTCCAGAAAAACGCGCGCTTGAAGACGCCGCCCACTCCGTGGTGCGAGGGCACCGGGAGCTTGTTCAGCGCCAGGTAGGTGTAATAGATCCGATCCGCGACGGTCACGACCGACAGCACCAGGATCACCCACAGCACGGCCGCCATGCGGTCCGTGAAGGCCCCGATCATGAAGAGCACGATGCGCTCGGGGCGCTCCATGAAGCCGACCTTGCATTTCTGGACCAGCGACTCGGCTCGCGCCCTCGCATAGCTCGTCATGGTCGCGAAAATGAGCGTGAGCGTCGTGACCAGCACGTAGTCGTGCCGGTCGAGCGTGGAGTACAGGTAGATCAGCCCGGTGAAAAGCGCGAGGTCGGAGAAGCGATCGAGCGTCGAGTCCCAGAAGGCGCCGAACTCCGACTGGGTGCCGGTGATGTAGGCGACTTTGCCGTCGATGAAGTCGAAGATGTTGGCGACGATCATGATGACCCCCGCCAGCAGGAAGCGGCCCTGCGCCAGCGCGACACCCGCCGCCACGTTGATGAGCACGCCGATGAGCGTCAGGACGTTGGGGTGGATACCCAGCGCCACCGACGCGTTGATGATCGCGCGCAGTGGAAACATGCACACCGCGCCGATCGCGCCCGTCACGGTCATGGGCGGCGTCGGGCGGCGAAAGGCACCGTTATAATCAGAGGTTCGCCGGAGGGCATCGAATCCGGCATGGTACTAGATGGCCATTCACGATCTCAAGGCCCAGATAACCCGCCTGCCGGAGCAGCCAGGGGTCTATCTGTATTTCAACGAGGCCGGCGAGACCATCTACGTCGGAAAGGCGCGCAGCCTGAGGGATCGCGTCCGCAGCTACCTGGGTGCCTACGGCATGAGCCCGCGGACCGACGCGCTGCTCGACGAAGCGGTTCGCCTCGAGTGCATCGTCACCGACTCGGTCGTCGAGGCGCTGGCGCTCGAGAACAATCTGATCAAGACCCGGAATCCCCGCTACAACATCCTGCTGCGCGACGACAAGAACTATCCGTATCTGCAGTTGACGACGGGCGAGGCGTTCCCGCGCGTGCTGGTGGCGCGCCGCGTCGAACGCGACGAGCATTTCTACGCCGGGCCCTTCCTGCCGGCCCGTTTCGCGCGCCGGACGATGGCGTTGACGCATAGGCTGTTCGGGATCAGGTCGTGCAACGAAGTCATTACGGGCAAGCGCGGACGGCCGTGCCTCGAGTACGACATCGGCCGCTGCATCGCGCCGTGCGTGGAGACGATCTGCACAAAAGAGGCGTACCAGGTCGCCGTCGCCGACGCACGGTTGTTCCTCGAAGGCCGCACCGAGGAGCTCGCCGCGACGCTGCGCGACCGGATGGTCGAAGCCGCGGACGCCGAGCGCTACGAGCACGCGGCGCACCTGCGCGACGCGATGCGCACTGTCGAGACGCTGACCGAGCGGCACCAGAAGATGGCGTCGGTCGATCTCGGCGCGCGCGACGTCTTCGGCCTGAAGCTCGGACCGGCCGGCGCCGTGATGCAGGTCTTCCAGGTCCGTCGCGGCCGGGTCGTCGATCGCGTGGAGCTGGTCACCGAAGCGGGCATGGCCCCGATGGGCAGCGAGTCGGACGTGCTGACGGCGGCGCTCTCGCAGTTCTACGAGACGTCGCCCGCGCCCCCGGAGATCGTGCTGCCCGTTGACGTCGACGACGCCGATGCGCAGGAGACGTGGCTCAGCGCGCGCGCCGGCCGCAAGGTCCGCCTCGTCGTGCCGCGTCGGGGCGACAAGAAGAGCCTGCTGGAGCTGGCGTCGAGAAACGCCGCCATCGCGTACGACTCGCGCTTCAATGCCGAGACCCTCGGCAACTACCAGGCGCTCGAGACGCTGGCGGCGCTGCTGCGGCTGGCCGCGCTGCCGCGGCGGATCGACTGCTTCGACATCTCGACGATTCAAGGCAGCGACACCGTCGCCTCGATGGTGGTGTGCGAAGACGGCCGGATGAAGAAGGGAGAGTACCGGAAGTATCGCATCCGCTCCTCCCATCGACCCACCGACCCAGCGACCCACCGACCCACCGACCCGCCGACCCATGGGCCCATGGACTCATCCACCCATGGACCTGACAAGTTTCTCGACGACTTCGCGGCCATGAAGCAGGTCGTCGAGCGCCGCTACCGGCGCGTGCTCGAGGACGGCGGTCCGTTTCCCGATCTGATCGTCATCGACGGCGGCAAGGGGCAGCTCGAGGCCGCCTACGAGGCGCTCGAGTCGCTGGGGCTGGCGAATCTCGTGGCCATCGGGCTGGCGAAGAAGGAGGAGCTGATCTTCCAGCGCGGCGAGCGCGACCCGATTGCGCTGGCGAGCGACGCGCCGGCGCTGCTGCTGCTGCAGCGCATCCGCGACGAGGCGCACCGCTTCGCGATCACGTTCCATCGCGCCTCGCGCAGCAAGCGAACGATCACGTCCGAGCTGGACGGCATCGCCGGCCTCGGCCCGCGGCGGCGCCGCCTGCTGCTGCAGCGGTTCGGCAGCGTTTCCGGTGTCCGGCGCGCGACGCGCGAAGAGCTCGAAAGCGCGGTCGGCTCGAAAGTGGCCGACGCGGTGCTGCGCCACTTTCAAGCGTGATGATTTCGGATCGCGGTTGCCGGGCCTGAAGGCCCGGGCCTACAGCAGTTGAAGGCCGACCTGCTGCAGTAGGGCGGCCCTTCAGGGGCGCCGCGGGTTGCACGGGTTCGCGGCTTCGCGTACGCTTGTCCACTTGGGCGAAATGCATTCGGGCGGGCCACGCCGTCGCGTCGTGTCGGGGATGCGCCCGACGGGAAAACTTCACCTCGGGCACCTGGTCGGCGCGCTGAAGAACTGGGTCGCGCTGCAGGACACCTACGACTGCTACTACTTCGTCGCCGACTGGCACGCGCTGACCAGCCACTACGCCGAGACCGGCGACATCGTCGAGAACGCGCTCGACAACGCCGCCGACTGGATCGCGGCCGGCCTCGATCCGGAGCGCTCGACCCTGTTCGTGCAGTCGCTGATCCCCGAGCACGCCGAGTTGGGGCTGCTGCTCGGCATGGTCACGCCGATCCCGTGGCTCGAGCGAGTGCCGACCTACAAGGAGCAGATCGATCAGCTGAACGAGCGTGACCTGTCGTCTATCGGGTTCCTCGGCTACCCGCTGCTGCAGACGGCCGATGTGACGATGTACAACGCGGCGTTCGTGCCGGTCGGCGACGACCAGGTGCCGCACCTGGAGTTGTCGCGTGAGATCGTGCGCCGCTTCAATAACTTCTACGGCGACGTGCTGACCGAGCCACAGGCGCTGCTGACGCCGACGCCGCGGCTGCCCGGGCTCGACAACCGCAAGATGAGCAAGAGCTACGGGAATACGATCGACCTGTCGGATTCGGCCGAGACCGTGAAGCAGAAAGTCCGCCAGATGTACACGGATCCGAAGCGGATTCGCGCCGACATCCCCGGCACGGTCGAGGGCAATCCGGTCTTCATCTACCACGACGCGTTCAACGCGAACGTCGAGGAAGTCGAGGATCTGAAGGCGCGGTATCGTGCGGGCAAGGTCGGCGACGTCGAGGTGAAGACGAAGCTCGCGGTCGCGCTCAACGACGTCCTCGAGCCGATGCGCCAGCGACGGGCCGATGTCCTCGCGAAGCCGAATCACCTCCGCGACCTGCTCTTCGACGGATCGGCCCGCGCGCGCAAGGAGGCGGCCGCGAAAATGGACCGCGTCCGCGACGCGATGAAGCTCCGGTACCGCTGACAGGAACGGCACGAAGACGATGGCGCAGGACGTACCGGAGTTCGAGTCGGCCCTCGAGGCCTACCCGGTTAAGCTCGAACATTTCGAGGGACCCCTCGATCTGCTGATTCACCTCATCAAGCGGAACGAGGTGAACGTCTACGACATTCCCGTCGCGCTGATCACCGAGCAGTACCTCGCGTACCTCTCGCTGATGCAGGAGCTCGACCTCGACGTGGCGGGGGAGTTCCTCGTCATGGCGGCGACGCTGATCCACATCAAGTCGCGCCTCCTTCTGCCGCGGCCGACGCCGGAGCTCGAGGGCGAGCTGGACGAAGAAGATCCGCGCGAGGCCCTGGTGCGCCGACTGCTGGAGCACCAGCGGTTCAAGGCCGCCGCCGAGCTGCTGCACGATCGCGAGACGCTCAGGAGCGCCCAGCACCAGCGCCCCGAGTCGGCCATCGCGGACGTCGTGGACGCGCCCGAGGAGCCGGAGCTCGAGGTCGATCTCTTCAGCCTCATCGGCGCATTCCGCGCGGTGCTCGATCGCGCGAAGACACGGCCGAAGATGCTGCTCCCGCCGGAGCAGATGTCGATCGAGCAGCGCATCGAGCAGCTGCTCGAACGCCTGTCGGAGAACGAAGCGGTCGGATTCGAGGACCTCTTCGCCGACGCCGACTCACGCCCTGCGCTGATCGTGACCTTCCTGGCCCTGCTCGAGATGATCCGGCTGAAGCTGATTCGCGTGTTCCAGTCGGGCAGCTTCGGGCCGATCCGCGTCTACAAGCGCGCGCGGCCTGCGGATGCGCCGCATCCCATCATGGATCCTGAGCAGGTGTATAAGGATCATCACGCCAGCGATGAGCGACGAGTGAAGAGTGACGAGCTGGAACGTCGGGCGGCGGACGACGAACAGGTGAAGGACGGACACGACGAGTCATGAGCGACGAACAGCAGAAGACGGACGACACCGTCACCGTGGACGCGCTGATGGCGCCGACCGGACCGTCAGACGGCACGCAGCAGGACTCCGACGCCTCCGGCCTGGTCGGCATCGTCGAAGCGATGGTGTTTGCGTCGCCGGAGCCGATCACGCAGAAGCAGCTGCTGAAGGTACTCGACTCCGAGCCGAAGGAGGACGTGCTGGCAGCGCTCGAGGAATTGAAGCGCCGGTACGCGCGGTCGGTCGGCCTGCAACTCGTCGAGGTCGCAGCCGGCTATCAGATCGTCACTCGTCCGGAGTTACACGAATGGGTACGGCGCCTCTTCCGCGAGCGCACGTCCCAGAAGCTGTCGGTGCAGGCGCTCGAAACACTCGCGGTGGTCGCCTACAAGCAGCCCGTCACCGCGATGGAGATCGCCGAGATCCGCGGGGTGAACACGACCGGCGTCGTCGGCACGCTGCTCGAGCGCGGCCTCGTGAAGATCAGCGGCCGCAAGCAGGTCGTCGGGCGGCCCTTCCTCTACTCCACGACGAGGGAGTTCCTGGATCGGTTCGGGCTGAAGGACCTGACGGATCTGCCAAAGGTCGAAGACATGGCCGACGCGCTCGGCTTCGAGCCTTCGCTCGCGGCGGCCGAGCAGATGCCGCTGGGGGAACAGGCTGCCACACCGGAAGATCAGGAAGTCCTCGAAGGCCCCGGCGACGAAGCCGACGAGACCGACATCGATCGTACGTAGGGCGGGGCTTCAGCCCCGCCATGTC
Organism: Acidobacteriota bacterium; assembly: GCA_046735235.1. Lineage (GTDB taxonomy): Bacteria > Acidobacteriota > Vicinamibacteria > Vicinamibacterales > JAENWD01 > JAENWD01. The sequence goes on along the minus strand of JBKPSY010000244.1, from coordinate 9,382 downwards.
GCCGGCCATATCGCCGCCCCTGAGGGGGCGGCCTACGTACTGCCAGCGCCAACGGCTTTCTTCAGCGCCCGCACTTCTTCCGGCGACAAATCCCGCACACGACCGCTCGGCAGCCCTTTGTCGGTGAGCGGGCCAAACCCGACGCGCGTGAGCCGCTGCACCGGGTGCCCGACGGCCTCGCACATCCGCCGCACCTGGCGGTTCCGGCCTTCGCGAATCGTCATCATCAGGACCGCGCTCTTCGCCTGTCGATCGCGCGCGCCGTGCGCGAGCCGCACCTCTGCCGGCGCGGTGCGCCGGCCGTCCAGCGGGACTCCGCGCTGGAGCTGTCCGATCGCCTTTCCGTCGGGAACGCCGGCGACGGTGACCTTGTAGATCCGATCGACTTCATGGCGAGGATGGGTGAGACGTGCTGCCAGATCGCCGTCGTTCGTCAGCAGCACGAGCCCCTCCGAGTCGTAGTCCAGCCGGCCCACCGGGTAGACGTACTCGCGCACGTCCCCCAGCAGATCCATCACCGTCGGCCGACGTTGCGGATCGCGGCGCGTCGTCACGTAACCGCGAGGTTTGTTCAGGAGGAGGTAGCGATGCTGCTCAGGCGCCCGTACCCGTCGCCCGTCAACGCGCAGGACGTCAGTGGCCGGGTCGGCCTTCCTGCCGAGCTCGGTCACGGTGACGCCGTTTACCGACACGCGACCTTGCCGGATCAGTTCCTCGGCGGCTCGACGGGACGCGATGCCTGCCGCCGAGAGCAATTTCTGTAGGCGTTCCACGTGCCCTATCCTTCCAGCCGGCGCCGTCGAGCGTCAACTCGCGCTATCATCGCCAAGTAACGACGCGGCGACGGTTGAGCTTCGGTCGCCAGGACGAGACGAGTTGCCGACGCCTCCGACCGCACGAATCATCACCACGTTTCTCGCCGCATTCTGCGTCCTGGGCCCCACCATCGCCTCGGCGCAGGATACGCGGGAAGGCATCATCGTCGCCCAGCAGACGGACAAGGCGGCGCACCCTCCGCCCGAGACGAGGACCAAGCCCGAGATCGTGCTCGACTACGTGGGAAAGTTCCTGGCGCCGAAGCCTCGGGGGTTCTTTCCCGTCTTCGACAGCGTGTACGCCGGCGGCAGCCTGACCCTAGGCGGCGGCTACGGGTGGGCGTACGGCGACAAGGGCATGTTCGCGGTGCGCGGCCTCTACTCGATCAAGAATTACAAGCTGTTCGACGCCTTCACGACTTCGCCCGGGCACCTGAACGGCCACCTCACGCTTTTCGCGACCGCGGGCTGGCGAAACGCGACCGACGCCGCGTACTACGGGCTCGGGATGTCCACCTCGGTATCGGAACGTTTCGACTTCGACCTGAAGGAGACCTACGCGCGCGGCAACGCGGAGCTGCGCCCGAGTGACTGGAGCGTGTTCAAGGGGGAAGTGGGACTCGAGGCCTATGAGATTGGCCCGAGCGGAAAGAAGGACGCGTCGGTCGAGGGCTCGCTCACACCGGACCAGGCACCCGGGGTCGGCGCCGATCCGACGTACATCCATTCGCGGGCCACGGCCGGGCTCGACACCCGCACGTCGCCGGGCTACACGCGCAGCGGCGGCTATTACGCCGCGACCATCCACAACTACATGAACACGAACGGCCCGTACGATTTCAACCGCGCCGAGGGCGAAGCCATTCAGCACATCCCGATCCTGCGCGAGACGTGGGTCCTCTCGTTCCGCGGCAAGGTCGAGAGCACCCTCGGCAACGACACGAGCGACACGCCGTACTTCCTGCTGCCTTCGCTTGGCAGCGGCAGCACGCTGCGCGGCTACACGAGTTGGCGCTTCCGGGATCGGCACTCGCTGCTGACCCAGGCCGAGTTCCGCTGGATTCCGAATCGTCTCGGGATGGACATGGCCTTCTTCTACGATGCGGGCAAGGTCGCGCCGCGCTTCGACGACTTGAGCTTCAAGGGCATGGCGCACGACTGGGGCGTTGGCGTGCGTTTCCATGGGCCCGCGTTTACCCCGATGCGGATCGAGCTGGCTCGCGGTTCCGAAGGCCTCAACTTCGTGTTCTCCGGTAACGCGGCCTTCTAGCCATGCCACGCAGCATTCGTCCCACCGTGCGCGTGGCCCTGCTGACGGCGGCAGCCGCGATCGTTGCGGCTGCGGCGCTGGCGCCGCTTCGAGGCGCCTCGCCGAAGTTCTATCGCGACGATCCGCTGTCCCGCGCACCCGAAACCGCCGACGCCGCGCACGTCAGCCGGCAACGGATCGATCTGCTGCCGGATCTGATGTTGAACCTCTTTACCCAGCCAGGCGATCCCGAGAAGAACGTCCGCGCGCGTGACATCAACACGATCGACGAAGTGCCTGACTCGAGCTGGTTCACGAACCGGATCTACGCGCAGCCGCTGACGGTCGACGACGTCGTGCGTGGGCCGAACACCGATCAGGGGCCGGTGCCGGGCCGCTGGACGGTGACCGCCGCCAAGGCCGAGGGCTTCGCCCCGGGCTTCACGATGCACGACAACCGCGGCGAGACGTGGTTCGTCGAGTTCGATCCGAAGGGATACCCGCACGCCTCCACCGCCGCCGTCGCGGTCGCAGTGCGACTCTTCTGGGCGCTCGGCTACAACCAGGTCGAGTCGTACATCACGACGCTCAAGCGATCCGATCTGGACATCGACCCGAAGGCCACGATCTCACCACGTCCCTGGATTAAACGGGCGCTGCGGGCGTCCGATCTCGAGCAGGCCTTTCAGAGGGCCCAGCGGGAGAAGGACGGCTCGTACCGGGTCATCGTCGGGCGCCTCATCTCCGGAAAGATCGTCGGGCCGTTCAAGTACTTCGGCACGCGCGTGGACGACCCGAACGACCTTGTGCCGCACGAGCACCGCCGCTCGCTGCGCGCCCTTCGCGTCTTCGGCGCATGGGCGAACCTCAACGACATGAAGGGCGGCAACACGCTGGATTCCGTCATCGAAGAAAACGGCCACCATCGCGTCGTCCACTACCTGCAGGACGTCGGCTCTACCTTCGGCGCGGGCGGCGCCGGGCCGCGTGAATGGGACGAAGGCTACGAGTACGTGTACGAGGGCGAGCCGATGGTGAAGCGGCTCGTCACATTCGGATTCCACCTGAGCCCATGGCAGACGATCCCGTACAAGGTGCTGCCCGAGGTGGGCCGATTCGAAGGCGATCGGTTCGATCCAGAAACGTGGGCGCCACGCGTCCCCACGGCGGCCTTTGTGCGCGCCCGGGACGACGACAATTTCTGGGCCGCACTGCGGGTGGCGGCCTTCACCGACGACCAGGTGCGCGCGGCCGTACACGCCGGCCAGTTCGAAGATCCAGCCGCGGAAAGACTGCTCGGCGACATCCTCATCAAGCGCCGCGACAAGATCGCCCGCGCTTACTTGCCGAAGCTGACGCCGCTCACGAGATTCGCGCTGGCGGACCGCACATTGACGTTCGAAAACGCCGCGACCAGGTATGCGGGGCTGGCTGAGCCGGACGGCGGCTATCGTGCTCAATGGTTCGAATTCGACAACGCCACTGGGGCCACGACGCGCGTGATCGGCGAGACGACGTCGAAGACCGCCTCGCTCGCGGCACCCGTCGGCGTGCCGGGGCTTCCCGTTTCTGACGGAGCGTTCCTCAAGGTCGCGCTCACCGCGCCGGATTCACGGCATCCGGCCTGGAGCCGCCCCGTCGACCTGTATTTCCGGCGTGCGGGCAGTGCATGGACGCTGGTCGGCGTGGAGCGCCTCGCCGACGGCGCGCCGAGCCCCTCCGGCAGCTCCAACCCCCAGTCGGCACAGAAGTAAGGCGCCTCGCAATCTCATTTTGTGGGGCGGGGCTTCAGCCCTGCAATCTCACTCGTAGGCAGGGCTTCAGCCCTGCAACCAGACCGCTGCCGACGCTTCCCGCGACTTCCGAGCGGGAGACCGCGCGTAGAATACTCGCCGACACTCCGCAGCAGGAGGCCAGTGCTCCGAGAAGTTGGAATCAAGGCGGCAAGCCTGCTTGCAGCGCGCGAGGCGCCCGTCGCGCCGTCGATCGCCGAGTCGATCGTGATCCCCTCCACCGGCAGCCGCGTCCTCATCGCGGCGACGGTCGGCATCGCCTACTACGCCGGCGCGCAGATCGGGTTCCTCCTGAAGCTGCCGCCGGGAACGCCGTCGGCACTATGGCCGCCGAACGCGATCCTGATGGCCACGCTCCTGCTGCTCCACCCACGCGACTGGTGGATCGCCCTGCTGGCGGCGCTGCCCGGACACCTGGCGGTGGAGCTGCGCGCGGGCTGGCCGATGCCGCTGGTCTTCGCGCTCTACGTCACCAACTGCAGCGAAGCCCTGCTCGGCGTGCTCGGCGTGCGCCTGCTGAGCGACGCGCCCGGGCGCTTCGACTCGCTCCCGCGCATGGCGGCGTACATCGCGGCGGGCGGGCTGCTGGCGCCGATCATCTCCTCGTTCGCGGACGCGGCGGTCGTCTCGACGTTCCGTGCCGACTCCTACTGGGACGTGTGGCGCGCGCGCACGTCGGCCAACATCCTCACCGACCTGACGCTGGTGCCGGCGCTCATCGCGGTCGTGCGCGACGGACGCCGCTGGTTCGCCACGGCATTGCCGCGCGTGCACCTCGAGGCGGTGATTCTCGCCATCGCCTCGATACTCGTCGTCGGGGTGACATTCGCGTCACCGGAGACGACCGTCACCGTCCCACGCACGTTCGGCACGCCGCTGGGATTCCTGCTGCCGATCCTGCTCTGGGCGGGCGTCCGGTTCGGCCCGTCCGGCGCCAGCCTGGTGCTCGTGGAGATCGCGCTCTTCGCCAACTGGGGCAGCCTGAACAGCCGCGGTCCTCTCCAGAGCCTGCCGCCCTCCGACCGCGTACTGGCACTGCAGCTTGGACTCTCGGTCGTGGCGGTCCCGATCCTCTGTCTCGCGGCGCTGATCGAAGAGCGCTGGCGCACTGAGGCGGAGCTCGGCGAGCGTCTCGCGTTCGAGCAGGTGCTCTCTCGCATGTCGGCGGCGCTCGTGCTCGCCTCCGGCCGCGGCATCGAGGACGCCGCGGCCATCTGGCTTGGCAAGCTGGCGATCTTCCTGAAGGTCGACTGCGCGTGGCTGATCAAGCGCGGCCCCGACGACCAGCCGCTGCTCGCCTCGAGCTGGGTTGCGCCAGGCGTGCCGGTGATGAGCTCGATCGATCCGCGGCGCGACCTCGGCGGCGTCGTCCGCCGGCTGGACGAGGAAGATGCCGTGCTCGTGAAGAACGTGGACGACCTGCCGCCGGCCGAGCGCGCGCCGCTGCGCCGCCTCGGCGTGCGCGGCCTCTTCTGCGTGCCGATCGGCGCCGCGGGGCGCGTGCTGGGCGGCCTGGTGTTCGCCTCGGTCGGCACGCCGCGCGTCTGGTCCGACGTCCTGCGCGCGCGTCTGCAGCTGGTGAGCGAGGTGTTCGCGAGCGCCCTGGCGCGGCAGGCGGCCGACGAGGCGCTCCGCGCCGGCGAGGCCATGAAGTCGTCCATCCTCGCCTCGTTGTCGAGCGGCGTCGCGGTGGTCGATCGATCCGGCACGATCGTCGCCGTCAACGAGCGCTGGACGAGCCTCGCGCACGACCAGCACGAGATCGTCACCGGCGAGGTCGGCGTCGGGGCCAACTACCTCCAGTTGTCGCTTCACGCCGCGGTGCAGGGCGCGCCGCACGCCGGCGCCGTCCACGCAGGGCTCGAGGCCGTGCTCGGGCGATCGCGATCCAACTTCACGCTCGAGTACCAGACCGACGGGCCGGCGGGTGAGCGGTGGGCGGTGCTCTCCGTCGTGCCGCTGTCGGGCGCGCAGGGCGGCGCCGTCATCACGCACACCGACATCACCGAGCGGCGCCGGGCCGGGATGGAAGCGGAGCGCAGCCGACAGGAGCTGGCGCACTTCGCGCGCGTCTCGGCGATGGGCGAGCTGACCGCCTCGCTCGCGCACCAGCTGAACCAGCCGCTCACGGGGATCCTGGCGAACGCGCAAGCCGCACAGCGGATGCTGCACGAGCCGGCGCCCGACCTGCCCGAGCTGCGCAGCATCCTCGACGACATCGTCGAAGACGACCGCCGCGCCGGCGACGTGATTCAGCAGCTCCGCGATCTGATGCGCAAGGCGCCGTCCGAGCCCGTGCTGCTCGACATGAACACCACGCTCGAACGGGTCGTGCGCCTGGTGAGCAGCGACGCCGTCATTCGGAGCGTGACGATCGAGCTCGACCTCACCCCCGACATGGCGATCGTGCGAGGGAACCGTGTGGAGCTGCAGCAGGTCGTGCTCAACCTGCTCCTGAACGCGCTGGACGCAGTGAGCCGCAGCGAGGAGCGCCGAATCACGGTGCGAACTGTGCTGACGCCGGACGGCGTCGAGGTGAGCGTCGAGGACTCGGGACACGGCCTGGCGGGAGGAACCGAGGAAAAGATCTTCGAGCCGTTCTTCACCTCGAAGCCGGATGGGATGGGGATGGGCCTTTCAGTGGCGCGTTCGATCATCGAGGCGCACAACGGCCGGATCTACGCGCGACGCCGCGAGTCGATCGGGTCAATCGTCGCCTTCGAATTGCCTGCTGCGGGGGGACGGGCCGTCTGACGTCGGAAGACAGACTACAGGCTCTGGACTCTGGACTCTGGACTCTGGACCGGAGCACCGCAGCACCGCAGCACTCCAGCACCGCAGCACTGCAGCACCGCTATTCTCCCAGTAACCCTCCCCAGAACCGCACCAGCTTGACCGTCTCGGTGGCTGCGGCTGTCTTATCCACCTCGGCGTGCGTGATGAGGCCGCTCAGGAGCGCATGGACCTCGACATGGGCGTCTTCGAGATGCCTTGCCACCAGCAGCGTCTCGACGGACGGAATTACCGTATCCTCCGTGCCGTGGAGCAGGTACACCGGGCCTTTCGGCAGCGGCGAGCGTTCCGGCGACAACGAATCGGGATACGTGTCGATGTGCTCGAGCACCGGGAGCAGGCGCGCGCCGAGCGCCTTCGTGTCGCGCGTGTTGACGAGCGTCATCAACGTCTTCGACGGCTCGGGCAACGTCGCGGCGATCTGCACGGACTCGTCGTACACCGCGTGCGCCTTCGTCATGTCCACGAGCGTAAGCTGCGACGCCGTCAGGTACGTCTCGATTCCGCGCCGCAGCGCGTCGACCTGCTCGGGCGGCACCATGCGATCGGCGATGCCGAGCAGGATGACGGCGACCCCGTAGTCGTGCGGCGCGCGGATGTGCGGCGGCGTAGACGCCGCCGCGCCAGGAGGCAGTGGCTCGATCCCGCTGCACAGATACCGCAGCACGCGCGGCAGGTCGCCGTGCCCGCCGAACGAGAAGACGTACGCAACCTTGTCGCGGATGGCCGGCCGGCCCGCCGCGACCATCGACAGTCCGCCCGCGAAGCTGATGCCCATCAGGCCCACCGAGCCGTCGGGCGCGAGGCCGTGGTCCGCCGCGAGCCACGCCGCAGCGTCTTCGATCTCGTCCACCGACTCGGGCGTGAACCGGTAGCGAACGAGATCGGGCAGCGCGATCGTCATGACGGCGACGCCGCTGGCCGCGAGGTCGCCTGCGAGCCCCTTCAGCCGCGGCTCCTCGATGCCCATGGCGTGGACGCCTGGCGTCAGGATGGCGGTGCGGCGGATCGTGCTCTCGGGGCGATACAACCGCGCGGGGATGGGGCCGTGACGCGTCGGGATCGTCGTCGCGGGCTCCGCGTGCCAGGCGTGCGCGCCCGAGACCGCCACGCGCTCGATCCAGCCGCCCATGTGCGCCGCGCGTGCGACGAGCGAGAGGCCGCGGCCGTACGACGGGCCCCAAACCAGGGTGATCGTCAGGACGGTGAAGAGCGCGGCGATGAGCGTCGGGCGGCTTCGGCTGCGGGGCATGCGGGACAGATAGTAGCGCAGGCCTTCAGGCCTGCCGGACGTCGCCTTGAGGCCTGCCGGACGTCGGCGGGAGTGAAGTGTGCGCGAGCGTTTGCAAGGCTGAAGCCCTGCGCTACACTTGGGGGTTGGTGACAGAGCAGCGACGCACGCGGAAGGTGATCGCCATCGACGGGCCGTCCGGCGTGGGGAAGGGCACGGTCGCGCGCGCGATTGCCGACGCGTTCGGCTATCGGCATGTGGACACGGGCGCCATGTATCGGGCGCTGGCCTGGCGCGCCATCGACCTGGGGATCGATCTGGAGAACGAACCCGCGGTCTCCACGCTGGCGACCCGCGCCGACATCGTCGTCGCGAATGGTCAGGTGGCGGTGGACGGCGTGGATGTGACCAGCGCGATTCGCACGCCGCAGATCGATCGCGCCGTGACGTCGGTGGCACGAATGCCGTCGGTGCGGGAGCTGTTCGTCGTCCGCCAGCGGGCGCTGGGACGCGACGGCGGCATCGTGATGGAAGGGCGCGACATCGGGACGGTCGTCTTTCCCGACGCCGACGTGAAAATCTACCTGGATGCGTCGCCGGAAGAGCGGGCGCGGAGGCGCGCCGCGGATCCTGCTCACGGCGGTCGGGGCGAGGCGCTGGCCACGGTGGCGTCTGCGATGGCCGATCGCGATCGCATCGACTCCACGCGCGCGGCATCGCCGCTGATGATCGCGCCCGACGCCGTCGTCGTCGACACGAGCGGTCTTGCGGTGCCGGACGTCGTCGCGAAAGTGATGGCGATTATCGACGGGATGACGGCGCGTTAATGGCGGGGCTGAAGCCCCGCCCTACAGCAATCCGCAACCATCATTCTTCTCGATCTTCGAAGTCCTCGGCCGACGCCGGGTCGAGCTCCCAGCGGTGCTTGTCGCGCTCTTCGAGCTTGCCTGCGCCCTTCAGTTCCTCGTCGTCGTCGTACTCGAGGCCGAGCGCGCGGCCGATCTCGTCGACGATGTCCTGGTCGGGAGTGGGGTTGTCGCCCCCGGGCGCTTCCTCGCCGGAGCTGTACGCCTGTTCCCAGTCGGCATCGACGTCGCCGCCGGTGAGGGCCGGGCTGCTTTCGTTGTGCTCGCTCAGGTGCTCGCGCGTGCCCGACTGACCCGAACGCGCCGCGGACGGGTGACGATCGAGATCGAGACTCGACGGTGGCGTCGGCGGAAATGCTTCGGCGTCGGGAAGCCGGCGTCGCTCTCGCTGCAGCCCCGGTGGCGGCACCGCGGGTCGGACGGTCTGACGAGGCGCCCGGGTCGAGGGCTTCGCCACGGCCGGTTTGACGGCTGCGGGTGCCGGAGCGGCTGGCTTGAGAGGCGTGGCGGCCGCGGGCTTGACGGCGACCGGTTTCGACGGCGCGGGCCGGGCCTTTGCCGTGACGGCCGGGTGTGCCGGCTTGCTGGCCGGACTGCGCTTGACGACCCGGCGCGCGGGCTTGCGGGCCGGAGCC
>JBKPSY010000243.1:0-5343 GCA_046735235.1 Acidobacteriota bacterium | reverse complement strand
ACCCACAGGCGCGCAGCATTCCCTGGAACGTGCTCAGCGATGCCCAGAGGGCCGAGGCACGATGCTGCGTTCGAGAATCGAGATGACGCGCCAGCTGCAGGAACGTCCGGCGATCAGCTTTCTGTTGATCGAAGGCCGTGGAAGTAGCTGTTGGCCTTCGCGATCGCCTCATCCACCTTGCCGAGTACTTCGCTGCCCTGGGAGTTCAGCTTTTCGGCCTGCGGCTTGAGCGACGTCATCGCAGATGGAGTCAGATCGCTCCCGAGGTAGGTGATCTGGTCCGCCAGGTGTTTCCGGAATGGCTCCAGCGCCTGGCCTCCGTCGCGCAGCGACTGGAGGACGTCGGCGAACTGCTTCTGACTGTCCGCCAGCCGTCCCTGCGCCTGCTTCTTCAGATCGGCGTCCTGAATGCTGGCGACGGTTTCCGATCGTCCGCTGAAGTAGAGATCCGCCGTCTTCTGCATCGCCTCGATCTTTTCGCGCGCGACGTCGGCCTTGTGGTTCATCGTGTCCATCGCTTTGAGCAGCTTCTTGTAGTCGCCTTTCATGTTCTTGGTCGGATTCGCCACGAGCGCGTTATAGGCGTCGAGCGTTTTCTGCACCTGCATCTTCCCCCCGGCAACCTCCTGCGCCAGGTCCTCACCCGCTTTCACGAACCGGTCGGTCTCCTCCAGGCCCTGCGTCCGGCTGCGCTCGGGCGCTTGAGGCGTCTGCGTCGGCGGGGTCTGCGGCGTCTGCGCCGCGGCCATCGACATCGTCAGGATGCCGATCGCGATCGATGGCGGGAGTATTTTGAAATTCATCGCCATGGCACGTCTCCTGCGCAAGAAAGTGAGTCAATTGTCGGAACTTCCAACAAGAGCCGAAGTGCGACGACGGTGTCAATGACTCAATGTTGTTGAGCTACGGCTCAGCTCGAGGTGGGTGGTCACGTCATGCGGCGGAATCTACGGGCCGGGCGAAACGCTGACGTACGCGGTCCCGCGGCTCTTGACGGGAGTCGCGCTCGCTCGCGAGTTTCCTCGCGATGGTGCTCACTGATTCGCCAAAAGGCTTGTCCCGGCCCTCGATCACAAGTCACCGAATTATGGCTGCTCGTGGTACGCGGGCATCTGAGTTTGCGCGACGAATGACTAGGGAGTTTTTTGGACGCCGTGTAACGGACGGCTACGGACGGCCCGCGGCCAGTGGATGAGTTGCCTGAACTGCGCGCCACGCTGCTTGCCTTCCACAGACACGGAGCCACCCGGTTCGAGATTTACATGCTCGGTCGCGGCCTCCGTGTCGGATCCAGCTGCTCGAACCGATGGTCCATTTTGTGCAACCACGCGGTGCATCGGATCCGAATCCTGGGAGGAAGCACCATGAATCGATTCCTGAGTGTTGGACTGGCGGGCATCTGCGCGCTGCTGCTCGGTACCTTCACCGACGCTGCGGCACAGAAGGCGGAATCGAAGGCAGGCAAGCAAGTCACCATGACCGGCTGTTTGGAGAAAGGGGCCGACGCAAACACCTTCAAGCTGACGAACATCGCCGAGGATGCGGGCATGGCAGCCAAAACTGCCGAGGCGGTCAAGCCGGATTGGGAGCTCATCGGTGCGCCCGCCAGCTTGAAGCTCTCGGAGCACGTTGGCCACAAGGTCACGATCACCGGGACGAAGGTCGGCGCGGAACAAGCAGAAAAAATCGAAGGTGAAAAAGGTGCCGTGGCCAAGGCTGGAGAAGCGATGGAGCGGCACCTGAAAGTGACGAGCATGAAGCACGTCGCGGCCACCTGCCCGTAACCGCCACGTACGAACCACGAAGACAGGCCTCGGGGCCGGAGTCGCCCGCTCTGGCCCCGCCTTCACCCGGCAATCGTCATTTCAGATCGCTGAATCCTGACATGCTCAGGGCGGATCCCCACGCCGACGACGTGTGCCGGAATCCGCCGCAACACCGGAAACCTTTCCAGCAGGCGCATCGCGAGCGGCACCTTCACGTCCCCCTCATGCGCGAGCGCCCTTCTCAGGAACTGGTTCTGAATCGCCAGCTGGCCTCGCTGAATCACACGCGTCGGCAGCTCGCGCCGGCGCTGGACACGCCCCAGATCGTCGTCCGACAGCTGACCGGACGCCAGCGGCGCCGAGAGAATGTTGGCCGCCGCGACCGCGTCCTGAATCGCCAGGTTGATCCCGACGCCGCCGACCGGCGACATGGCATGCGCCGCGTCGCCGATGCACAGCAGTCCGGGCTTGTGCCACGTTCGCAGTCGATCGACGACCACGGTCAGCAGCCTGATCTCGTTCCAGTCGTTCAGCTCCTCCACGCGATCGCCGAGAAATGGCACGAGCGATCGGAGCCGATTGCGGAGTGCAGGCAGTCCGCGCGCGCGGATCTCGTCGATTCCGCCCTTCGGGATCACGAGCGCGCACTGCCAGTAGTCGTCGCGGTCGATCATCACGAAGACGATGCCCGCGTCGAGGTTGCCGATCAATCCTTCCGGATCCGTGAGCGTTCTCGAAATCCGCATCCACAGGACGTCAATTGGCGCGCCGAGGTCCTCGACGGCCAGGCCCGCCTTTGCGCGCACGTCTGAATGCCGGCCGTCTGCGCCGACGACAAGGTCGGCATCGACCTCGATCGGTCCGGCGGCCGTCGCTGCGACGACGCCGCGTATGCGGCCGCCCGATTCGTGGAGCCCCGTGACCTCGGCCTGCATCAAGAGGTGGAACGTCGCGTGCGCCCGTGCCTCGGAGGCCACGAAATTCAGGAAGTCCCACTGCGGCATCAGCGCGACGAACTTGCAGCGCGTCGGCAGGTGCGAGAAGTCGCCGAGCGTGAGCGTCTCGCGCCCGACGCGGCCCGTGATTTCGCGAATCTCGCGGTGCGGGCGCTTGAGGAACTCGTCGAGGACGCCGAGTTCATGCAGGACTTCGAGCGTGGACGGGTGGATGGTGTCGCCGCGAAAATCGCGAAGGAAATCCCCGTGCTTCTCGAGGACGACGACCGTCACGCCGGCACGCGCCAGGAGCCAGCCCAGCATCATACCGGCGGGACCGCCACCCGCGATGGCGCACTGCACGCGCACGACCCCAGTCTACAGCTCATGTGGCGCTAAACTCGTGTGACCGGCTGAAGTGCCGCGTACCACCGCTCGCGCAGAACTGATGTGCGGAGGAGACGATGACGACGCTGCGACTGATCACGCATGGTGTCCTGATGGGCGCCTTCGTTGCGGAGCTCGGCGCCTTGGCGCTCGCGGAGACGCACACGCTCGTGCCGACGCCGAAGACCGTCACCTGGGGCTATTTCGACGCCAGGACCCCCCCGGTGCTGCGCGTGAACTCGGGCGACACGGTAGACATCGAGGCGCTCATCGCCGCCGCTCCGCGGCAACTCGAGGCCGCGGGCGTGCCGCGCGAGACGATCCAGCAGGCGCTGATTGACATCGATCGCGAAGTGACCGAGCGCGGCGAGATCCCGCACATCCTCACCGGGCCCATTTACGTCGACGGCGCCAGGCCGGGCGACGTGCTGGAAGTCAGGATCCTGTCGGTCGACCTCACCATTCCGTACGCGATCACGTTTTTCATGCCGGGCCGCGGCTTCCTGCCCGACCAGTTCCCGTACTTCCACGCCAGGGCCATCCCGCTCGACATGAATCGCAAAGTCGCAAACTTCGCGCCTGGCATCGAGGTGCCGATCCGACCGTTCTTTGGCGTCATTGGCGTCGCGCCGCCGCCGCTCACTGGCCGTATCAGCAGCGGCCCGCCCTGGATTCACACGGGCAACATGGACAACAAGGAGCTCATCGCCGGCAGCACGCTCTACGTTCCCGTGCACGCCGACGGCGCGCTGTTCTCGGTTGGCGACGGCCACGCCGCGCAGGGCGACGGGGAAGTCTGTGTTACGGCGATGGAGACCTCGCTCCGAGGCACTTTCCAACTGATCGTGCGCAAGGACATGAAGCTCGACTGGCCCCGCGCGGAAACGCCCACCGACTACATGACCATGGGATTCCACGAGAACCTGACGGACGCCACGAGGATCGCCACCGAGCAGATGCTCGAGTTCCTCATGAAGGACAAGCATCTCGATCGGTCGTCGGCATACGTGCTCGCCAGCAATGCGATGAACCTCCGGATCACGCAGCTCGTCGACGGCAAGGTCGGCGTTCACGCGCTGGTGCCCAAGGCGATTTTCAAGCAATAGGTAGCGCTCGACCCGTACGGAGCGGGAACGACCCGATCACGGCGGCACCCATCGTAAGATAGGGCCGTGGCGCACCCTGTCGTCCTTGCCCTGTTTCCAGATGCGTCGGCCGTCGTCGAGGTCGCCCAACAGCTTCACCGCCTCGGCATCAGCCGGGAACAGCTCTCGGTCGTTGCGCGTACCGCGAACGAAGAGCGTGACCTCGCCGAGCGGATGGATGGGACGCCGGGGGTCGAGCTCGAAGAGTCGCGGCAGGCCGCGATCTTCGGTGAGATCGGCGGGCAGATGCTGGCGGCGCTCGCCCTGGTGCTGCCCGGGATCGGGCCGATTGTGGCAGCCGGTCCGCTGGCGGCGGAACTCGGGGAAGTAGCGGGGCACGCCGCCGGCAGTCTCGTCTCCGTGCTCACGTCAGCGGGTCTCGAGCGGGGTCGCGCTGAAATGTTGCAGCGCGAGCTGAAGCAGGGGAGCATTCTGCTCGGAGTGCACACCGTGCACACGGCCCTGGATGACGTGGTCAATTGTCTGTCCCGCGCCGGAGGCGCGCAGATTCAGACCGTCCCCTGGCGGTAGCTGTCGTTCCGTCAGAATACGAATCGCTGGCCGCCGTCGGCGACGCGTAACGCCACCGTCCAGCCGCCGACCATCGAGGGTGGCTCCGCCCAGGATGCCGCTGTGTTAGTTCAGGCCCGGAGCATGCTGCCGCGGCTTGCGAAGGCGTAGGAGTTGCACGATCGTCACCATCATGGCCGCAACAACGAGCGCCGTCGACACGGACTCAGCGGTGTCGATCGGCAGCACCAGCCACGCCGTCGCGAATCCAAGGCCGCAGAGCGCCCAGGTCCAACCAGCAAGCCGCTGAAACGCCTGAACTCTCGCGCCGTCGCAGTGCATCGATGACATCGGCGGGAGCATTCTGGGAAGGCCGTTGCCGGTCACGGCCAAGTACGCACCGAGGATGATCATGGTCGTGCGTCGCCCGCTGTCCGGATCCTCCACGACGCCGTAAGCGTGCGCGAGCGTCACCGCCAGCGGAACGATCATCACTAGTGCGCCGAACGCAACGCCGCCGGTCACCGACGCGAAGCTCCGGATGGAGACGGCATCTCCCGACGATCGGCGAAAGGCGAGCTGCGAGTGCCACCGCACGGC
>JBKPSY010000242.1:0-14193 GCA_046735235.1 Acidobacteriota bacterium | reverse complement strand
AGTACGACAACTGCAGCTCGACCAGCATCAGCAGCAGCACGCCAACGACGACGATCAGGCTGGCAGTGGGACCGGGAATCACTCAGGAAGTCGGCCGCTCGGGAGCGGGTTGGAACGCGGAGAAGTCCTGGCGGAAGCGTCCGGTGTAGTCGTCGAGCAGCTGATCCACCCGCGTCGGATCCTCCGACTGCACGATGAGTCCGGCGTGGTGATCCTTGCTCACGCGGAACACAATCTCCGGATCCGTGTAATTCGACGTGTCCGGCACCGGTTGCCGTGAAAGCGTCAGCGCCAGCCCGGCGCACGACTCGCGCACGGCCGGCAGGTGATACGGCTGGTCCTCGCCCGCGATCTCGATCTTCGCCCACTCGCGCCACAGGTTGATACCGGTGGCGGCCTCGACGACGTTGACGATGTAGGCACCGCCGACGCGGGCGGAGGTCTCGAGGAAATACCAGCGCCCGTCCTCGGCGCTGCGAATGAACTCGCTGTGCGACACCCCACGGACCATGCCGAGCGTCGTCAGCACCTCCCGGTTGAGCGCCGCGAGCGGCTTCCAGGCCGAGGCGCCCTTCGGCACCGTGCGCGTCGTGAAGATGCCGCCCTTGTGCGCCACCGTGAACGGCGGCTGCCCGTATTGATGCGCCGCGTGGAACACCGGCTCGCGTTCCCACACGATCGAGTCGACGTGGAAGACATCCCCGGCGACGAACCGCTCGATCAGGTAGAACGACCGTCGATCGCCGAGCGCGTCGATCGCGGCCCAGAGCGCATCCTGGCTCTCGAGACGGTGGATCCCGATCGCCGCGGCGTTCGACCGCGGCTTGAGCATCCAGGGAAGCGGCACGCGTTCGGCGAATCGCCGGATCGCGGCGTCGTTCACGACGTGCACGAAATCAGGGACGAGAACACCGTGGTTGCGCGCGCGGACGCGCATGGCCAGCTTGTCGCGAAAGTAGCGGGCGGTCGTCTCGCCCATGCCGGGCACCCGCAGGTGCTCGCGCAGCAGGGCCGCGGTCTCGACGTCGAAGTCGTCGAGCGCGACGATGCGATCGAGTGTCCGCGAGCGCGCCAGGTGGCTGACGCCCTTGAGCAGGTCCTCCCGCGCGATATCGCGCGGGATGTAAAAGGTCTCGTCGATAGCCTCGCGCGGCCAGTCGGCATCCTTCAGCGTGTCGACCGTGAGCAGCAGGACGGTGCAGCCCTGCCGCTTGCACTCGCGAATGAACTCCTGGCCCTTTTCGTACGTCGCCACGCACAGGATCGTCAACGGTTCCTGGTCGGTCACTCCGCAGGGTCTCCTGTGGCGCGACGGCCGGATCCGGCCGCGCGACCAAAGTGCGAAGGATACATTACAATCGCGAGCTGTGCAGCGCGAATATCACCGGTGGTACACGGGTCGGCTCGGGCGCGACATGGGCGTCGTCGTGTATGGGCATTGGGGCACGCCGCTGCTGGCGTTTCCGACGAGCGGCGGCGACGAGCTCGAGCTCGAGGGCCAGGGGATGGTGGCTGCGCTCGGCGAGTTCATCGAAGGCGGGCGCATCAAGCTCTTCACCGTCGGGTCGAACGGCGATCAGAGCTTCTACAACAAGGGCGCGCATCCATATCATCGCAGCTGGATGCAGCGGCAGTGGGACGAGTACATCCGTCACGAAGTCATCCCGTTCATCCACACGCACTGCCACGGGCTCGTGCCGATCGCGACGATGGGCGCCTCACTGGGCGCGTATCACGCGGCGAACACGCTGCTGAAGCATCCTGATGCCGTGCGCGCGTGTTTCGCGATGTCTGGTGTCTACGACATGCGCCGGTTCATGGACGGGTTCTACGACGAGAACTTCTATTACAACAACCCGATCGACTACGTCGGCGGAATGACCGATCCTGGACTCATCGCCACCGTCAGCAGCGCGAATCTGCACATCGCCACCGGCACGGGTCCGTGGGAACACCCCGCGCACTCCTACGATCTGTCGCGGGCGCTGTCCTTCAAGGGGATCCGACACTCCCTCGACGACTGGGGCCCGCTCGGCGGGCACGACTGGCCGTACTGGAAACACATGATGCGGGAGTATCTGAAAGGCTGACGTCAGACTACGGACTTCAGACGTCGGACAACGCCCAGTGTTCCGCCTCCTCGAACGACTCGAAGAGTTTCAACGAGACCAGCGGGTGGTTGACCATGAGCGTCTGGAACATCCGCGCGTAGCCGATCGCCACCTGGCCACGCCTGCCGTGCGGACGGGGTTTTTCGGCTGAAACGTGCGCCGTCGCTCCGCAACCGAATAGAGGGCCTGAGAATCGACGGTCGCCCGTGTGACGCGACGCATGTCGATCACCCGGCTCCCACGGCCAGCTGCAGCTCGAACTCCTCCATCTCGTCGATAAATCGCTGCAGGTCCGCGGTCGTGAAGACCTCGCCCAGGTCGATCACGAGCCGTGAGCCCTTCATGTAGTGCGTGATGGGCACGGGTTTATCCTGCGCGAACGCCGTCCGGCACGGGACCCTCGGGCACGGCGAGCACCGGCGACTGCCGATCCGCGTAGCCGATGTCGAAGAGCATGCCCTCCGAGACGACGCCTGCCATTTGCCTGGGCTCGAGGTTGACGACGAAGAGCGCCTGGCGGCCGATGAGCACCGAGAGATCCGGGCGCTCCTGTCTCAGCCCCGCGAGGATGGTGCGCGTATGGTCGCCGAACCCGACCGTGAGCTTCACGAGCTTGCGCGAGCCAGGGACGTCGTCGATCGCCTGAATCGTACCGACGCGCACGTCAATCGACTCCAGCACGGCATGAGATACGGGCGGCTTGACGAGGGCCGGCGCGAACTCGGACACGACTACCTCACTGCAGCGACACTCCCGAGCCCTCCGCCACCAGCGGAAGCCGGGTCTCGTCGACGTCGATCGAGCGGCCGAGCGCTTCGGCGCGACGGCGAATCTGCCGATACAGATGGAACCGCAGCGGGCCGTGGAACAGGTAACTCGACGTCAGGTTGAGCCAGTACTCGCCACGGGGATCGCCAATCGTCTCGCTCAATGCGTGAACCCGCTCTTCGTACCACTCGTCGGTCACGGCTCCGCGCTCGCGCCGTTTCTTGAGGTTCGTCAACTGGCGAGGGCGGTTGACGATCTCCGGGTGATGATTGACGGCGAGCATGCGAGGCATGACACCGCCCGAAGCGCGCGCCACCTCGAGTCCCGTCAGCGCGTCGCCTTTCGGACCGCCATGGCCCAGCGCTTCGTGCGAGAGCGCGATGAGTCCCGTGGGCATCGGGCCGTGCGCGATGAGATCGTACAGACGGCTGTCGAGAATCCTGAAGTGCCGGCGGTCCGGCAGCTCGCGAGAGAGCCGGCCAAACCACGGATGGACCATCGCCTCTTCCGTCAGCACGTCCTCGGCGACCCCGGAGCTCTTGCCGCCCTTCTCGGGTCCGCGCAGCACGGCATCGGCGACGCCCAGCCAACGGCAGACCACGCCAAACGTGTGGCACACGGCAAACATCGCCGCCTCATCGTCCGCGCGAATCGCGTCGAAGAGCTCGAAGAGCGACGGCTCCCACGCCGGATCCTCCTTGATGCCCTGGGAGCCCTCGGCGACGCCGTCGTTCAAACGCGGATCCAGGTGTCCCGGCCCGCCGGTGCCGACGTACAGCGCGTGCCGCGCGCCGGGAGCCTCGGGAATCCGCAGTCCGCGGCGCACGTCGTAGGACGTCACGCGCACGCGCATGCCGGCCGCGCGCAGGGCCGGCGTCAGGTCGCAGACGATGTTCTGGATCCCGTACACGATGGCGTCGTGCCCGAGATTCGGCCAGCCGTGGTGCATGTCGAGCAGGGCGACATCGACGGTGTCGTCCGAAATGGCCGGGAGGACGCTGTCGCGCTCCACGCGGGCAAAGATGCCCGTCGGATCAGGCCCGGCAGTCAAGCATGACGTCACGCAGGCGTCCTGTCCGTGAGCGGCCCGGTGGCGGCAATCGAACGGCATCGCTAGCGCGCCTTCACCACGAGCGACGGCACCTGGCCCCCGCCCGACGTGACGTTGGCCAGTCCAGTGGCGCTCAAGCGCGTCAGAAACCCCGTCAGCTTCCCGCGGAAGAGGTAAGGCGCGCAGTCGACGAGCATGTCGCCGATCTTCGCGCCCTGTCCGGGCTCGAATTTCGGGAACAGCTCGCGGCGGACGTGAATCTTTTCCTGCACGATCCACGCGCCCAGCGCGCCGCCGAGCGCCTTGTCCAGCGCCCGGTCCCATTCTGACTCGGAGCATTCCCAGCCGAGCGTGACGCCGATGCCGCCGTACTCGTCGTTCGGCTTCATCACCAGCGTCTCGCGGTTCGCGCGGATATGCGGCACGAGGTCGATGTCCTCGTCACCCCGGTGCGTCGTCCCCTCGGCGACGAGCCGCGTCCACGGCACATGCGTCCGCGCTACGCGGAGATCGTCGGCGTCGAACAGACCCGCAAACCGGTCGTCGGTCAGGACGGAGAAGAACGCCTTCTTGTGCGGGATCTTGCAGCGAAACGTGTTGGCCACGCAGACGGCGCGCGCCGCATACGCGTCTGTCAGCGCCTTGCAGTCGTCCGGACGGGACAGGATGTCGTTGATCAGCACGCGCCGGTAGACGAGGTCGATCTTCGTTCCCTCGTGCGAGAGCGCGTCACCGCTGAACTCGAGCTCGCGAGGGTCACAGACGATCGTTGGCACGCCGCGCGACCTGAAGTGCGCCTGCAGCATCTCGAACTCAGGCCACGTCGGCACCTCGCGAAAGTCCACGATCGCGATCGTCGGGGGCGCCGCGGTGCCGCCGAAGTCCTTGTAGCTCGCCAGGAGCGCGTCGAGCATCGGCGGCATGAGCGAGAACGGCCTCGCGTCAAAGCGCTCGCGGAAGCGGGTGAGGATCTCGAGACGCTCGAACTGGGCCGCCAGCGTGTCGGTATAGCCGAGCCCCGCGGGCGACTCGGCGTTGTATTCGGCGAACTGGAGCGAGTCGGGCAGGATGAAGGAGTCGAGCCGCGACGCGGTGCTCGCGCGTGCGTAGCCCGGGTCGATCGACACCAGCGACTTCTCGTCCTCGGTCAGCGCGACAGCGTCGTCCACGTCCGGACGCTCCAGACCGGCGTGCGCGACGATCTCGCCCATCCGGGCGATGGTCTCGCTCACCCGACGGACGAGCGCGACCTGGTCGTCGTCCAGGAAGAACGGCCGCAGGAAGGGACAGTGAATGCGGTGGCCGAAATAGAGATGCGCCGCTCGCAAGTCAGCGGTGAACTGTTCGGCATACTGCGGGGTCAGCTCGACGTCTGGCCTCAGCAGGCCGTGCCAGCAGTCGATGGCGTCGGTTACGGTGGACACGCGGAACGGTTCTCCGGAAAAGGGGGGAGCTAGGCGCGGGCCGCCGGCTGGCCGATGACGCCGGCACTGGCACCGAGTCCGGTCATCTGCTCCCACCGCGGCCACGGATTGGTCAGCGCTCCAGACACGGCGCGATCGACGACGAGCGCGGACATCTTGTCGAGCACCAGATCGAAATAGTGCTGCGTGATGCGGTCGCGCTCGAAGTCGGGCGCCGGGTTCAGGAAGTCGATCGCGTACGGCACGCCGTCCTTGACCGCGAACTCGATCGTGTTCATCTCGTAGCCGAGCGCCTCGTTGATCGTCTGCGCGTCCTTGACGATCCGGTCGCCCACCTCCGGTGTCAGGTACGTGTGATCGACGATGTAGCGGCGCTCGCGGGGATCGTAGTGCACCGGCGTGATGTCCGTCTTGCCGAACGTGAAGCACCGGACGTACTGCTCGAAGTCGATGAACTCCTGCAGCGTCATGCAGTACGGCGCGGTGCGATCGTAGGCCGCGAGCAACTCGTCGCGGTCGTGGACCTTGTAGACGTGCTTCCAGCCGCCACCTGAATACGGCTTGAGAATCGCCGGGCGGCCCACGTAGTCGAGCAGGCCGTCCCAGTCGATTGGATACTCGAGGTTCTTCAGCGACTCGGCCGTCAGATCGATGTCAGGCGGATAGGCCTTCTGCGGCAGGACGACCGTCTTCGGAATCGCGATGCCAAGCTTGCTGGCGACGGCGTAGTTGAAGAACTTATCGTCGGCGGTCCACCAGAACGGGTTGTTGATGACGTAAGTGCGGCTGAGCACCGCGTGCTTCAGGAACGCACGGTAGTACTCGACCTCGTGCGAGATGCGATCGACGATGACGCGATAGCGCGCCGGCTCACCCATCTTCGTGCCGCCGAGCGATACCATCTCCGCGGTCACGCCCGCCTTCTTGCCGCGTTCGTTCACCGCATGGATGAACGCGGGCGGAAACGAGAACTCGCGCCCGCAAAGCAACCCCACCACCATTGGCGTGCTCTGTTTCTTGGCCATGCCTCCGCCTTCGCCCTTCGGGCTACGGCGCGACTGGCTGCGCCAGTCCGCCCGCAACCCGTACTCCGCGAGATGCAGGGCTGAAGCCCTGCCCCACGTCAATCGTCAGTCGTCAGTCGGCACTCGGGAATCGACAACCGTCAATCCCCCATCGCCGCCGGCCGCGTTTCGCGCACGACGTGCGCGACGACGGCCTTCAGGTCGTTCGTCTCTCGATACACGCGCAGCTGGCGATCCGCGCTGGTGCCTTCGGACAGGATCGTGTGCACGTACTGCAGGTGGTCGCGGCTGCCGAGCTCGTCCACAACGTCGTCCACGAAGTCCAACAGCTCGAGCGCCAGGTGTCGCATCGGCACTTCCGCTTTCTTACCGAAGTCGATCAGCCGCCCGTCCAGACCCCAGCGCGCGGCACGCCATTTGTTTTCCTCGATGAGCGCCCGACGGTACAGCCTGAACCCCATGTTCTTGGTATAGAGCTTGTGAAGCTTCACAACGATGGCCTGGACGAGCGCCGCGATGGCGACGGTCTCCTCGACGCGCGTCGGAACGTCACAGACGCGAAACTCGAGCGTGCCGAACGTCGGGTGCGGTCGGATGTCCCACCAGATCTTCTTGCCGTCGTCGATGCAATGCAGGTCGACGAGCAGGTTCACGTAGTTCTCGTACTCGCTCCATGAACCGAAGTGATCGGGTACGCCGGTGCGCGGGAATCGCCGGAAGATCGTCGTGCGGTACGACTTCAGCCCCGTGTCGCGCCCGTGCCAGAAGGGCGAGCTGGTCGAGAGCGCGAGCAGGTGCGGCAGGAAATATCGGGCCGCGTTCATGATGTCGATCGCGGTCGTGCGGTCCGGGACCGCCACGTGAACGTGCATGCCGAAGATCAGGAGCGATCGCGCCAGCTGCTGCAGTTCCTCGACGATGTTCTCGTAGCGCTCGCCTGGCGAGATGACCTGGTCGATCCAGCTCGAGAACGGATGCGTGCCCGCCGCCGCAATGGCCAGACCCGCGCGATCCGCAGCCGCGCACAGCTCGATGCGAATCTTCCGCATCTCGTGCTGCAGCTGGTTCACGTCCTCGCAGATGTTCGTCCCGAGCTCGACGATCGACTGGTGCATCTCGCGCTTCATCTGATCGCCCAGCGAGGGCGATCCGGCCGCGAGCAGCTCCGAGACGTGCGAGCGCAGTTCCCAGGTAGTCGGGTCGACGATCTGGAACTCCTCCTCGACGCCGATCGTGAACCGGTGAGGCATACAGGAGCAATGATACTGTGGAGGCTCTCCTGCATGTATGACCAGGGCGCCGGCGCGGAGCTGACCGGCAACGTCGTCGGCAACATCCGCCGGCTGGAGGGCGTGGAGAGCCCCCAGCTGGGCAACCAGCGCGACGTCTTCGTCTACCTTCCGCCCTCCTATGCCGCCAGCGCGCGGCACTACCCCGTGCTCTACATGCACGACGGCCAGAATTTGTTCGACCACTCCATTTCCTTCGCCGGCGAATGGCACGTGGACGAGACGATGGAGCGGATTGGCCGGGAGGGCCTGGAGGCGATTGTCGTCGGCGTGCCCAACATGGGGATGGACCGGACGCGCGAGTACGGGCCGTTCCAGGACGACCGTCTGGGCGGAGGCCGCGGCGATGCGTACCTGGCATTCCTCGTCGACACCCTGCGGCCCATGGTCAACACGTACTTCCGGACCCGACGCGAGGCCGAGCACACCGGGATCATGGGCTCGTCGATGGGGGGCTTGATCAGCCTGTACGCATTCCTCCGCCGGCCGGACATCTTCGGCTTCGCCGGCGTGATGAGTCCCTCACTCTGGTTCGGGCGCGGCGCTATCTACGGCGTGGCCGCGAACGCGGGACGCTGGCCGGGGCGGCTCTATCTCGATACGGGCACTGGTGAAGGCCGAAACCAGGTGCGTCAGACGCGAGAGATGGCGCGCATCCTCCGGCAACAGGCAACGCGTCCCCGCCTGCAGCTCAGGTATGTCGAAGCGCGCGGCGCCGGCCACAACGAAGCCGCATGGTCGGCCCGCTTCGAGCGCGCCGTCAGGTGGCTACTACCGAAGCGAGCGGATCTGAACTGGTGAGGCCGACGTCGCCGGCGTAAGCAATGAGCCGTTCGAAGATCGCCGGCGCCACCCTGGCCATCGCGGACGCGCCGACCACAGTGGCGGGCCGTGCGACGACCGCGCGCAACACACGATTGATTCGCAGCTTCGTGGAGAGCTCGCGGGCGCGCTCGAGCGCGAGCTCGCGATAGGCCTCGGCCATCCCGTCCAGCGCGCGCTGAGCGGCGATCGCGGCAAGCTCGGCGCCGCGCATCGCAATCCGCATCCCGTCGCCAGTGATGGGATCGACGAACCCGGCCGCATCGCCTGCGAGAAGCAGCCCCGGTACGCCGGCAGCAGCGGCGTCGACGGCCAGGGGACCAAGCGCGCGCACGGCGCTCACACGCCGCGCGCGCCGGAAGCGCTCGCGGAGCGCCGGATCCGCCGTGAGAGCGGCCTCGATCGCCACGGCGGGCGCGCGCATCGCGGCGCGTGCGCGCGCCTCTGGCACGACGAGGCAGACGTTTGCCAGCCCGTTCGGCACGGGAGCCACGCCGAGATAGCGTCCGGATCGGACGTGCATCTCGCCGCGGCGCGTGAGGCCGTCAACGCCTTCGTAGTAGGCGCCGAGCGCCCAGCGACGCGGATACCTCGGCGAACGAATCAATCCGAGCGCCACTGCGAGAGTCGATCGGCGTCCGTCCGCGGCGATCACCACGCGTGCTCGTCGCTCGATCGGCCGACCCGCACGCGACGCGGTCGCGACTCCGGTGACGCGTGGACGGCGCGCGTCCCCGTCCGTCAGCGGCCCAGTCACGCGCACGCCAAGCTCGACCGCCGCGCCCGCTCGCTCGGCAGCGGACACGAGCATCACGTCAAGATCGGCGCGTGTCAGACTCCGGCCGAGGAGCCCTCGCGGATACGTGCCGGCGACACCAATGCCGCCCGGCCCGGTGAGCCACATGCCCTCCACCGGCAGGCCGCGCGCCTCGACGGCCTCTCCCAGATGGTGGCGCGCCAGCAACGCCATCGCGCCGGGGTTGAGTGAGTCGCCGCAAAGCTTGTCGCGAGGAAAGGTCGCGCGATCGATCAGGCGCACACGGACGCCGGCGCGGGCGAGCACGAGCGCAGCAATCGCGCCCGCCGGGCCCGCGCCGACCACGAGTACATCCGAGTCCACGAGCGCTCCGTCAGTTCGGCACGGCGCCGAGCACGACGGCGCTGTTCTTCGAGCCGAAGCCGAGGCAGTTACAGAGCGCGGCGGCCGGCGTCGCCGCGCGTCCGACCTGGGGCAGGAAGTCCATGTCGCAGGCCGGATCCGGGTCGGTGAGGTTCGCCGTGGGCGGCAGGAATCCGCGCGACAGCGCCAGGGCGGTCGTCACGATGCCGGCAGCGCCGCTGGCCCCTTGCGGATGGCCGATCATCGACTTGGTGGACGAGCCCGGCAGCGTGTCGGCGCGCTTGCCGAAGGCGGTACGCGTGCAGCGCGACTCGATGGCGTCGTTCAGCTGCGTGGACGTGCCGTGATAGTTCACGTAGTCGATCTCTTCCACCGCGCGCCCTGACCGCTCGACGGCGCCTCGAATGGCCGCGACGATTTCAGTGCCGTCCGGGTCCATCTGCACGCGGTGGTAAGCGTCGCACGTCGAGTGGTAGCCCTCGACGGTCGCGTAGACCTGCGCGCCACGGGCACGGGCGCGATCCTCCCGCTCCACCACATACATCCAGGCGCCCTCACCGAGGACAAACCCGTCGCGTCCCCTGTCGAAGGGTCGCGACGCTTCCGATGGCCGGTCGTTGTAGCGCGTCGAGACGGCGCGCATCCTCGAGAAGCCGAAAATCATGCCCGGCGTGACGCAGCCGTCGGCGCCGCCGGACAGCAGCACGTCGGTCTCGCCAGAGCGAATCAGCCGCGCGGCGTAGCCGAGTGCGTCGGTGGAGCTCGTGCATCCTGTCGACAGCACGTGGCTCATTCCACGCAGCCCGAGCGAGATCGACACTTCGCTCGACAGCATGCCGACGATGCCGATGGCGATCGCGTAGGGCGTGACGTGGCGTCCGCCGTTGGTGAAGAAGTCGCGATACTGCGCTTCGCCGACGTCAATCCCGCCGCCGCCGCTGCCGATGATCACGCCCGCGCCGGGCTCGCCGATGCGCAGCCCGGCGTCCTTCCAGGCTTCACGTGCGGCAATCACGCCGAGCAGCGCCGCGCGCGAGTACCTGCGCGGATCGGCCCGCGAGTCGTGATCGTCAGCGTCGTCGCCGTCCACGCGAGGCGCGCACGCGAAGGACACCGCCGGCACCGGCGCGGCGACCTGGCAGGGGAAGGTAGAGACGTCGAACTCGGTGACGGCGCGCGTGCCGCTGACGCCGCGGCTGACGTGGTGCCAGAAGCACTCGCGTCCCACCCCGAACGTCGAGACAACGCCGATCCCGGAGATCACGACGCGGGGCGCCGCCATGTGGTCACTATAATACGGGCCAGATGGACGACCCTTCCGGCTCGAGGACAACGGCCGCGTTCGTGGCCTGGGCCGGAGCGGCGCTCTTCATGGTGTCGCTCAACGGGGGATTTGTCGCGCTGCTCTGGGGCATGCACGCGATTGAGCAGTCGGACGCGAGTGCCCTTACGAATGCCGTAATCAATGCCCTGCTCTTTACGGTGTTCGCGCTCCACCACAGCCTGCTCGCCAGGACCGGCGCGAAGCGGGGCGTGCGCTCGCTCGTCGGCGAGGACCTCGAGCGATCCGCGTACGTCTGGATCGCCAGCCTGCTCTACCTGACCGTCTGGACGATGTGGCGCGAGCTCCCCGGAACGCTCTATCGCCACACGGGCCCCTGGGCCGTCGTGCACTGGATGGTCGTGGCGGCGGGGTTCGTGATGACGTTCGCGGCCTCGAGGCTGATTGACCCGCTCGATCTGGCAGGGGTGCGCCAGGCGACACGCACGACTCGGGAGTCGGCGCTCGAGGTGTCCGGGCCGTATCACCTCGTGCGTCATCCGATCTACCTCGGCTGGCTGTTGATCGTCTTCGGCTCGCCCGAGATGACCTGGACGCGCATCGAGTTCGCCGTCGTCAGCTCGGCGTACCTGTTCGCTGCGGTGCCGTTCGAGGAGAAGTCCCTGGTCGATGTTTTCGGTGACGCGTACCGCGACTACCAGCGCCGGGTGCCCTGGCGCATCGTGCCCTGGGTCTACTAGCGCGCTGGCGTGATCAGGATGTTTCGAAATTCGATCGCGCCGTGATCGCCTTGCAGCATGACGGGGCCAGGTGAGCCCTCGTCGCTGTCGAGTGCCCCGCCGGTGATGCCGGGGATCTCGCGCTCGGAGATCACGCGGGTGCCGTTCATCTCGACGGACACGATGCGGCCCACCAGCGTGACGTCGAAGACCTGCCACTCGCCTGGCTGCCTGCGCGTGTCCCACGTCGGCGCAAGGAAGCCGTAGATGCCGCCCATGTGATCGAGCGGAGGCTCGGCAGCGTCGCTGTCCTCGATTTGCACTTCGTATCTTCCGCGCAGGTAGAAGCCGCTGTTGCTTCCCGTCGGCAGCCGGAACTCGACGTGCGCCTTGAAGTCGGTGAACGTGGCCGTCGAGACGATGTTGTCGGCTTTGCCGACGCTCTTGAGCACGCCGTCCGACACGGACCAGCCGCGGTTGGGCTCGCGCCAGCCGGCCAGGCTCGAGGGCGCAATCAAGGACTGCGAATCGCCCCAGGTCGGCGTTCCCGTTCGCGCGAGCGATGGCGCGCGCTTGCCCGCAAAACTGATCCGCTCGCCAGACGGCGACGTCGTCCAGCCGTCGAGCGTACCGGCCGTCAGCGTCGCGTGGTACGTCTCGTCATCGCTTCGCTTGTCCCATTGCGGCGGGATCGAGAAGCTCATCGTCCCGTTCGCGAAGTCGATGCGCGAGATCGGCCGTGCGCTTCCGCCGCGGCCGACGAACTGGCCGACCAGATGCGTGTCACCCGAAGTCCAGACCTCGAGCCATGAAGGGTAGTCGCCGTTCTTGCCATGGACCGTCAGATCCCAGCGTCCGACGAGTGCAGGCGGCTGCGGCTCCTGCGCTTCGACCGACCAGCCATGGGCGGCCAGCAAGGCGACGAAAGCGACTGGAGCAAGCAGACAGGCGCGTGGCGACATGCGGCCTCCCTACGCGGTCACGATTCCGAGCGGAGGCGTCGTCTTCCACTTTCCCCGCGTGAAATCCGGAATGTCCTGGGGGCGGCTGCGGTCGGCGACGGAGCGATCCGTCAGTTCGCACACCACGCTCCAGGCCGCGGCGTCGTAGACGTTCTGATCGGTGGGCAGCCCGGCGCGAAGGCATGAGATGAAGCGGAAGTCTTCCAGGAAATCCATGCCGCCGTGTCCGCGCGTCGCCTGCTTGACCTGATCCGATTTCCAGAGCGGGTGCTCGAACTCCTCGTAGAACTTCTCGAGCGGCTCCCACTGATCTTCCTTGTCCGCGCGGCCTTCGACGTAGATCCGATCGGGCCAGCCCTGGATGAGCCCCCGTGTGCCCTGCACTGTGTTCAGTCGGCTATAGGGCCTCGGGCTGTCGGTGTTGTGGGCGAGGTAGATCGTCTGTCCCTTGACGGTCCTGATCAGCGTCACGTTGACGTCGCCGAGCTTGTAGATTTCATGCTGCCGCGGATCGTCGGCGGACAGGTGCTCCTGCGCGTAGAGCGTGAGGCCGCGCTGCGGGCTGCTCATCGACACCAGATACTCGAACTGGTTGCCGCGGTTGATGTCGAAGCACTGCGCGATCGGCCCGAGCCCGTGGGTCGGGTACCAGTTGCCGTTGTGCTCGGTCGCATGCGCGCGACGCCAGAGCCCTTCGCCCTGCGTCGAGAACTTGATCGATCGCAGGTCGTGCAGGTACCCGCACTCGGCGTGGAGGAGCTCGCCCAGGATGCCCTTCCGGACGAGCATGAACGCCAGCATCTCGCGCCGGTCGTAGCAGCAGTTCTCCATCATTACGCAGTGTTTGCGGTACTTCTCTGCGGCTTCGACGAGCGCCCAGCAGTCGTCCACGCGATACGCCGCCGGCACTTCGGTGGCCCCGTGCTTCCCCGTCTTGAGCGCCTCGAGCATCACGGGCACGTGCCATGCCCACGGAGTCGCCGTGAACACGAGGTCCAGCGACTCCTCTCCGCACATCCGTTCGAAATCGCGGACACCCCTCGTATACAGAGTTGGCGACTTCTGGCCGGCGGCCGCCACCTTCTGTCGTCCTCGCTCGGCGTGGGACGGATCGATGTCGCAGATCGCCACGACGTCGACGCCATCCAGCGCGAGGTAGTTCTCCAGGTGAACGGTGCCCATGCCGCCGACGCCGACGAAGCCGACACGGACCCGATCGAGCGGCGGCGCCGAGAACAGCAGCGTGTCGGGCGCGGGCCCGGCTGCCGCGCGAGGTTGAAGCCCTGCGTCCGCGACGGGTGGCCGAAGGGCCGCGGCGCCAAGCGTGGCGGCGGTCCCTTTCAGGAAATCCCTGCGGGACGTGTCGTCGCTCACCGGTTGAACCTCGAGTCGTCATCCGGATCGTCGTTGGCTGGACCGCTCGGCCCACCGCCACGATCGCCCGGCTGCAGGAAGACGAGGGACTGATGAGACGGCACTTCGAAGCGCGTGCGGCACGTCGCACAGTTCACGACGTCGTCGATTCGGATCATGTAGTCGCGCAGCTTCGCGTAGAGCGCGCGGTCGCGCTCGTCGGCACCCGAAGGAATGCGATCCTTCTTGATCCGCCGGACCCAGCGC
>JBKPSY010000241.1:0-16861 GCA_046735235.1 Acidobacteriota bacterium | reverse complement strand
GCCCACTCCGCACTCCTCACTCCACTTTGCACTTTGCATTTCGCACTTAGCACTTCGCATTTCGAGTGCTAAACTCTGTCCGCCACTGGTAAGACCACCGTCCACTGTTCATCGCGCATGTCACGGAGGGGTCTCGTGTCGACCACCGATCAAGACAAGCAAGACATCTCGCGCCGCGACTTCGCGGTGCGTCTCGGCGGCGCCGCGGCTGCAGCCCTCGTCGTGAGCCGGGACCTCGGCGCCGCGCCCATCGCGAACGCCGCGCCGCTCGTCAGCAACCGCGTGCTGGGCGCCAACGACAAGGTCGTCCTCGCCAGCATCGGCGTGCGCGGCCAGGGCAACGCGCTGAAGCGCGGCTTCGCCCGCCTGCCGAACGTCGAGATCAAGACGATCTGCGACATCGACGCGAACATCGGCAACGAGCGCATCCACGATGCGAAGCTCGCCGACGTCGCGACGTTCAAGCCCGGCTACGTGCAGGACCTCCGGCGCGTCCTCGAAGACAAGGACATCGACGGCGTCGTCATCGCCGTGCCGAACCACTGGCACGCGCTCGCGACGATCTGGGCGCTGCAGGCCGGCAAGCACGTCTACGTCGAGAAGCCCGCGTCCCACACCGTGTGGGAAGGCCGCAAGATGGTCGAAGCGGCGCGCAAGTACAACAAGGTCGTCCAGGTCGGGACGATGAATCGCAGTCGCCCGGCGGTGATCCAGGCGATGAAGTTCCTGCACGACGGCGGGATCGGCAAGGTCTACATGGCGCGCGGCCTGTGCTTCAAGCGCCGGCCGGCGATCGGCAAGTATCCCGACGGCCCGATGGCGGCCGGCGAGAAGTACAAGCTGAACGTCGAGTCGAACATGTACGAGCCGCCGTACGATTCGGCGTACCTCTCGAAGGTGGACTACGACTTGTGGCTCGGGCCCGCGCCGAAGCGCGAGTTCAACCGCAATCGCTTCCACTACAACTGGCACTGGCACTGGGATTACGGCAACGGCGACACCGGCAACCAGGGCCCGCACCAGTTCGACATCGCGCGCTGGGGCCTCAACAAGAACGAGCACCCCGTGCGCGTGATCGCGACGGGCGGCTACTTCGGCGGCACGCCGACCTCACAGGAAACGCCAGACCTCCATACCTCGTCGTTCGAATACGCCGACGGCTCGGTCCTCGAGTTCGGCACGCGCGGCGAGGGCACCAACGACGAGGGCACCGTCAAGATCGGCAACCTGTTCTACGGGTCGGACGGCTGGCTGTGGCTCGACGGGGACGGCCGCAAGTGGCAGTCGTATCACGGGCCGAAGGACGAGAAGGGGCAGAACGCCGACATGCCCGAGACGAACGGATCCGGCGGCGACCCGAACGTGCTCACCAGCACCGAGTACCCGCACTACCAGAACTTCGTCGACGCGCTGCGCGCCGGCGATCCGAAAATCTTGACGTGCGAGATCCTCGAGGGACACCTGTCGTCGACGCTGCCGCACTTGGCGAACATCGCCTACCTGACGAAGCAGTCGCTCGAATTCGACGGGGCCACCGAGACGTTCAAGAACAACAAGGCGGCCGACAAGCTCCTCACACGCGAATACCGCAGGGGCTTCGAGGTGCCGGATAAGACGTAGGCTCTGGGCTTCAGGCTCTGGGCTCTGGGCGAGTCACACTGACGGCGCCGGCCGCTGTTGCGGTCGGCGCCGTTTCCTTTTCCCCAAAGCCCAGAGCCCAAAGCCGAAAGCCCAGAGCCCAGAGCCAACGTAGTGCTATTCGGGCCGCGCGAGCAACGGAATGCCGGCTGCTCGCGTCACGCCGAGGTACATCATGCCGAAGAGCGGGAGGATGATCGCGCCAGTGATCACGGGATGCATGTGCGGCAGCGCCAGGTACGCGCCGCGGCCGATCGCGCCGGCGACGAGCGCGGACGCCCAGAGGCGCGCGGTGTAACTGACCGGCGCCGAGACGTTGCCGACGCGCACAGCGAGGCTGTGGCGCAGCAGCGCCAGCTCGATCCAGCCGGCTACTCCTGCGGACGCCGTCAGCCCCGCCGCACCCCACTTGAGATCGACGTGCAGCAGCGGCGGCAGCCAGACCGCCGCGACATAACCGCCAATGGTCGCAATGACGAGGCGCGCGATCGTGAATCGCATGGGCGTCTTCGTGTCCCCGAGGCCGTAGTGCGCGACGCCGTAAAGCCGGCTGGTGGTCGATGCGACGAGGCCGACGGCCGCGCCCGCGAGAATTCCCCAGACGTACCGCGAGTCGGCGGCCGTGAAGCGGCCCGTCTGCAGCAGCGTCGCGGCGAGCACGTCGCCGAGCGCCAGGAAGCTGACCGCCGAGGGCACCGTGAAGTACGCGATGCGCGCCGCGTTGGCGGCGACACGGCTCCGCACTTTCTCGTGCGCGCCGTCCTGGTGCGCGTCGGCCGAGATCGACGGCAGCGCCGCGGACGAAATCGAAATGCCGAACAGGCTCACCGGCAGGGTGTAGAGCAGTTGCGTGTTCGTGAGCCCCGTCACCGCGCCGGTCGGCAGCAGGCTCGCAATCACGGTGTCGATGTAGGCCGTGAGCTGCACGGCGCCGCGGCTGGCGACGACTGGGCCGAAGTTGCGGATGGCCTCGCGGACCGGCTCGCTCATCGCGAGCCGTAGCCCGCCGGCCGAGAGCGTCCACGCCTGTCTCCACTGCACGGCCACCTGCGCGAGACTGCCGATGACCGATCCCCACGCTAGATAGACCGCGAGCTCCGGCAGCGGACGGCCCCAGCCGAAGACGAGCAGCGTGCCGATCATCGCGATGTTCCACGCAATCGGCGCGGCGTAGCTCAGAAAGAACCGCCCGTGCACGTTCAGCACGCCGAGACACCACGCCGACAGCACGAGCAGCCCGGCGCCGGGAAACAGAATCCGCACGAGCTCGGTCGTCAGCTCGCGCTTGGCGCCCTGGAATCCGGGCGCCAGCGCGTCGATCACCCAAGGCGCCGCGAGGACGCCGGTCAGCGACAGCACCGCGACGGCCAGCGCGAGCAGCGCGAAAACCGTCCGCGCGGCCTGCGCGGCTTCGTCGGTGCGCCCGCGCGCGCGCAAGCCCGAATAGACGGGAATGAACGAGCCCGAGAGCGCGCCCTCTCCGAAGAGGTTCTGCAGCAGGTTGGGAATGCGGAACGCCGCGTTGAACGCGTCGGCGGCGTCGGACTGCAGGCCGAAGAAATACGAGAACGCCCGGACGCGCAGCAGCCCGACGATCCGGCTGCCGAAAATCCCCGCGGCCACCGCGGCGGCGGGACTGCGCACCAGGCCAAATCTCCGGCGCGCGATCGCGGCGATCCCGCCTTGCGGCGCCTCGCTCACGATCCCGTCACGGTGACGGTGAGCGTCTCCGTCGTCACGCCTCCGCTGCCATCGTCCGCGCTGAACGTGAGCGTGACGGAGCCCGGTGTGGACGGCGCGGTCCAGTAGGTGCGCGAGGCCGCCGGGTTGTTGAACGTGCCGGACGGCGCCGCCCATTTCAGCGTCAGGCGATCGTTGTCGGCGTCGTAGACCTCCGCGGTGAGCGTGACGCGGCCACCGGCCGCGATCGTCGTCTGGTCCGCCGACAGCTTGATCGTCGGCGGACGGTTGCCGGTCATGTTCGCGGGCGGCGGTCCGACCACTGGCACCGGCGGAAGGCCTGCGCGACAACCGGCCGCGAGCGCCGCGCATAAAGCGACGAGAAGCGCGCGTTTCAGCACGTGGAGAAGCATAACGGAACCTTGCTCTTCCGCGTCTGCGCGTCCTCCGGGCGGGACAAGCCGCTGTCGCTCTGTGATGACGTCGCCATGGAGGATCGCGCGGACTTCAGAAAAATTGGCCTGATTGTGTGTCGGCCCTCCGGCACAGCCATTGCTCGCCTCCGCACCGTACAGCGTTGCTTTCGGTGGAGGATGTGGTGCGTCGGAGACTATCGGGATTCATGCTCGCAGCCCTGTTGGTCTGCGGACTCTCACTCGCGGCCCCACTCGAGGCCCGTCAGGGACACGTGCACGCCTCGGGCGGCGGCTATCACGGCCACGTCCACGTCGGCGTGGGCGTCGGTTTCTACGGCGGCTACTACGGGTTCTATCCCTGGTTCTCCTGGGGCCCGTACAGCCCGTACTGGTATCCCTGGTTCTACCCGCCCTATCCGTGGTACGGCTACGGCTATCCGTACTATCCGCAGAGCTCGGTACGCATCGAGGTGGCGCCGCGCGAAGCCAAGGTGTTCGTCGACGGCTACTTCGCGGGCACGGTGGACGACTACGACGGCACGTTCCAGCGTCTGCACGTCACGCCCGGCAAGCACGACCTCCTCATCTACCTCGAGGGCTACCACTCGCTGAAGCAGTCGTTCTACCTGTCGCCCGACTCGACCTACAAGGTCAAGGGCGAGATGGCAAAGCTGGCGCCCAACGATCCGCCGGAGCCGCCGCCGCCAACGCCTCCGCCGCCGCAGCGGCAGGAGCAGGGCGGTCCGCCGCCCGATCAGAACGACGTCCCGCCATTCGGTCCAGGCGGGCCGCCGCCCACGGGCATCGAGGCGCAGCCGGGCAGTCCGCCGCCTTCAAACGAACCGCCGATGGCGCCGCCCAACACGCGCTTCGGTCGCCTCGTCGTGCGCGCGCAGCCGGTGGACGCCGAGATCTACATCGACGGCGAGCGCTGGCTGACGCCTCAGTCCGCGGATCGCCTCGTCGTGAACCTCTCGGCCGGACGGCATCACGTCGAGATCCACAAAGTGGGCTTCGACAGCTTCTCGACCGAGGTCGACGTCAGGCCGGGAGAATCGACGCCGATCAACGTGAGTCTGCCGTCGCATGATCGCTCGAGCGCGCAGTGAGAGAGGCGCAGTGAGAGAGGCTCCCATGAGAGACGTGGCTCGTTCGCTGGCTTGCGCGCTGGGCGCGCTCGTGATTCTGGCGGTGCCTGCGGTGGCCCAGGAGGCGACCTCGGGCTCCGTCGATCCCTCGGCGTCCCAGCCGGCAGCGCAATCGACGCCCGTCTCTCCAGGGGCGCTCACCGTCGAGCGCGTCCCGAGCGGCTGGGTCATCTCACCGGACGTGACGATGACCGAGTTCAACAAGGAGGTCGGGACGCTGATCGGCGCGTACGGCGGCTGGCTGAGCGATCGCACGTGGCTGCTCGGCATGGGCGGCTACTGGCTCGCCAACAACACGCACAACCAGGGCATGGCGTACGGCGGCCTGGTGCTGCAGGCGATCGCCCATAGCGACCGGCGGATCGGGTTTGCGGTGAAGGGACTCGTCGGCGGGGGAGAAGCCACGGTGACGGCCCCGTATCGCGACGTCTACGGGACGCCAGCGTCGAACACCCTGCCAGACATCGTCTTCGGCCACGGCAACCGCCCGGGACGGCCGTCGCACCAGCCGACGCCGCCGACGATTACGCCGAACACGCAGCTGGTCTTCCACGAGGGCTTCTTCATTGCCGAGCCGCAGGCCCAGTTGATGTGGAACGTGAGCTCGAACGTCAGGCTGACGTTCGGGGCGGGCTACCGGATCATTGCCGGGGCCGATCCGGTGAACGATCGGCTGCGGGGCCCGATTGGGAGTGTGTCGGTAGAATTTGGCGGCGGTCACTGAGGCGTGCGCCGCCAGGGCAGTCCACGAATGCGGGGCTACTCTTTTTCCTGATCCAGCGCCGCCTCTTCGTCGTCGAGGAAGGGATGCGGCTGCGGGCCCGGGATGATGCCCGCGATGTCCGGATCTTCGTCGCCCGGGCCGCGGGGGCCGGCCGCGGTCTTCTTGGCTCTGACTTCCTGCCGTTTCAGATCCTTCTGCGTGCGCCGCTCCGCCTGTGCGCGCTAGCGCTGACGCTTCAATTGTGTAGGTCGTGACTTGCTGGCCATCCGAGGCTCCTCATCCGTAAGTTTGTCACAGGTCAGGCCGGGCTGTCGAACGATTCGCGCACGCCCGGCGCGCGGGGCGTGCGCGCATCACGCGAGATGTCAAGAGACCCGTCAGTGCGCGCCGAGCGCGCTCAGCCTGGCACGCGCGACGGGGCGCGCGAATGCCATCGGCGGGTTGTGATTCGTGGCGTCCATGATTTTTTGGTAGAGCGCCTTTGCCTTCGCGGCCTCGCCGGTTTTCTCGTATGACTGCGCCAGCAGGCTCATGATGAACACGTCGTTCTGGTTCGCTTGCTGCAGGTCCGTGACGGCTTTGGCGTAGTCGCCGCCGTAGAAGGCGACGTAGCCGGTGAGATACGGGAAGAACGCGGCCTGCTGCTGCGGCAACTTGCCGCTGTCGAGCACCGCTTTCGCCGCGGCGACGTGGGTCGCGGCGTCGGCCTTCTGCCCGCGGCGCGCGGCGATGCGCGCCTGCGCGTGCTCCCATCGGAACGTCCAGAGCTCCGGCCCGCTGTTCTGGTTCGTCGTGTCCTGCTTGCCCGCCTCGAAGCCCTTGCGGTACCACGCTTCTGCCTGCGCGGCGTCACCCGACTCGAGGCAGATGCGCGCCAGCTCGTTGGCCAGCTCGCCGGCGTCGTTGAACGCCTTGGCCGCCAGCGCCTTCTCGTAGAGCGGCGCTTCGACGGCGGCCGCCTCGGTGCACTTCGACTCGAACGCGTACGACACCGCCAGGGCGCGCGTCGCGCGTGACGCCGCATCAGGCGTCGTCGCCGTGCCGACGGCACGCTTGATGTGCGTCCGCGCCTCTTCGTACTTGCCCTGCAAGTCGAGGGTGATGCCCTGCTGCAACTCTGGATCGGGCGACGGAGCGGGCTGTTGCGCGGCGGCCGGCAGGGCCGTCAGGAATGCCGCGCAGGCGAATGCAAACGGAAAAGTGGTCTTCATGGCTCCCCTTGATGAGGCGTCACCGCATCCCGGATGCGATGGCCGAGTTCTTCGTGTTCGTTCCACATGCCCGCCGGCAGATGCGTGCCGAACGTGCGGAGAAAATGCTCCTGGCCTTCGACGGCCTCGACCCAGTCGGCCGCGTCGACTTTCAGCAGCGTGCGGAGCGTGTCGTCCGCAAGGGCGAGGCCGCGGCGATCGAGCGACTCGGGTGTCGGCACGAACCCGATCGGCGTTTCGACGGCCGCTCCGCCGCCCTCCGACCGCTCGAGGATCCACTTCAGGACGCGCAGGTTGTCGCCGAAGCCGGGCCACAGGAACTTGCCGTCTTCGGCGGTACGGAACCAGTTCACCCGGAAGATCCGCGGCGGACGCGCCAGCTCGCTGCCGACGTCGAGCCAGTGTTGCCAGTAATCGCCCATGTTGTAGCCGCAGAAGGGCAGCATCGCCATCGGGTCGCGCCTGAGGACGCCGACTTTGCCAGTGGCAGCGGCGGTCGTCTCGGACGACAGCGTCGCGCCGAGAAACGTGCCGTGCTGCCACGAGAGGGCCTCGTACACGAGTGGCACACGCCGCTGGCGCCGCGCGCCAAACAGGATCGCGTCAATCGGGACGCCGTCGGGATTGGCGAACTCCGGCGAGAGCGTCGCGCACTCCGTGGCCGGCGTCGTGAAGCGACTGTTGGGGTGCGCGGCCTTCTCGATGGACGCCGGCGTCCACGGGCGTCCCTGCCAGTCGAGCGCCTCGGCCGGCGGCGGATCGTCGTGCCCTTCCCACCACGGGGTCCCGTCTGGCCTCAGCGCGACGTTCGTGTAGATCGTGTTGCGCCGGACCATGTCAAAGGCCGTCGGGTTCGTCCGGCGGCTCGTCCCGGGCGCGACGCCGAAGAAGCCCGCCTCGGGATTCACGGCCCACAAGCGGCCGTCGTTGCCAGGGCGCAGCCACGCGATGTCGTCGCCGATCGTGCGGGCCTCCCAGCCGGACATCGACGCCGGCGGCACGAGCATCGCCAGGTTCGTCTTGCCGCACGCGGATGGAAACGCCCCGGCGATGTAGTGCTGACGTCCTTCGGGCGACTTCACCCCGAGGATCAGCATGTGCTCGGAGAGCCAGCCTTCGCGGCGCGCGAGCCAGCTCGCCAGCCGGAGTGCGAGGCACTTCTTGCCAAGGAGGGCATTGCCGCCGTAGCCAGAGCCCACGGACCACACGGCATTCGACTCGGGGAAGTGAACGATGAACCGCCGATCGGGGCTGAGGTCGCCGAGCGAGTGGAGGCACCGCGTGAAGTCGTCCGAGTCGCCGAGCGCGTCGAGCGCGACCTGGCCGACGCGCGTCATGATCCGCATGTTCAGGACCACGTACCGGCTGTCGGTAATCTCGACGCCGACCTTCGAGAACCGCGATCCGGCCGGGCCCATGAGAAACGGCACCACGAACAGCGTGCGGCCCTTCATCGCGCCGTCGAAGAGCGGCGTCAGCTTCGCGCGCGCCTCGTCAGGCGCCATCCAGTTGTTCGTCGGCCCCGCGTCGTCCTTGTTCGCCGTGCTGATGAACGTGAGGTGCTCGGTGCGCGCGACGTCGTGCGACGCGCTGCGATGCAGGTAGCAGCCCGGGTGGGTCTGCTGGTTCAGCGCGATCAGCTCACCGGTGGCGAGGCAGTCGGCGACCAGCCGATCGCGTTCGCCATCCGATCCGTCACAGTAGACGACGCGATCCGCCTTCGTGAGGGCGTGGACCTCTTCGACCCAGCGCGTGATCGATGTGGGCATCGTCGCTGACATCGGGGGGAATTCTATCCCAGCGGATCGACGGGGCAGACCTGAAGGTCTGCGCTACAGATGACGCCCGTCGCCGCCGGCGCCTCACCTGTAGCGCAGGCCTTCAGGCCTGCCGGTCTGCGCATGCGCCCGGTAGGGCGGGGCTTCAGCCCCGCCAACACTTGTGCTAGCGTTTGCAGTTCGCGGGGTGGATCGCACGTCGCCGGGGCTGAAGCCCCGGCCTCCGTACGCCTTCGCGGCTTGAACCGGCAGGGTTGAAGCCCTGCCCCACAGACGTAGTTTAGGAGATCACGATGTCACGACGCCTGTCACTGAGCGGCGCCATGCAGATTGGAACGATCGCGGCCGCGCTGCTGCTCGCGGCGGGCGCGACGCCCGCCGCGGCGCAATCCGCCGAGTCGGGCACGCCACCCGAGATGGTCGCCACGTACAACACGCTGGCCGACGGCCTGCTCGCGCTGAAGCGTACCGAGGAGAACCTCGTGAAGTCGATCCTCGCCGCGTCCAAAGCGCACGGCGAGGTGCAGCTGATGCGCGCCAAGCGCGCGATCACGGCCAACGACGCCCCGGGCGCGAAGGCCGCCGTCGAGGCGCTCGCCTCCGACGTCGCGCAGCTCGGCACCGAGGGCGACAACTCCGTGGGCGCCGTGCGCAAGCGGCTGATCGAAGGCGGCCAGCATCACAACGCCGCCGGCGAGGCGCAGGGCATCTACGACGAGGGCTTCGTCATCGTCACCAAGGCCGCCAAGCAGAAGTTTCTCGACAGCTCGAAGCGCATCGCGCAGATGGCCTCGGCGCCGAAGGCGGCCGGGCTCGACGAGGAATGGAAGGCCGTCGAGGCGACGTACGCCGGCCTCATGAAACCCGCGCGCTGATCGCGGAGCTTGTGCTCGCTCGATTGCCAGCCCCCGGCCCGCGGCTCCTGACCTGGAGCCTCGCCGCGGCCTGGTGCCTTCTCGGTGCAGTTCCCGCGGCGACTCGTCAGCCTCAGGCCGGCGGGTCGCCGTTTCGTTTCGTCGACGCCAGCGCGCCGTCACATCTCACGCGCGAGCTGCTCGCGGGACGTCCCGACAAAGATCACCTCCTCGATTCGGCCGGCGCCGGCATCGCGTTTCTCGACTACGACCGCGACGGCCGCCTGGACATCTTCATGCCCAATGGCTGGCGTCTCGACGGCTCCCGCATCGCCGAGAAGGGCAGGTTCGCGCTCTATCACGGGCTGCCAGACGGGACATTCGAGGACGTCACCGATCGCGCCGGTGTCGGCGGCGACGGCGCGTGGGCCACGGGCGCGTTCGTCGCCGACGTCGACGACGACGGCTGGCCAGACATCTTCGTGACCTGCTTCGGCCGGAACATCCTCTATCGAAACCAGGGCAACGGCACGTTCGCCAACATCGCGCGCGAGGCCGGCCTCGAGTCGCCCGGGTGGAACACCGGCGCCGCATTCTTCGACGCGGATGGCGACGGCGATCTCGACGTCTATGTGGCCGCCTACATCGCCCAGTCGATCGACGACGTGCTGAACGCAAAGCGGACGCTGCCGTGGAAGGGCGTGGAGATGGTGGCCAACGGGCCGTTCGGGATGACGGGCGCGCCCGATCATTTCTTCCGGAACGACGGCCACGGCCGATTCACGGACGCCACCGACGAGGCCGGCTTCACCGACAAGGCGCTCGGGTTCGGCTTCGCGGTCCGCGCGGCGGATCTCGACGGCGACGGTCTGGTCGACGTCTACGTGGCGAACGACTCCGACCCCAACTACCTCTATCGCAACGAGGGCAAGGGGCATTTCAAGGAAGTCGCCACGTGGGCGGGCTGCGCGCTCGACGAGAAGGGCGCCTCGCAAGCCAGCATGGGCATCGCGCTCGGTGACGTGAACGGCGACGGCGTGCTCGACGTGTTCGTCACGAATTTCTCCGAGGACTTCGCGACGCTTTACGCCGGCGGACCGGGCGGGATCTTCGAGGACGTGTCACGCGCCACCGGCATCGGCCCGATGACGTACAAACCCCTGAAGTGGGGGACTGCGTTCGCCGACCTCGATAACGACGGCGATCTGGACGTCGTCGTCGCCAACGGCCACATCTACCCGCAGGTCGATCGGCATCCCGAGTTCATCGGCACGTACGCGCAGCGGAACTTCGTCGCCGAGAACCTCGGCAAGGGAGCGCCGCTGTTTCGCGATGCGAGCGCGACGGCGGGTCCCGGATTCGAGGAGGCGGCCTCCTACCGAGGCCTCGCGGTCGGGGACTTCGACAACGACGGCGACCTCGACCTGCTGTTCACGCGGCTGGACGGCCCGCCTGTCCTGCTGCGTAACGACAGCCCGTCGACTGGGGCCTGGCTCACCGTGATTCCCGAAGGGACCAACGGCCAGCCCTCGCCGATTGGGACGACCGTGACCATCAAGGCCGGCGGCCGGATTCAGTGGCGAGACGTCGCCAGCGGCGATTCGTACCTCAGCACGCACGATCCGCGTCCGCATTTCGGCCTGGGATCCGCAGAAGTCGTGGACGACGTGGACGTGAAGTGGCCCGACGGCACTCACACCGTGATGCGCCAGGTGAAGGCCCGCCAGATGCTCCACGTTCGCAGGGGTAGTTGATCCGGAAAACCTCGAGCGACTCGCACTCGTCTAAGCGTTGAAGGGCTCTGGGCTCTAGGCTCTGGGCTCTGGGTGCTGCAGTACCTGAAGCCGAAAGCCCAACATGATCAACATCCGCCTCGCCCTGCGCGCCCTCTTCAAGTCGCCCTTCCTGACCAGCGTTGCCATCGTCTCGCTGGCGCTTGGGATCGGCGCCAACGCGGCGATCTACTCGCTGTTCGACCAGCTCCTGCGGCGGCCGATGCCGGTCACGGCGCCCGAGAGGCTGGTGAACCTGAGCGCGCCCGGGCCGAAGCCGGGGAGCACGTCGTGCAGCAATGCCGGCAGCTGCGATGAGGTGTTCAGCTACCAGATGTTCAAGGACCTGCAGAAAGCGAACACGCCCTTTGTGGGCATCGCGGCGCATCGCGTCTTCGGCGCGAACCTCGCTTACAAGGGTCAGACGGCCACGGGCGACGGGATGCTCGTCAGCGGCTCATATTTCCCCATCCTCGGTCTGCGGCCCGCGCTCGGCCGGCTGCTCGGGCCGGACGACGACCTCAAGATCGGCGAGTCGCACGTGGTCGTGCTGTCGTACACCTACTGGCAGACGCGCTTTGGCCTCAGTCCCTCGGTCCTCAACGACACGATCATCGTCAACGGCCAGAGCCTGACGATCGTCGGCGTGGCGCCGATGGGTTTCGACGGGACGACGATCGGCGTCCGGCCGCGCGTCTTCGTGCCGATCACGCTGCGCGGGACGATGGATCCCGGCTTCGACGGGTTCAACGAGCGGCGGACGTACTGGGCGTACCTGTTCGCGCGGCTGAAGCCCGGCATCACCGTCGAGCAGGCGAAGACCGCGGCCAACGCCCCCTATCACCAGATCGTCAACGAGGTCGAGGCGCCTCTGCAGAAGGGCATGAGCGACGCCACGATGAAGCGTTTCCGGGCGAAGGACATGGACGTTGCGCCGGGCGCGCACGGGCAGAGCTCGGTCACGCGAGAGGCCAGGGCGCCGCTGACGCTGCTGCTGTGCGTCACCGGCTTCGTGCTGCTCATCGCGTGCGCCAACATCGCGAACCTGCTGCTCGCCCGCGCCGCGGGCCGCGCCGGCGAGATGGCGGTGCGCGTCTCGATTGGCGCATCGCGCTGGCAGCTGATGGCGCAGCTCCTGACCGAGTCGATGGTGCTGGCGATCCTGGGCGCAGCCGCCGGGGTGCTCGTGGCGCGGTGGACGCTCGATCTCATACAGGCGCTGTTGCCGGCCGACGCCGCCGACATGATGACGTTCACGCTGGACTCACCGGCGCTGATCTTCACCGGCGTGCTCGCGCTGGGCACGGGGCTGCTGTTCGGGCTCTTTCCGGCGATCCACAGCACGCGGCCCGATCTGATCCCGCTGCTGAAGGGCCAGACGACGCAGTCGTCGGGCGCGAGGTCGGCCTCGCGATTCCGGACGTCGCTG
Organism: Acidobacteriota bacterium; assembly: GCA_046735235.1. Lineage (GTDB taxonomy): Bacteria > Acidobacteriota > Vicinamibacteria > Vicinamibacterales > JAENWD01 > JAENWD01. The sequence continues at coordinate 4,211 of JBKPSY010000241.1, read as the reverse complement.
GCGACCGTCCAAATTGCGCTGTCGATGATGCTGCTGGTCGGCGCGGGGCTGTTCACGCGAAGCCTCCTGAACGTCACCCGCGTGGATCTCGGGCTGAAGGTGGACAACCTCGCGACGTTCGCCGTGTCGCCGGAGCTGAACGCGTACTCGCACGAGCGGTCGCGCGCGTTCTTCCCGCAGCTGGAGGAGAAGCTGCGCGCGACGCCTGGCGTCACCGCCGTCACCGCGTCTCTCGTGCCCGCGCTTGCCGGCAGCAACTGGGGCACCGACGTCTCGGTGGAAGGGTTCAAGAAGGGGCCCGACACCGACTCCGGATCGCGCTACAACGAGGTCGGCGCGGGCTACTTCCGCGCGATGGGGATCCCGCTCATGGCGGGGCGTGAGTTCACCGACGCCGATCGCCTGAACAGCCCGAAGGTCGCCGTCGTCAACGAGGAGTTCGCGAAGAAGTTCAACCTTGGCCACGACGTGGTCGGCAAGCACATGGCGCAGGACGGCAACGACAAGCTCGACATCGAGATCGTCGGGCTCGTCAAGAACGCGAAATACAGCGAGGTCAAGGACGAGATTCCGCCGCTGTTCTTCCGGCCGTACGCGCAGGACGAGACCATCGGCTCGGCGCACTTCTACGTGCGCACGTCGCTCGACGAGGCGTCGATCCTTCCGACGCTGCCGAAGATCGTCGCGTCCCTGGATCCGAACCTGCCGGTCGACAACCTGCAGACGATGACACAGCAGGTGAAGGACAACGTGTTCCTGGATCGATTCATCAGCGTGCTGTCGGCGGCGTTCGCGTGCCTGGCCACTCTGCTCGCGGCGGTAGGCCTCTACGGCGTGCTGGCCTACACCGTCGCGCAGCGGACGCGCGAGATCGGCCTGCGGATGGCGCTTGGCGCGGAACCGTCGCGCGTGTTGAAGATGGTGCTGCGGCAGGTGGCCATCATGACGCTCGTGGGCGGTGCGATTGGCCTTGGCGCGTCGATCTGGCTGGGGAATCTCGCGGCCTCGCTCCTCTACGAGCTGAAGGGCCACGACATCGTCGTGCTCGTGGCGGCGGCGATCGTGCTGAGCGCCGTGGCGCTCGGGGCGGGCTTCCTGCCCGCGCGCCGCGCGTCCAGGATCGAGCCGATGCGCGCGCTCCGCTACGAGTAGCTAGGGCTTTTTCTTCGACTGGCCGGGCGCCTGACCGGGCGCCCGGCGCTTCTCCCGCATCTTCTCTTCGACGAACTCGTTCGGGTTCCTCGGCGCACGCGGACCGGACTCGATCAGAGCCTGGAGCCGCCGCGCCCGTGCCGCCTCGGGGGAGTCCTTCTTCGCCATACCCCAGATTAGCTCGTCCCGCCGTCACGCTGCGATTGAGCCTCAAAGACACCTGGATTCCAGGATTCAAAGGATTCTGTTCCGAAATCCCGAAATCCAGGTGTCTGTTTCGTGTCAGCCGATCAACCGCGAGATCTGTTCCTCGAGCCGCGCCGCGCGGCCGCCGGCGGCTCGCCTGGTGCCGCTGCCTGCGACGAGCGCGGCGAACATCGCCTTCGGCCTGACGCGAACTTTCGCTTCTTTGACTCGAAGAGGCGTGTGCGTCTGCTCGTCGATCCACTCGCGCGTGCTCTTCGACGAGGCCTCGAAGATGCCCAGGTCCTTCACGACCGGTTTCGCCGTGGTGAACCACTGCAGCTGATACCAGTGGTTGTTCACCGTGTTGTGCCAGCTGATGTAGCCGCCCTTGAGGATCTGGCGCGGCTTCGTGATCGCTCCGGTGAAGCTGTAGCGCACGCCGGTCGCCGCGACGGGATCGAAAAAGGCTGGCGTATAGAAATCCGAGAGCATCACGTCGTTGACGGTGTAGCCGAACGCCGTCGCTTCCGACGGGTCGCAGACCTCGACGAGGAACTCGACGCGACCCTGCTTCTTGGCCTCCTTCGGCGCCTGGCCGGCGACGACGCGCTCGCCGAACGGGTCCGCCAGCATTTCCAGCGTCTCGTGGCTCGCCGTCTGCGCCCAGTCGTCGGAGGCCTGCACCAGCGAGAACGGCTGGCCGTTGTCGTCGAGATGAATTCCCGCCGCGTCGTACTTGTCCCCGATGTCGTCGCGGACGATGACGGGCCAGTAGCCCAGCGGGACGTCGGCGAGATCGGCGAAGCCGTCCACCGTCGCCGTGACGCTCCAGATGGGGCCGAAGTCACGGGTGACCTGCTTCTGGAGCGCGGCGCTGACGCGCGAGACTTCCGAATGCGGAACCGACGGCGCCTGCGAGACGAGAGCGACCTGTTGAACCATAGCGAAAACCCTCCCCTCACCAACGGTGTGACCGGCGCGGCGTGCGTTCGGCCGTGATGTCGAGTGTGCTGGGAAAAACGCTCCGCGATCGCCGGACGAACCCCGCGCGCGGCAAACAGCGTGCAAATGGAAGAGGTGGAAGCGGTGCGGCGTGCTGGCGGGGCTGAAGCCCCGCCCTACTGTCGACTCACTTCCGCGTCGCAGTAGGCCGGGGCTTCAGCCCCGGCACCGGTCAAATCATTTGATCGAAGCGAGGGCGGACGCCAGGACGTCCAGTCCCTCATCCAGCTCGGCGTCGGTGGTCACCAGGGGCATGAGGAACCGAATGACGTTGCCGTACGTGCCTGCCGGAAACAGCAGCAACCCCTTGCTGCGTGCGGCGGCGACAATCGCGGATGTCTCGCTCGAGGCCGGTTCCCGCGTGGCGCGATCCCGAACCAGCTCGATGGCCTGCATCGCGCCGACGCCGCGAACGTCGCCGATGATGGGATGCGACGCCGCGAGCTGCTCGAGCCGCGCGCGCAGCCGGGCGCCAAGCGCAGCCGCGCGCCCGCTCGCGACCAGGGCCTCGATGATCCGAATCGCCTCGAGCGCCGCCGCGCACGCGACGGGGTTGCCGCCGTACGTGCCACCGACGCCGCCCGGCTGGATCGTGTCCATCAGCGAGGCCCGCCCGACGACGGCCGCCAGCGGCGTGCCCGCGCCCATCGACTTGGCCAGCGTCACCAGATCGGGCTCGATGCCGACGTGCTCGATCGCGAACATCTTGCCCGTGCGCCCGAAGCCGCTCTGCACCTCGTCGATGATGAGGACGATGCCGTGGGCGTCGGCGAGCGCGCGCAGCGCGTGCAGGAACGCCGGCGGCGGCACGACGAAGCCGCCTTCGCCGAGCACCGGCTCGATGATGATCGCCGCCAGATCCGTGGGCGACACGACGGTCTTGAGCGCCTGCTCGATCGGCCCGTCGATCCCCTGGCCGCGATAGGTGTACGGGAATGGCAGCCGGTAGATCTCCGGCGCGAACGGGCCAAATCCCGGCTTGTACGGCGCGGCCTTGCCAGTCAGCGTCAGCGCGAGCAGCGTGCGGCCGTGGAAGCCGTGTTCGAAGCAAAGCACCGCGCTGCGCTTCGTGGCACCGCGCGCGATCTTCACCGCGTTCTCGACGGCCTCAGCGCCTGTCGAGACGAGGAGCGCGCGCTTCTCGAAGCGGCCCGGCGTGATGCGCGCCAGGGCTTCGGCCACCTCGACGTAGCCGTCGTAGCCCATCACCTGAAAGCAGACGTGCGTGAAACGCGCCGCCTGCTCGGCGATGGCCCGGGTCACCGCCGGGTCGGCGTGGCCGGCGTTCATCACCCCGATGCCGCCGGTGAAATCGATGAACGTATTGCCGTCCACGTCGGTGACGGTCGCGCCCGACGCGCGCGCGACGAAGATCGGATGGAGCGTCGCGAGGCCGTTGAGGACCGCGCGCTTGCGCCGCTCGAGGAGCGCCACGCTCTGCGGACCGGGCACCGGCCCTGTCAGATGAATCGCAGCCATTGAATCAGTACCAGCCAATCGGCGCTTCGGTGAGGTTCAGGTTGATCTGCTTGGTCTCGAGGTAGTGCTCGAGGCCGTACGGCCCCAGCTCGCGTCCGAACCCCGACTGCTTGTAGCCGCCCCACGGCGCCTCGTTGTAGGTCGGGTGATACGTGTTCAGCCACAGAATGCCCGCGCGAATCTGTTTGAGGACACGAATGCCGCGAAACACGTCGCGGCTCCACACGGCACCGGCCAGCCCGAACGGCGTGTCGTTCGCGAGCCGCACGGCTTCTTCCTCGCTCTCGAACGGCGTCACCGACAGCACGGGGCCGAAGATCTCCTCCTGCCCGATCCGGGAGCGGTTGTCGACGTCAACAAAGATCGTCGGCTCCACATAGAAGCCGTTGCGC
>JBKPSY010000240.1:0-7603 GCA_046735235.1 Acidobacteriota bacterium | reverse complement strand
TCGATGTCGGCTCATCGCATCCTGGGGGTGTAGCAGCTCCCAAGGGTCCGGCTGTTCGCCGGTTAAAGCGGTACGTGAGCTGGGTTTAGAACGTCGCGAGACAGTTCGGTCTCTATCTGTGATGGGCGCAGGAGATTTGAGGGGGGCTGACCTTAGTACGAGAGGACCGGGTTGGACGCACCTCTAGTGTACGAGTTGTCACGCCAGTGGCACCGCTCGGTAGCTAAGTGCGGAAGGGAGAAACGCTGAAAGCATCTAAGTGTGAAACCCTCCCCGAGATGAGATCTCCCAGGCCGTAAGGCCTCTAAAGGCTCCTGGTAGACTACCAGGCAATAGGCCAGATGTGTAAGGCTAGCGATAGCTTTAGCTAACTGGTACTAATCAGCCGTGAGGCTTGACCATAATTCCCCAATACGCACTGCGGGTGTGTGGTCGGATAACTATCGTTGCAGGGTATTCCCGCCTCCGCGCCTCCGGCGCTTCAGCGAGGCAAGCTCGTCAGACATGAGCTTGGCTCCCGAAAGGCGGTCAGCTTGTCACGCCGTAGCCCCCGCAAGGGGCGAAGGCGGAAGTTTCCCGGTGGTCACAGGGGCAGGGTCACACCCGTTCCCATTCCGAACACGGAAGTTAAGCCTGCCACCGCCGATGGTACTGCATCCGCAGGGGTGTGGGAGAGTAGGTCACTGCCGGGGATTAATCAAGAAGCCCGCGTCACTTAGGTGGCGCGGGCTTTTTCTTTTGTCTCGGACCTTATCGCACGCCTTTGGCGATCCGTCGAAGCTTCAGTGAGTGTCCCGACCGACGACGGCGTCCACGCATTAGAGCAGCCAGACCCAGACCCACACCCACACCGAGCAGGATCAGGATTGCCGCTTCAGCCACGGATGACCCGACCGGGTCCGAGCGGTCCGACATGGGGTCCTCAGCGGTCTGATCCGTCGTGGCCCAGGCGTCGATCGAGTTCGCGAGGCCAGCCAACGCCACGCCGGTTGGCGTCCCGTTGCAGAACCCTGCGTCCGGATCGCGCGTGCAGGAGTCGCCGAGCTCCGCGACGAGAGAGAGCGTCCCCGGCAAATTCCCGATCGCATCAAGACCGTCGTAGAGGTTCACCGCTGGCGCGGTAGACGACGTCTCGAGGGACGACAAATCGGTGTCGAACTCCGCCGGAACGCTCGAGGAGGCGTCGCCATCCCGAGAGAACCCTACAGCCTCGGGTGACGGCTCGTTTGCGACGCTCCCGGCGCCGCCGACATCCTCATCAACGATTGCCAACGTTTCCGGGTTGAACTCGATACCGGAGTTGGTGCCCTCCCCGCCATCGTAGAAGTTACCGACGAGGTTGAGATTCCCGATGCTTTTGACGTCAAGGACGATCACCGAGGCGGAGGCCGGAACTGCAACGAGGAGCGCTACGACCACGAGAAGCCCACGACATTTCACGATCACTTGCCCGATCCGGTCGTTCACCAAAGCTAGCGCTCGAGGTAGAACTTCGCCGTTGCTTGTGGGGGAGGCGAGCTTTCCGGAACAGCACAAACGCTGCCAGGCCGCGCGACGGAAGGACGGGCGCAGAAGGCCGGGCTGAGGATGTTGCGGCTCGGAATAATTACTCGCCGCGGCTTTTTTTCTCCACGCGGCGGCCGATCTCGCGCCTTTTAATCGCGCGCCGGTTTGTTTCTCAGGGCGAGGGCGACGTCGCCGGTCGCGTGGACAGCCAGCGCTCAAGAACCCAGCTCGCCCAGAGCGAGTAGCTGTGATCGGTGGATCCCGACCGGTGCTCTTCGAACCATCTCTCGAGGCACGTGACGTCGAGGACGTCTCTGACGCGCGCAGACGGCGCCAGGACTTCGTCTCGATAGCGGGCGGCGTAGGGACCCGCGAGCCAGGCCCCTATTGGCACGGTGAAACCCTTCTTGGGCAGATTCACCAGCGCCGGAGGCAACCGGCGGGCTGCCAATTTCCTGAGGAGCACCTTTCCCGTGGTGCCCTGCTGGTGCCGCCTCGACGGGATGCGAAAGGCGAGCTCGACGACCCGGCGATCAAGGAACGGACAGCGGATCTCGAGACTGTGCGCCATGCTCATGCGGTCGACCTTCACGAGCGGGTCGTTGGGCATGTAGACGTTCAGATCGGCGTACTGTGCGCGCTGCAGATCGTCTGGTGTGTCCGGGCGGCGATAGACGTCGGTGATGGCCGCGAACACTGGGCTATCCGCAGGGTCGTCGCCGCCCCGGCCGAGCAGCCGTCGCGTGGCGCCTGGCTTCAGGAAGCACAGGTCGGCGTAGTAGGCGGTGGCCGAGTCGTATCCGAGGTTCTCGAGCACGGTGCCGGCGCGCAGCCATTTCGGAAGGGCCTGCGATCGCGGCCACGCACGTCCGACGGCGCCGGCCAGCGCCCGGCCGGGAGCGCCGGGCACGAACGCCCGTGCCTTTCCCTCGATCGCGTGCGGCACGTAGCGGAAGTCGTACCCGGCGAACGTTTCGTCCCCGCCATCGCCCGTCAGCGCCACGATGACGTTGTGCCTGGCGCTGCGCGAGACGTACCACGTGGGGATCGCGGATGAATCCGCCATCGGCTCGCCGAGATGGTCCACGACCGACTGGAACACCTCGTCCAACTCCGGCGTCAGCGTCTCTTCGTGGTGCGCCGTGTGGAATGACTTCGCCGTCAGACGGGCGGCGTCGAGCTCGTTGTGCGCCGACTCGCCGAAGCCGACGGTATTGGTGAGCAGCCGCTCTCCGAGCGCATCGGCCATGTACGAAACCACAAGACCCGAATCCAGACCGCCCGAGAGAAAGGCGCCGAGCGGCACTTCGCTTTCGAGACGGTCACGAACCGCCGTGCCAAGCGCGTCGTCGATCGCATCGACCAGTTCCGACTCGTCTCGCTGATCGGTGCCGAATTCCGTGACGTCCCAGTAGCGCCGCGTCACGAGGCGTCCGCCGGCGACGTGCAGCCAGTGCCCCGGAGGAAGCTTGTAGACGCCGCGGTAGATCGAATCGGGCGAGAGGAAGTACCCCAGGGACAGGTAGCCTTCGATCGCGTCCAGCTGCAGATCACCGCGCCAGCCGGGTGCCTTGGCGAGCGCGCCGAGCTCGCTGGCGAAGTGGACCACGCCGTTCAGCATGGTGTAGAAGAGCGGCTTCTTTCCGAGACGATCTCGCGCGATGAACAGCTCATCGCGACGCGTGTCGGCGATGGCGAAGGTGAACATGCCCTCGAGACGCTCGACGCAGTCGGTGCCGTACTCCTCCCAGGCGTGGAGGATCGTCTCGGTGTCGGAACGCGTCCGAAACACGTGGCCCCGCGATTCGAGAACGGGCCGAAGATCGTGGTGGTTGTAGACCTCGCCGTTGAAAACGATCCAGCAGGAGCCGTCTTCATTGGCCATCGGCTGGGCGCCGCCTGCACGATCGATGATGGCCAGCCGGCGGTGACCGAGAGCAATCCGATCGCTGTCGAAGAATCCGTCGCCGTCAGGGCCGCGGTACGCCATGTCCGCAGCCATCGACCGCACGCCCTGGCGTGCCGCGGGATCCAGCGATCCTGTGAGCGCAGCCGCGCCGCAGATGCCACACATCTCAGTAGACCTCTTGGTAGATGCGCCGATAGCTGTCGACCATCCGATCGAGGGTAAACGATTCCAGGACCCGCGCGCGCGCCGTGGCCCCCAGCCGTTCACGCCGACCGGGGTCACGGGCGAGCGCCGCGATCGCCGCTCCAAGCGCCGCTCCGTCCCGCGCCGTCACCAGGATTCCGCAACTGGCGTCGACGATTTCCGGAGTGCCCCCCACAGAGGTGGCGATCACGGGCAGGCCGGCGGACATGCCCTCCAGAATCGTGAGCGAAATCCCTTCGCTGACGGAGCTGCTGACGTAGAGATCTGCGGCGTTCAACCAACGACGCGCGTCCTCGCGGTGGCCGAGGAAAACCACGTTCGTGGTGAGCCCGAGCGCCGCGACGGCCGACTCGAGCGGGGCGCGCTCAGGTCCATCTCCTACCACGACCAGCATCACGTCGACAGAGTCTCGCTTTGCGTGGCTGACTGCGCTCAACAGCGTTGACAGATCCTTCACCGGGTCGAGCCTCGCGACCGTGATCAACACCACCGTTGCCGGATCCGCACCGAGCTCGCGACGCAACCCCTCCCGCGCCGCGACGGACGGTGACGCGGGGTCGATTCCGTTCGGGATGACTTCGATCCGGGCGGCGGGAAGTCCTTCGCTAATCATGTGACGACGCAGGTCGTGCGACACGGAAAAGATTCGATGGGCGGCGTGAGCGAGCACCGGGTTCACGAGCCTTCGCTTCCTTGACGGAGGCGTATCGCTCAATCGCCCGTGCTCGGTGAACAGCACGCGGAGGCGGGGACGAAGCAGGCGCGCGAACGCCCCGTATACAAACGGCGAGTATTGATGGCAGTGCAGAATCTGGGCCCCGGTGCTCGATGCCACCCTCGCCACCTCGGCCGCAAGACCGACATGGAATCCGGGTTGTCGATTCAGCACGTGTACCGTCACACCCTCGTCACGCAACCCGTCGCCCCAGGCGCCAGCGGCGTCCAGGCAGCACACGGCCTGCCTGGTCGCGTCCGCCGCCCGGCGAACCAGCTCGACGACTAATCGCTCTGTTCCGCCAGGCGCCAAAGAGAGAACGATTTGAAGGACCGATGGTTGTCGGATGAGGCCCTGCCCTGACCCATCTTACTTACTTGGGCGCGAGTTCGAGACAATTCGCGCCGTCGGCCTGGGGCACGCCGTCACAGATCCGGATCCGCGTGCCCACATGCTGGAACGTGGGGCTGAACGTCGTCCAGTCCGGTGGAGGAGGCAGTTGAGGAGTGGGCGAAGTAGGTGGCGGAGGTGGCGGCGGCGGCAGAGAGATGACGGGCCCATCGCCCGCCGTCACGTTCACCACGAGGAGGGAGTCCACCTGTCCGTTCGCCGGGAAATCGGGTGGAGGTGTGGCGTCGGTGCGCTCATCCCAGATGAAGCTGAACTTGTGCACGCCCAGTCCGCTGAACGTCGTGTCGAACGTGAACGGACTGGTGATTTCCTGGCCGACGATGCCGTTATGGAGGTCGGGATCCAGTCGCCGATCGATCGTGCCCGAGACTCCGGAAGCCACGCCATACGAATACGTAAAGACCTCGGGATTCCATATCTCGCCGAGCCCCATCGGCGCAACGGGGATGTAATCGTGGAATTCCGTAATCATCGCGCCCCAGTTGCCGGTGGGCGAGCACGCCGCCCGCAGCGGGATGTGGGCTCCTTCCGGGGCAGGGATCTCCGGCACGTCAGGTTGCAGCATCGAGTAGAACGGAACGCTGAGGAAGGTGTCCGTGCTGGTGCCGTTGGGAAACACCGTGCGAGCCACCACCCGCGCTACCGTCCACCCGTGCGGAGAAAATCCAAAAGGTCCGGCGTTACTGCCATTCCCTCTTGACGTGTCCAGCGTCCACTTCGCGGTCCACGTCGAGACGCCTGAAGGATCGCCCACCAGGTTCGGATAGATCGGATCGGCCGGATGCACCGTGTCGTAGCTGATGGTGCCGAGTTCGCTCCAGATGGTCGTGATCCGCCCCGCGGTGTGAAAGAGCTTGAAGGTAATCGGGATTGTCAGCTTCATGCCAGGAGTCAGTTCGGCATAGATCGGAACGGACATCTCGACGTGTGTGTGGGCGAGCACGCCGTCCACCATCCAGTGACACTGGTCCGACAGGAACGGCCACTCCGCAGGGCTCTCATAGGTGGCTTTCTGGGGATGCGCGTGGATAGTCAATGGCTGAGCCGCAACAGAAAGTCCTGAGAACGCGACAAGGCAGACGGCCAAAGCGAGATTCTTCATTTGCATCCTTTCCCTCGTGTCCTGCACGTCGGCTGAAAGTGTTGTGGGGGCGCTGCATGCAGTGCGCGCGCCAGACGCATCCGGCGCACTGCGCTGTGAAATCAATCAACTTTCGATTCGCACCCCAGGCCGAGGTGTCGGACTTACATCGGGCGAGGCTGAAAGTTCATCATCGTTCGCGCTCGGCGCACCAACGGTGACCCACGACGTTCCGGAGGCTGCGGACCCCGAGGCTGCACTGAAGGTCAATGCCGTCGTCGAAGGCGCGCCGTCCGTGCGCGTGATACCGTGAGCCGGAAATGAAACGGTCGGCGCTTTTTGTCGCGGCGTCGTTCTTCCTCGCCTTTGCCGCGTACGGGAGCATGGTGCCGCTCCAGTTTCATCGCGTTCCGATTCGCGAGGGCATGAGGATCTTCATCGCCACGCCGTTTGTGTCGCTGGCGGCGGCCTCGGGAACGGACTTCGTCAGCAACATCCTGCTGTTCATGCCGATTGGTTTCTTTCTGTTGGGAGCCGCAGCGCCTCGCGGTGGCGGCCGTGCCGTGGCCTGGCTTCTCCCGGTTGCCGCAGTCTGGGTGGCCGCGAGCGTCGCGATCGAGTTCAGTCAGGTGTTCTTCAGCGGCCGGACGCCGTCTTGGGACGACGTGCTGGCGGAGAGCATCGGCGGACTGGCAGGCGCCCTGGTGTGGGTCGGGATCGGCCCGGCGGTCGTCCACTGGTTTTCAGGGATCGCCGGGGCCGATTCGCGTCACGAGCGCCTCTTGCGCATGCTGACCGCTTACGTGCTGCTGTGGGGCATCCTCGGGCTGGTTCCGTTCGACTTCACGCTGCGGCCGCAGGAGCTCGCTGAGAAGTTTCGCGCCGGCCGCGTCGTCCTCGTGCCATTTGCCGACCACCCCGGGCTCGAGAGGACTCTGTCGGTATTCCTGCGTTCGGTGCCGGTCGGAGCTTTTGCCTTGGTGCTGGCCCTGGTGCGCCGACTTGGTCCGGTCAAGGTCTGGGCGTCGATCATTGGCGCCGGCGTCATTGGGGCGCTAGAGATGGCGCAGCTGTTGACCTATTCCCAGAGATCAACCACCACGGATGTCGTGTTGGGGGTGGCCGGCGTGCTGACCGGAATCGCCGTGACGTCGCGCGCTATGCGTGAGGACGGCGCAGCACCCGTCCCGGCGAGCGTTCGGCTCTGGCCTGTCGTGGCCCTTTTCCTCTGGCTGGTGCTGGTTGTCGCGCGTCACTGGTCGCCGTTTGATTTTCGTGCCGACGGCGACTTCATCCGAAGCCGGATGCCGATGTTCCTGCAGATCCCCTTCTCGGGTTACTACTGGGGAAACCCATTGAGCGCCTTCGGCGAGCTGACGACGAAGGTGCTGCTGGGCGTCCCGGTGGGCGCCCTGTTGCAGATGATCTATACGCCTGACACGTCCGCGGGCCGCCGGTGGCAGGCAGCAGGCATTCTGACGGTGAGCTTCTCTATATTTCTCGGAATCGAATTGGGGCAGCTGCTGTTGCCGAGCCGCTACCCTGACCAGACCGACGTCTACATCGGCACTGCTGGCGCCTGGATTGGCATGGTTGCCGTGCGGTTGCTGATCGCGCGAGGGAGCAAGTCATGATCGCGCATCGCGTGGCGTTCGTAGCGGCGAGCCTCACCGAACCTGCACCGCGTTCGTGTAGAAGAGCAGATCCGGTCCGTTGTCGACCACTCGCCGCCCGCGGGCGCGGATGGCGATCCCACCGCTCGGCACGATGAGCTCGT
>JBKPSY010000239.1:0-7984 GCA_046735235.1 Acidobacteriota bacterium | reverse complement strand
GCCGAGGTCTCATCGGCCTCTCGGCACGCGCCACAGTGCGAGAATGACGGCGGACGTCCGGAACAGACCGGCGATCCCCAGAGGAACTCAACAGCCATGGTGATGCAGTCCACAATCATTTCCCGAGGGCGGAGCGTGTTCCGGGCGGCCATTCTGGTCGCGGCCTGCTCGTTCGCGACACCGGTCTTCGCGCAGCTGAACGACACGATGACGCCGATCGGCACCCCCGATCAGCCGAATGCGATCGAGATTGGGACCGCCCCGCTCCCAGACGCGAAGGCTCAAGAATCGTGGCACTCCCAATACGGCAGCAAGTTCGCTCGCAACGTCACGGTGGCGACGATCACGCCGTTCCTGCCCGACCCGGCCAATGCCAGCGGCGCCGCCGTCGTCGTGGCTCCGGGCGGCGGTTTTCGAACTCTCTCGATGGAGAACGAAGGCTGGAATGTCGCTCGCGCGCTGGCCGAGCGCGGCGTGGCGGCATTCGTGCTCAAGTACCGGCTGAACCAGACCCCGGCGGACATGGCCGGATTCGAACGCTCGATGAAGGAGATGTTCTCGGGCGCCGCTCGTCCGCGCCCTGCGTCGCCCCCTGATCCGCAGCAGATGATGGCTGGCCTCGCGCCGCAGCTCGAGGACGCGCGCGCCGCCTTCGCGCTGATTCGGCGCCGCGCCGCCGAGTGGAAGATCAATCCGGACCGCATTGGCATGGTCGGTTTCTCTGCCGGCGCCATGCTGACCCTGGCGACGGAGCTGGGCGGGCAGGACGCAAAGCCGGCGTTCATCGGCATCATCTACGGTCCGCTGGCCCCGGTGACCGTCCCGGCCGACGCTCCGCCACTGTTCGTCGCGCTCGCCGCCGACGATCCGTTCTTCGCCAATGGCGGGTTCGGACTGATCGACAGTTGGCGTGCGGCCAAGAAGCCCGCCGAGTTCCACCTCTATGAGAAGGGCGGTCACGGCTTCGGCATGTATCCGAAGGAAACGACCAGCACGGGCTGGTTCAATGCCTTCGTGAGCTGGCTGACGATGCACGGGATGGTCAAGCCCAAGGCCTGATTGGGTGCGGTACCCGCTTCCCCCAGCGATGCGCCAAAGGCATGAAGCGACAGATGATTCGGATCGCTGTTGAGGATTTGAGCTCGACATCATCTGAAGACCCGCGATTGGGCAGTCCACGATGGGTGAGACTGGCGAGGCGTCTGGCGCCGCTTACTTCAGGTTGTCAACGAACATCAGATTGCTGCCAGCCCGATCGATGACGGAGTACAACAGCCGTCGCTGGTCCCTCGAGAGCGCGACGCCAAACCACCACGGTTTTCCCAAGGGCGCAAGCGTCGTCGTCCTCCCGGTGGTGTAGTCGACGAACTCGATCGACGCCTCGTGGTGCGGCGCGCCGACGGACATGAAATACAAGCCGCGATTCGCCAGCACGAAATTGAGCGAGTAGCTCAACCCCTCAGTCACCAGTGTTTCCGCGCCCCCATGGACCGGCATCCGCCAGATCGAGGTGGGAGACGCTGCCCGCTTGGCGTAATACAGGAACCGGCCGTCGGGGGACTCGCTGGCCGCGGTCCCGCCGCTACGAGTGACTTGGCTCGGTCGGCCGCCGCCGACCGGCATGTTCCACACCTCGATGCGACCGGTCCTGTTCGACCCGAAGTAGATCGAGCGGCTGTCGCGGGACCAGCGCGCCTCGGCTTCGTCCAAAGGATCGCTGGTCAGGCGTTGCACCTCGCCCGTCGTCCATCGCAGCAGGTACAGATCCGCCGACCCGGCCGCACGCGCATTGAACAGAATCGTCTGCCCGTCGGGCGACCACTGTGGGTTGGCGCACGTCGCTCCGCCCATCCACGTCATCTGCCGCGGACTCGAGCCGTCAGCGTTCGAAATCCAGATTTCCTCTGTGCCCGAGCGAGTGGATGCAAACGCCAGCCTGGTGCCATCGGGCGAGTAATCGGGCGTTTCTTCATCGAACGTGGACTCTCCGAGGGCGGGCTTCTCGGGACCCTTTGCCGGGTGCGTCAGATCGAGTTGCCACAGGTCGGTGTCTCTGAACTGCGTGGAATAGGCCAGCCGGCCCGTCCGGGCAATGCTGACGGCCGTCGCCTGCTCGCCGACGGGCAGCACTTCCGGCGAGCCGATCGGCGCTGCGTCTGGCGACAGCGCGACGCGGTAGAGCCGCGACAGCCCCAGGTGTCCTCCGGACGCGAACACGAGCCCACTGTCATCCGGCGTCCAGGCCACACCGAGCACCCCAGACCGGGTTTCACCTGCTACCTTGACGGGATCACCGGCTGGGGTCAGGTCCGGCGACAACGGCAGCACGAAAATCGCGTTCACACCGGGACCTGTCTCGCGGACGAATGCCATCCGGCTCCCGTCGGCGGAGAAGGCCGGGCTCACGTCGCCATACTCCTCGTTGGGCGTCTTGCTGGTGGGCTCGGCTGTAGTCAGGCGCCGCCGGTTCGTGCCATCGACCTCGAGTAGCCAGATTCCGGGGGGCTCGCCGGGCGACGAGAGAATGCCCACCGCCAGCCATTTCCCATCCGGCGTCCATGACAGGTCGCTCATCGGCCGGAAGCGCGGCGTCGCATAGCTCGGCACAATCGTGGTCACGCGTCGTTCCGCCCCTCCCAGCGCGGGAACCACGAAGAGATCGGCAGAGTCGTTGGTCGCGGCGAATCGCAGGAAGGCGATCCGGCGCCCATCCGGCGAATATGCGGGCTTGTCGTCGCGGGAAGGATCCGTGGTGAGACGCACGGGTTCTCCGGACCCGACGAGCTTCACGTAGATGTCGTAGTTGTCCTGGCGCGGACCGTTCCACGCGAATGCCACCTGACTTCCATCCGGAGACAGGCTCGGCACCACCTCCTCACCTTGGTAGGCCGTGAGTGGTGTCGCGAGCAGTTCCGGGTTCCTGTCCGGCTGCCGGCTCGGCCGCGCCCGAAGGAATACAAAGGACACCGCAGCCAGCACGAGAACCGATAAACACGTCAATGCCAGCCACCGCCCTATCCGCCATCTGACTGGCATCGACTGGGCTGCTACGACTGCAGTCGAATAGGCGTCGGCTGACACAGCCGGCGTCGCCGGCGTACGGACGACCGCTGGCACGGCCATTACATCAGCGGAGAACCGATAGCCGTGCTTGGGCACGGTCTCGATAAACTGCCCGGCCCCGCTGCCGAGCGCCTTGCGCAGCATCGAGACCTGGAACGACAGATTGGCCTCCTCGACGAAGGTGCCTGGCCACAGCGACGACATCAACTCCTGTTTGGAGACGGCTCGACCAGAATTGCGGACCATCACGAGTAACAGCTCGAACGTCTTCGGCGCGAGTGCGACGGGCTGGCCCTCGCAGGTGAGGGCCCGCCGGCCCACGTCCAGAAGATACGGACCGAACGCGTACACGGTGTCCGACTGCGTGGGCATCTTCTAGCGCATTTCTCAGTGATTGCTATGACGCCGCTCTCGTGTTCCAAAGGACACGCCGACGCACCGACGACGACCATCGGCGCATGGCATCGGGACGACGATGGGTCTTGGTCGACGGGGAGCCCGATTCTACACCGTGCGCGTGACGGCCACCGGGCGACAGGTGCGGCCCGCCGCGCGTTTCAAATGCCGTGTGAGACACCGCACGACGCGGACACGACGCCCTCATCGGGAAGCGTGATGCGGATGAGCTAGCGTGGATGAGTGTCTGCGCCAGGCCGAACTAGGTGCGTTCGGCGAGAGACTCCATTCGGTTCCTCTAGGCAGGAGGCGGAAGTTGCCGATGCCGGAAACTCTGGTGAAGGAAGTGCGTCTGCAGAGGCGGGCGGCTGCACTCGCGATTGCCGCGGTTCTGGTCGCCGGTGCGATGTCGGGAGGCGTGTGGGCGCACCGGGGCGCGCACCAGCCGAAGCTCTCGCGCGTGATACGCACCTATTACATCGCCGCTGATGAAGTGGACTGGAACTACGCGCCGGCGGATCACGATCACATGACCGGCAAGCCGTACGACGAGAAGGCCCGGTACTACACCGAGAAGGGGCCCGACCGGATCGGACCGATCTATCGCAAGGCTGTGTATCGTGAGTACACCGACGCGTCGTTCACGACGCTGAAACCGCGGCCCGCCGCCTGGGAACATCTTGGCGTGCTCGGACCGGTGATCCGTGGCGAAGTCGGCGACACGATCGAGGTCGTGTTCAAGAACAACGCGCGGTTCCCCTTCAGCGTGCACGCGCACGGCGTCAAGTACGACGAGGCGTCGGCGGGTGTGGACCCGGTCCAGACGGGCGCGACGTTCACGTATATCTGGGAAGTCGTTCCGGGCGCTGGGCCGCAGCCTGGCGAGCCGAGCTCGAAGCTGTGGCTATATCATTCGCACGTCAACGAGCAGCGCGACGTTGCCGCGGGGCTGCTGGGCCCCGTGCTGATCAGCGCCAAAGGCAGTCTCACGTCCGACGGCACACCCAGGGATGTCGACCGCGAGTTCGTCGTGATCCTCTACACGCTCGACGAGCAGCAGAGTCCGTACCTCGACCTCAACATCGCGCAGCACATCGAGTCGCCGCAGACGCTGAAGAAGACGCAGGCTGTATTCGTCGACATCAAGGGGCAGCCCGTGAACGTCGGCTTCCCCCTCACGAACTTCCGCGAAACTATCAACGGGTACCAGTTCGGGAACACGCCGGGCTTGACGATGACCGAAGGCGAACACGTGCGCTGGTATCTGGCGGGAATGGCGGGCCCACATACCATGCACTGGCACGCCAACACGGTCCTGCTGGATCACCACTCCGTCGACGTCGTCCCACTTCTGCCCGCCGAGATGCACACCACCGACATGATTGTGCAGAGTCCCGGCACCTGGATGCTCCATTGCCATTTCGAAGGGCACTTGGCCCTGGGGATGTATGGACACTACACGGTCGAGCCTGCGAAGAAACCCCGAGTCATGACGCAGTCGCGCTAGCCTGTGATCGATCGTCTGCTCGTCGAAGATGAGCAGGAAGCCATCCTGATACTTGGCAGAGTCGATTGGCTCGGCGGCGGCGGCGGCCCTCACGAAAGAGGGTACGGGCGGATCCGCTGCATCGCCAGACCACCGCGGGCGATCGCCGATGGCGGCCAGCGGGGGAAGCGGTTCGGATTTGTCCTGCCGAAGGTCGTGCAGTTCGACGCGAATTTCTGACCGGAGCTTGGCTGCATCGTCCCGGCTCAGCAGACCCTCTCCTCGCAGCTGTTCCACCACCGTGGCGTAGGCAGCTTCGACTCGGCGTCTCGCCGCCGCGACCCTGCTTCGCAACTCTGCCACGTCGTTCCACGCCACGGATTCCAATTCGATCTCGTGGAGCGGAACGGTTGCCTTTGTCAGCATCGCAGCAACCCCGGTGCCGGGCGCGCCAGCACCAGAAGTAGTCCGACTCACGAAGGTCGCAATGATCCACGGCCTGATGCATACCGCCGTCGGCAACGTGGCTGGCAAATATCTCCTTGCCTGCGACCCAGAGGCGACCAAGGAATCCGGTGTCCAGAGTGCGTTGCGCCGCGCCGCGCCCGCAACGAGATTACCTGCTGTTCCGCAAGAGCACGCAGTGGCTGGTCACCCACCAGAAGAGCCAATAGACCCGAAAAGTTTCACGGGAAGGCCCTTCATAAACTCCAGAGTCAGCGGGCGGCCGGGGCGCGCTTGAAGCGCGTCGCCATCAGTTGCTCGTGACGCGCCACACCCTGATCGCACTGATGATACCGCTGTCGATTACCACATCCAGCTTTTTCGAGACGGACACTTGCAGATCTCGCGAGCGCATGTTCATGCGCGTAGAGCATCGCGAAAGCCTCTACTCCTTCGACATTGCAGTCAAGAACGCTGGCAGAAGTACGCTAGCCATAATTTCGTTCATCGGCGACTCTACAAAGAAGGCGTTCCCTGTGGACACAGCGATGAGGTCCAGCGTCGGCACGAGGTACACCTTTTGGCCGCCGTTGCCAGAAAGCATCACCGTGTCCACTCGGCGATAGCCCGTCGCTGTCGTCACGCCGTACCAGCGATGCCACATCCCAAGACCATAGTCGCTGTCGTCGACGTGTGATTGATGACCAACTGCAGCGTCGATCCAGGACGACGACATCACGCGCCGCCCTTGCCATAGGCCGCGATTCTGGATCAACATTCCAAGTTTCAACATGGCTCTCGGCGTGAGATAGACCTGTCCAAAAGTCGTTTTTTCGCTGCTGTTCAGACCGAACTTCCACTTCCAAGCAGACCGAGGAATGCCCAGCGGCTTGAAGAGCACTTCATCGGCGAATTCTGGAAGCGACTTGCCCGAGACACGTTCAATGATTCGCCCAGTGGCAAAAAATCCGCCCGAACAATAGCGCGCTTCCGTACCGGGATCAGCGATCATTGGCAAATCGACGAACGCCCTTGCCCAGTCTGTCGTCTCGAAAAGGTGTGCCTCATTCCCTGGCGAGTTGCGATCGTGTTCATTGCAGGCAAGTCCGGACTGATTTGCTAGCAGATTGAGCAGGGTGATCTTTGCCTTTCTCGGATCAGCATTCTGGAACTCCGAATACCCGAGACGGTCCAGGACAGGTTCGTCTGCTTGCAGCAATTCTCGGTCAACTGCGGCACCCGCAAGGAGCGCGATGACACTCTTAGAGAGTGAAATCATTCCATGAGGTCGTTGCCGACTAAAACCATAGAAATACTCCTCCAGAACCAAGGATCCTTTGTGATAGATCAAAAGAGAATCCACGTCGGAATATTTGCCTGTGATCACGCCAGTCACAAGTTGCTCGGCTATCTCTGCAGAGAGCGCTGCCGTTCCGGCTCGACCGACGCGAATACCATCTGCGAGTTGAGTAGGTGCCTTGTATTGGTACCTCGGTATCTCTCCCGTCGGCGTAGCGGCGCGAGGCTGTAGGCGCAAACGTGCAGACGCAGGGACAGTGGTAGACCGTCTCGTAAAGGTGTCACCCTGCTCTTTGAACGCCACGATGTGGCCCTGGCTGTCCCGGACGAAGGGCAAGACACCACCAACGGGATTGAGAAAGGCATCGTTCCCTGAACGACGAAGGGTGTATTTGGAATCGTCGATGAGGGCGAACAATTGACTGCCATCGCTCACCATAAAAAGTGTCAGGCCTTCACGATAATGATAGGTGCCCTCGAATTGAGCAAGGTCCTGCTTTGGAGCGTCAGCAAGAATCGACGCCGTTGATTGAGCGAGAGCGCGTGACGGATAACCCAAGAGGGGAATCGCCAATGCAAAGAATTGCAACGAGATGAGAAATCGCATGGGCACGTCTCAGTGGATTTGGAGCCTCACTCGGGCCGCAGAGCACGCGCCGGGCGATGTCTATCGATTGGCGTCGGCTCTGGGAACAGCTCAGCATAGAGACTGTAGCCGGCCTGAGCTCGTGCCGGCTGTCTCGTTGTGGACACCTGATCCTTGCCGGCACCACCTCAACCCGAACGACACCGAGTGGCAAAGGGATATCAGCGTCGAGACGATGAGGCCTGGACCGAACCGCTTACACCCCAGACTTAGCGGCGCTGTCTCAGTTTCACGGGTCGTTCAGGCGGACGCTGGACTAGCGCGGGGCAGCCGTCCCCTTTTTTGTAGGGCGGAGCCTGCGGAATCACGTTCGTGAAGCTCCGGTCAGCCATTGGCCGTTTTGGTTCTGCATCACGTATGTGCCGAGGTTAGGTCCGGCCTGACTTGTGGACGACACCTGCGCCACGGCAATTTTCCGGCGTCATCAACCTTATTTTCTCAACTACGTATTTCTTCTGGCTTGTGCGAGCAGGCCTCTGGCCCGTGGAGCCACGTGATGTCCTTGAGGATCTCGGCCTTGCCCTTGTGCCACTCGCCGAACTGGGAACTAACTGCGGCTCGCGCCGCTAACTCGTTCTATTACACTTAGTTAACAGACATTTGTGGCGGAGAGGGTGGGATTCGAACCCACGTGCCGGTTACCCGACAAG
>JBKPSY010000238.1:0-5149 GCA_046735235.1 Acidobacteriota bacterium | reverse complement strand
CCTATTACCCCATCACGGTGCGCAAGCACCTGCGCGCGCAGGAAGTCGCGCTCGCCAATCACCTGCCGTGTGTCTATCTCGTGGATTCAGGTGGCGCGTTCCTGCCCCTGCAGGCCGAGGTCTTCCCCGACCGCGATCACTTCGGCCGGATCTTCTTCCACCAGGCGCGGATGTCGGCCGAGGGGATTCCGCAGGTGGCCGTCGTCATGGGATCGTGCACGGCTGGCGGCGCGTACGTGCCCGCGATGTCGGACGAGACGATCATCGTCAAGGGCACGGGCACGATCTTCCTCGGCGGGCCACCGCTCGTGAAGGCCGCGACGGGCGAGGACGTCACGGCCGAGGAGCTGGGCGGCGCCGACGTTCACACCCGCCTGTCCGGCGTCGCCGACTACTTCGCCGAGGACGACGCGCACGCGCTGGAGTTGGCCCGCACCGTCATCTCGACGCTGCACTCGGCAAAGCCGCCAGCCATCGACATCACGACCGCTGAAGATCCCCGCTACGATCCGCAAGAGCTGTACGGCATCGTGCCGTCGGATCTGCGGCGGCAATACGACGTCCGCGAGGTGATCGCGCGGCTCGTGGACGGCTCGCGGTTCGACGAGTTCAAGGCGCGCTATGCGACGACCATCATCACGGGGTTCGCCCGCATCCACGGCCTCCTCGTCGGCATCGTCGCCAACAACGGCGTCCTCTTCTCGGAATCGGCGCTCAAGGCGACGCACTTCATCGAGCTGTGCACCTTGCGCGGCATCCCGCTCATCTTCCTGCAGAACATCACCGGCTTCATCGTGGGACGCCAGTACGAGCGCGCGGGAATCGCCAAGGACGGCGCCAAGCTGGTGCACGCTGTGGCCAATACCACGGTGCCGAAGATCACCGCGATCATCGGCGGGTCGTTCGGCGCGGGGAACTACGGGATGTGCGGCCGCGCGTACGAACCGCGCTTCTTGTGGATGTGGCCGAACGCGCGGATCTCCGTCATGGGTGGTGAGCAGGCGGCCGGCGTCCTCGTCCAGGTCAAGCGCGATCAGCTGGCGCGCGCCGGACAGTCGCTCGGCGCGGACGAAGAAGCCGCCATTCGCGACCCACTCCTCGCGAAATACGAGCTCGAGGGATCGCCCTATTACTCGACAGCGCGTCTCTGGGATGACGGCATTCTGGATCCGCTCGACACGCGGGGTGCCATGGCGCTCGGCCTCGCGGCGGCGATGAACGCGCCTGTCGCGCCGCCGAAGTTCGGCGTCTTCCGGATGTAGCTGATGGGATTCAAGTACCTGAACGTGTCGCGCGACGCCGGCGTCGAGCGCCTCACGCTGGCGCGGCCCGACGTCAGGAACGCATTCAATGACGGCATGATCACCGAGCTGACGTGGTGGGCGGACTCCGTCATCGCCGACGCCAGCGTGCGCCTCGTGATCCTCGAAGGCGCCGGCCCGTCGTTTTGCGCTGGCGCCGATCTGGAGTGGATGGGCCGCATGGCCCGCTACACGCGCGAGCAGAACGTCGATGACGCGAGCGATCTGGCGCGAATGTTCTTGACGCTGGATCGCCTGCCGATGCCCGTGATTGGGCGCATTCACGGCGCGGCCCTTGGCGGCGGTGTCGGCCTCGTCGCCGTCTGCGACATCGTCGTCGCGGCCGACGACGCGATCTTCGGGTTCACCGAGGTCCGGTTGGGCCTCATCCCCGCGGTCATCTCGCCCTTCGTGATCGCGAAGATCGGCCGGTCCGCGGCACGGGAGCTCTTCCTGACGGGCGATCGCTTCAGCGCCGCGCGCGCTAGAGACATCGGCCTGGCGCACTCGGTCGTTCCCGCTGCGGATCTCGACGCCGAGATCGCGCGGTACCAGGCGCTGCTGCTTGCCGGCGCGCCAGGCGCGCAGAGCGCCGCCAAGCTGCTCATCGCCGAGGTGAGCCGCCGCGGGCCGGCGGACGTCATGACGCTCTGCGCCGAGGCCATCGCCTCGCGCCGCGTGTCGCCGGAAGGCCAGGAGGGCATTCGCGCGTTCCTCGAGAAGCGCGAAGCGTCCTGGCGCACCGGGCGTTGACGCCGATGTTCCGCCGCATCCTGATCGCGAACCGCGGCGAGATTGCCGTGCGCGTGATGCGCACCTGCCGCGAGATGGGCGTCGAGACGGTGGCGGTGTACTCCGATGCCGATGCCGGCGCGGTGCACGTCGGCGACGCCACCCGCGCCGAACGTATCGGCCCTGCCGCTGCTCGTGAGAGCTACCTGAACATCGGCGCGATCATCGACGCCGCCCGGCGGTCGGGCGCCGAAGCGGTACATCCGGGCTACGGCTTCCTGTCGGAGAACGACGAGTTTGCGGCGGCGTGCGTGGACGCGGGGCTCGTCTTCATCGGACCGCCGGCCAGCGCGATGCAGCGCATGGGATCGAAGATCGAGGCGCGCGCGCTGATGCAGCGCGCCGGCGTGCCGGTCGTTCCGGGCGAAGCGCCCGACTCGCAGGCCGACCGATCGCTCGTCGCGGCGATCGAGCGCGTTGGATACCCGGCCCTGCTCAAGCCGTCATCGGGCGGCGGCGGCATCGGCATGCAGATCGTTCGACGTAAAGAAGACGCGGCGGCCGCCATTCAAGCCGGGCGCCGGAACGCCGAGGCCGCGTTCGGCGACGGCACGTTGTATGTCGAACGCCTCGTCGAGCGTCCGCGGCACGTCGAGATCCAGATCTTCGCGGATGACCACGAGCACGTCGTCTCGCTCTTCGAGCGCGAGTGCTCACTGCAGCGGCGGCAGCAGAAGGTGGTCGAGGAAAGCCCGTCGCCGGCGCTGACGCCGGAGTTGCGGGCCGCCATGGGCGAAGCAGCCGTCGCTGCTGCCCGCGCCTGCGGCTACCGGAATGCCGGCACGATCGAGTTCCTGCTCGACGAGTCGTCTGGCTCGCCGCTGTTCTATTTCATGGAGATGAACACGCGCCTGCAGGTCGAGCACCCGGTGACCGAGCAGGTCGTCGGCGTCGATCTCGTGCGTGCGCAGCTGCTCATCGCGGCCGGCCAGCCGCTGCCGTGGCGAGTCGATCAGCTGCGGCAGCGCGGCCACGCGATCGAGTGTCGCGTGTACGCTGAGCATCCGGCCGAAGGCTTCCTGCCTCAATCGGGGCCACTGTTGCTCTATCGCGAGCCTGCCGGTCCGGGCGTTCGCGTGGACAGCGGCGTCCGCGAAGGCAGCCACGTCTCGGTCCACTACGACCCGCTCGTCGCCAAGCTCATCGTCTCGGCCGAAAACCGGGCGCTCGCCCTGGCGCGGATGGACCGCGCGTTGTCCGAGTTCGCCGTCCTCGGCATCCATACCAACGTGCCCTTCCTTCGCGCGCTGGTGAATCACCCCGATGTTCGCGCGGGACGCCTCGATACGCGCTTCATCGAGCGGACGCTGGACGAGCTCGTGGCGGACACGTGCGTCGATGGCCTCCCCGAAGAAGTCGCGGCGGCAGCGCTCCTGGCGGCGGCCACGCCGGCGTCACAGGGTGGGAGCACGGTCGAGACGCCGGATCCCTGGCGCTCGCTGACGGGCTGGCGGAACTGACGATGACGGAGAAGCGCCGGGTGCGGCTCGGCACCGTGTCTCGCGACGTCGTCCCGCTCGGCGACGGCGGGTTCGAGATCGACGGCACGCGCTGGATGGCAACCGCCGACGGCCCGGGCGCCTGGCGGCTTCGCGCAGACGGCAAGGCCGGTGGCCGCGCGTTTGTCGCGGGCCCGTCCGAATCGCCGTGGATTTTCTTCAACGGGCACGTTTTCCACCTCGAGGTCACCGCCGCGGAGGCACCGGCACGTCCGAGCCGGGACGCCGCCGGAGAACTGTCGGCGCCGATGCCGGCGACGGTGCGTGCGGTGCTCGTCGCCGTTGGCGACCACGTCACCGTGGGCCAGCCGCTCGTCATTCTCGAAGCGATGAAGATGGAGCTGCCGCTCCGCGCGCCTGTTGAAGGCACCGTGCAGAGCGTCCGTTGCGTGCCTGGCGACCTCGTCCAGCCGGGCACGGCGCTCGTGGAGGTCGCGTGACCCGATCGACGCTGCCGTCGCGGGTCACGATCGTGGAGGTCGGCCCTCGCGACGGCCTGCAGAACGAAGCCGCGGCCGTCCCCACCGCGGCGAAGATTGCGTTCGTGGAGGCGCTCGCCGACGCCGGGTTACCCGTGGTCGAAATGACGGCGTTCGTCAGCCCCAAGTGGGTTCCGCAGATGGGCGACGCGGGCGACGTCGCGTCTGGCGTCACGCGACGCGCCGGCACTCGCTACTCCGCGCTCGTGCCGAACCTGAAGGGCCTCGACGCCGCGGCGGTTTCCGGCATGACTGAGATCGCGATCTTCGCGGCCGCGTCAGAAACGTTCAGCCAGCGCAACATCAACCAGTCCATTGCCCAGTCGCTCGAGACGTACGCGGCCGTGACGCGCGGCGCGCGTGATCGCGGGATGCGCGTCCGAGCCTATCTGTCGACGGCATTCGGATGTCCGTACGAGGGCGACGTCCCGGTGCTGCAGGTCGTCGACGTCGCGATGCGGTTGCACGACATCGGCGCCGCGGAGCTGGCGATCAGCGACACGATCGGCGTCGCGACACCCGGCCAGGTGAGCGATGTCGTCGAGGCCGTGTCCGCGCGCGTGCCGCTTCCGGAGCTGGCGCTGCATTTCCACGACACGCGCGGCACCGCGCTGGCCAACGTCTACGCGGGACTGGAGTCCGGCGTCTCGATCTTCGACAGCTCGTCAGGCGGCCTGGGCGGCTGCCCGTACGCGCCGGGCGCCGCTGGAAATCTCTCGACCGAAGATCTCGTCTACATGCTCAACGGGCTGGGGGTCACGACGGGCGTCAACCTGGCGGGGGTGGTGGCGGCGTCGAAGCTGATCGCGCCGTTTGTCGGGCACCCGCTGCCGTCGCGGTACTTGCAAACGGAAATGCGGTGAGTTTGGCGGGGCTGAAGCCCCGCCCTACTGTTCTCGTGAAGCCCGCCCTATGTTCTCGTGAAGCCCCGCCCTACTGTTGTCGCCAAGCCCCGCCCGACCGGACACACCGACCCACTGACCCACCGACCCACCGACCCACAGACCCACCGACCCACCGACCCACAGACCCACCCACCCACCGACCCACAGACCCACCGACCCACGAACCTACAGCC
>JBKPSY010000237.1:0-6086 GCA_046735235.1 Acidobacteriota bacterium | reverse complement strand
GCGCAAGGGAGAAAACCCGCTGAAGGTGCGGCCCCAGGCCACCTGCTGCTCCGACCACTGAAACGGATTGCCGGTGAGGTGCCAGATGAACAGCCAGTAAAGGGCGGCGCCCGCGATTGGCGCGACGATCGCGGTCGCGGCAGGCAGCGAGGGCATGCTCAGGCGACCCGATGCGGCCTTCTTCCGCAGCATCGTCTCGAACAGCAGCACGCCAAGCGTCGCCGAGAGGACGAATCCGTTAGGCCGAGTCAATCCGACAAGCGCGCCCCATCCCATCGCTTGCGTCCACCGTTCGCGCCTGCACGCGAGGACTGCCCCGACGACGCCGAGCAGGTACAGCGATTCGGTATAAACGGCTCCGTGAAACAGCGAGAACGGGTACGTGCACAACAGCACTACCGCCGCTGTAGCGGAGGCTTCGTCGCCGAGGTCGTCACGCGCGAGCTCGAAGAGGAGAACGAGCGCGGCGAGAAAGGCGACGTGCGAGATGAGCACGCCGGCGTACAGGAATCCGACGCCGCTGCGACCGAACAGGTAGCCGAGCACGCGCATGCCCATCGGCAGCGCCGGGAAGAAGACGATGTTCTGCTGGCGGCCCCGCTCGCGATCACCAGGGGCCCACAGGTAGCCGACCCGCGCGACGCTCAAGTACCATCCCGCGTCGAATCGCAGGGGCAAGTTCACGAGCTGGCTGTCGGAGATGCCCAGTCTCTTCGCCTCGGTCGGCATGCCGAACGTGTAGACGGCGAGAAGCCCGATCGCGAGCACGGCAGTCCTGGTCGCGACAAACGGCCACCACGCGGCCCGGAACCCTTCTCGCGCGACGAATCGCCGGAGCGGCGCCAGCATCCGTGCGAGTACATGTGGTCTCGGATAACGGATGTGACGCAGCGTCGCGAGCGCGACGGCGATGAAGAGTGGCGCCCACGGCGACTTGACGGAGAGGTGCAGGACGTCGCCGCCGAGCTTGAAGCCGCCTCCCACCGCCGCCGCAAAGCAAGCCAGCCCGATCGTGACGCTGAGGACGTCCACCGCCGTGACCCACCGCGGAAGCGTCGTGGGCCGGTCCAGCTCGTCGGGGGTGGGCATCGACACACAACTTTACAAGCTCCCGCCGGGCGGCTGGGTACGATCGATCTGATTTTTCATGAGGCTGCCGTGGATTTGTCACAGGCAGCAAGTCAGATCGAGGTATGGGCGCCGTGTCCGAGGCCGTGCTCCTCCTGAGCGCGCTGCTCGCATCGCAGTCGGCCACCGGCCAACCGCCGGCGACTCCGGCCTGTGCGATCGCCGGTGCCGTGCGCTCGGGCGCCACCCCGCTGCCGGGAGTCGCGCTGACACTCAGAAGCGGCGAGGCGGTCGTCGCGGCGACGTATACCGACATCGACGGCACATATCGGATCCGCGTGGCGGCTGCCGGCGCGTACCAGCTGCAGGCCGAGCTGGCCGCGTTCGCACCTGTGACAGAGGCCGTCACGTTGGATCCGGCCAGTTGCCAACAGCGTCTGGACTTGACGCTCACCCTGGCGTCGCGCGTGGCGCGCACGCCGGCGCCGGCAACGACGGCGGCCGCAGCGCCCGGCGCGACACAGGGTCCACGCTCGCCGAATCGCCCGCCCAACGGCGGGGGCACCGCATCGGGGGCGGCCGGTACGAACCGCGCGGGCGGCCGGCGTTTTCAAACCCTCGGCCTGCAGGCAGACGCCGCTGGCCAGAGCGCCACGTCCGACGAGTCGAGCTCGGGCGACACCGCGCTGCCGTCAGGCTTCTCGACCGAAAGCACCGGCGAGACCGTCGTCAGCATGGGCAGCAGTGGACAGCTGAACAACTCGCTGCTGGCCGAGCGCTTTGCCGGACGCTCGCCAGGGGACTTCGCGCCAGGAGGCGACGCGTTCCGCGCCGACGCGGGCGCCGGCCAGGCCGGACCTGGAGGACGCGGCGGATTCGGCGGCGGCTTTGGCGGCGGCGGCTTCGGCGGGCCCGGTGGCCTGGGCGGGCCGGGTGGGTTCGCGTTCGGCGGCCGCATGCGCAACGAGCAGATACGAGGCCAGTTCTCGGCGACACTCGCCGGGTCGGCGCTCGACGCCGCGCCGTTCTCGCTCACCGGCGCGCCGACGGAAAAGCCCGAGTACTTCCAGCAGCGATACACCCTCACCCTCGGCGGCCCCGTGAAGATCCCCGCGGTCAACAAGGGCACGAGCCGCACGACGTTCTTCGTGAACTACAACGGCAACCACTCAGGAACTCCGTTCGACGTGCTGTCCACGGTGCCGACGGCGGCGGCGCGCGGCGGAGACTTCTCGTCGCTCGGATTGCCCGTCATTGATCCCCAGACCGGCGTCGCGTTTCCCGGCAACCAGATCCCGCAATCGCGCGTCGATCCGTCGTCGCGCGCGCTGCTCACGTACTTTCCGCTCCCGAACCTGCCGGGCGACAGCCAGAACTTCCGCTACACCTCCTCCGCTGTCACGAACACTGACGACGTGAACGTGCGGCTCGTGTTCAGCCTGGGGCAGCAGGCGGGGCAGGGAGGGCAACGAGGGCAAGGAGGGCGAGGGGGGCAAGGAGGGCAAGGAGGCCAAGGGGGATTTGGCGGCCGAGGACGCGGTGGCCAGGGACGACAGGGACTGAACATCAGCCTGGGCGTGCACTACCGTCACGGCGACAGCGATCGGACGACGTCATTTCCGACGCTGGGTGGCACGTCGCTTCAATCGGCCTGGGACGTACCCGTCGGCATCAGCTTCGCGAAGGCGAACATCTTTCACTCGATCCGGCTGCAGTTCAATCGCAACAGCGCCGACGTCGCCAATCTCTACTCTGGCGTCACGAACGTGGCCGGCAACGCGGGCATCGGCGGCGTCTCGACCGATCCGTTCGACTGGGGCGTGCCGTCGCTGTCGTTCAAGACGATCAGCAGCCTCGCGGATGTGACGCCGTCCGAGGTGTTGAACCGGACGTTCGCCCTCAGCTACGCCGCGTCCACGACGAAGCGCAAGCACACGCTCCGGGCCGGTGGCGATTTGCGGCTGATCGACGTCGACAGCCATGTCGACGCGAACGCGAACGGCAGCTACATCTTTACCGGCCTCTACACCGATCCGGCAGCGCTCACGCGCGTCGCTGGCTCGGGCGACGACTTCGCGGACTTCCTGCTCGGGCTGCCGCAGGAGGCGACGTTGAACTTCACGCCGGGCACCGAGCACTTCCGTCAGCGGACGTGGGACGTCTTCTTTCAGGACGACTGGCGGATGACGACCACGTTGACGCTGAACCTCGGCGTCCGCTACGAGTTCTTCTCGCCGGTGACCGAAACAGGCAACCGGCTCGCCACCCTGGACGCCAACTCCGACTTCACCGCCGCCGTGCCGGTCACCGCCGGCGGCTCCGGGCCGTTCACGGGCGCGTATCCCGACTCGCTCGCGTTTTCGGATCGCAACAACATCGCGCCGCGGCTGGGCATCGCGTGGAAGCCAGCGGAGAAGTGGACACTGCGTGCCGGCTACGGGGTCAACTACATCACCGGCGCCTATCTGCCGATCGCGCAGCAGCTCGCCGCACAGCCGCCTTATGCCACCGCGACGACGGCGTTTGGCAGTGTCGCCCAGCCGATCTCCCTGTCCACCGTGTTCACCGTGCCCCCGGAGGTCGACACGCAGAACACCTATGGCATCGATCCCGCGTTCCGCCTCGGGTTCGTCCACATCTGGAACGTCGACGTGCAGCGCGAGCTGACGCGCACCATCATCGTGGGCGCGTCATATACAGGGACGCGCGGCGGCGACCTCGACATCCAGCGTGCGCCGAATCGCGGACCAGACGGCACGATCGATCCGAACCTGCCGCCGTACATCTGGGAGTCGTCGCTCGGCCATTCGCTGATGAACTCGTTCAGCCTGCGCGTCCGGAAGCGCCAGACGCACGGGTTTGCCGTCGGCAGCACCTACACGTATTCGAAATCGATGGACAACGCCTCGACAATCGGCGGCGGCGCGGTGGTCGTCGCCCAGGACGACAAGAACCTCGACGCTGAGTGGGGGCTCTCCAGCTTCGACCAGCGGCACCGCTTCAACGCCGACTGGAGTTACGAGCTGCCGTTCGGCCCGAACCGTCCGTGGCTGACGAGGGGCGTTCCGGCCGCGATTGCGGGGGGCTGGATGCTGTCGGGGACGGTGCAGCTGGCCTCGGGCACGCCATTCACCGCGCGGGTCCTCGGCGACATCACCGACGTCAGCAGGGGCTCGAATGGGTCGCTGCGAGCGGACTACACCGGTGCGCCCATTTCAGTCGCGGACCCGACAGTGACCACGTTCTTCAACACGGCGGCGTTTGTCGTGCCGCCGCCGGGCCAGTTCGGCGACGCGGCGAGAAACACCATTGAGGGCCCCGGCATCTCGAACGCGAGCCTCGCGCTCACGCGGAACATCACCTTTGCGGGGACGCGTGGCCTGTCGATTCGCGTGCAGGCCAACAACGTGTTCAACACGGTCCAGTACGCGACGATTGACACGGTGGTGAACTCGCCGACGTACGGCCAGGTCGTCTCGGCTCGGCCGATGCGCAGCGTGCAGATCGTCGCCAGGGTGAGGTTCTGACGTGAAGCGCCCAACACGCCTTGCCGTCGCCCTCATCACCGTGGCGGGTTGTCTCGTCGCCATCGGCGATTTGCGGGCGCAGGCGCCGAACGGCCAACCGGCGCCCGTCTTCCATGGAGGCACCGAGCTGGTGCTCGTGAACGTCGTCGCGCGCGACAAGAAGGGGCAGTTCGTCCGCGACCTCAAGCGCGAGGACTTCGTCGTCCTGGAAGATGGAAAGCCGCAGGCGATCCAGCGCTCCGAGTACGAGCAGCTCGCCCGGAACCCGCGGCCTGACCTGAGCCCTGTCGAAGGGCCCCTGCCGGCGCAGCCCGCCCAAGCCGCGGAGCGGCCGCTGCCCGAAGGGCCTCTGCCGCCGAAGCCGGCCCCCGCCACGGGGCGGCCTGCCCTGAGCCCTATCGAAGGGCCCTTGCCGGCGCAGCCTGCCCTGTCGAGGGCCCAGTTCGACGGCCGTCGGCTGATCGTGCTGTTCTTCGATCTCTCGTCGATGCAGCCCGAAGAAGCCACGCGGGCGGTTGACTCGGCGCGTCACTACGTGGACGCGAAGCTCACGCCGTCCGATCTCGTGTCCGTCGTGACGCTGTCCACCACGTGGAAGGTCGCGCTCGACTTCACGGACGAGCGGGAGCGGATCGACCACGCGCTCGACCAGTTGAACCCGAACGGCGGCTTCGGCTTCGAGGAAGGCTCAACCGGAGACTCCGACGGCACGCCAGACAACGGCGCGGCGTTCACGGCGGACGAGACCGAGATCAACATCATGAACACCGACCGCCGGCTCGATGCGCTGCGCACGCTCGCCGACGCGCTGGGCGGCACCGACCAGAAGAAGTCGATCGTGTACTTCAGCGGCGGTATGAGCCAGACCGGCCTCGAGAACCGCGTCCAGATCCGCGCGGTCATCGACCACGCCGTTCGCGCGAACGTCGCGATCTACGCCGCCGACACGCGCGGGCTGCAGGCGGTGGTTCCCGGGGGCGAGGCCCAGACCGCCAGCGTGCGCGGCAACGCCGCGTTCACCGGCGCGTCGATGCAGAATCAGTTCAGCAGCCTCGCCGGCTCGCAGGACACGCTGGTCACGTTGTCAGAGGACACGGGCGGACGCGCCTTCCTCGACAGCAACGATCTCGGCAAGGTCTTCGACCGCGTGATCGAAGACACGTCCTCGTACTACATCCTCGGCTACAGCAGCACGAACGCGGCGCGCGACGGCAAGTACCGACGCATCACCGTGAAGACGACGCGGCCGGGTGTGACGCTCGAGTACAGATCCGGCTATTACGCGGCGCGCGACTTCAAGCACTCGACACACGACGACCGCGAGCAGCAGCTGATGGACGCCCTGGAGACGGACCTGCCACCCACCGACCTGCACGTGTTCGTCTCGCCGGCGTACTTCCGGCTGGCTGACACGCGGTTCTACGTGCCCCTGTCGGTGGTCGTGCCCGGATCGGACGTGCCGTTCACGAGTGCCAGCACCGAAGATCGCGC
>JBKPSY010000236.1:0-8609 GCA_046735235.1 Acidobacteriota bacterium | reverse complement strand
GCTGGGTGTTGTCGAGTCGCAAATTGTGCAACTTCGTACCGAGATGCGTGATGAGTTTTCTGCCGTGCGGCAGGAGATGGCTGAACTGCCGACCAAGCAGGATCTGGCGGGGTTCGCGACGCGCGCGGAGATGCACGCCATGAAGGCCGAACTTCAGGACGACATCCACGGAGTCAATCGCGACCTGACGGGTCACATCGTCGAGACGCAGCGGCAGATGCGCGTGCTCTACGAGGACCTGGTTGCCCGTATCAATACGCTCGGGGAATCCAGCGGAGCCTGAGTCGGCTCGGGACCGCCTTCGTGGAAATCTAGAAGATCGTGCTGACGGACGCGGCGGCGAGATCGATGACGCGAGTCGGCAGGATACCCAGGTAGAAGATCGCAATCGTCGAGGCGACCAGTGCCAGGAACGGCACCATCCCGACGACAGGCCTGGGCTGTGCCTCGGTCGGCTCCGCCATGTACATCATGACGACGACGCGCACGTAGAAGAAGACCGACACGACGCTCGAGAGCATGCCGACGATCGCGAGGTCGTAGTGCCCCGCACGAACGGCGGCGCTGAAGATGTACCACTTGCTGACGAAGCCGGCCGTTGGCGGCAGGCCGCCCAGCGACAACAGGAACACGGTCATCAGGCCCGCCAGCGCCGGCCGCGAATACCATAAGCCCGTGAAGTCGCGCAGCTCTTCATGCGGGCGATCCGCCGTGCTGAGCAGCGCAATGATCCCGAACGCGCCGAGGTTCGTGACCGCGTAGGCCAGCAGGTAGAACAGGATCGCGGCCTTCCCCACTTCGTTGGCCGCGATGAGGCCGACGAGCAGGTAGCCGGCGTGCGCGATGCTCGAGTACGCGAGCATGCGTTTCAGGTTCGTCTGCGCCACGCCCACGAACGTGCCGACGATCATCGTCAGCATCGCCACGCCCCAGAGCACGGGGATCCAATCGGCGCGCATCGGCTCGAAGGCCGACAGGAACACACGCGTGAAGGCTGCAAACGCCGCGGCCTTCACGCCCGTCGACATGAAGCCTGTGACAACGGTGGGCGCGCCCTCGTAGGCGTCAGGCGTCCACATGTGGAACGGCACCGCCGAGATCTTGAACGCGAAGCCGACGAGGAGCAGGCCCGTGGCCGCCAGCATCATCGGCGAGATCTGCATGCCCTCGGCCGCCATCCACGTGCCGACGCGCTCGAGTCGTGTCGATCCGGTGAGCGTGTAGGTCAGCGCCGTGCCGTAAAGAAAGAAGGCGCTCGCGAACGCGCCCAGCATGAAATATTTGAACGCCGCCTCGATGGCCTGCGGCGAATCACGGCGCAGCCCGGTCAGCACGTAGACCGAAATCGACAGGATCTCGAGCGCCAGGAAAATCGTGAGCAGATCCGTGGCCGTCGCCATCAGCATCATGCCCGCGAGTGCGAACAGCATCAGGGCGTAATACTCGCCCTGTGGCAGCCCGTCGCGGCGGATGATCTGTCCCGAGAAGGCGATCGTCAGAAGTCCGACGACGCAGAGCGTGATGGTGATGAAGAGGCCGAAGTTGTCGGCGCGGACGAGGCCGAAGCTCTGCGCGTCGTGGCCCCAGAGCAGAAACGACGCGACCAGGGCGAAGCCGAGCCCGATCACGCCGAGGCCGCCAATGGGCATCTGCTCGTCCTTGCCGCGGAAGGCTTCCGCCACCATGGCGGCCAGGGCCGCCAGCGTGACGCAGATCATCGGGACGACGGCGGCGAGCGAAGAGTTCAGCATCAGCGTGCGGCCTCGAGCGCGGTGCGCGCCGGCGCGGCCGGACGATCCACGCGCTCGACAGACTGGGTCCTCGCCTGCATCCGTTCGACGACCTTGTCAATCGATGCCGCGGTCGGGTGCAGGAAGACGTTGGGCGCCAGGCCCATGAAGATCGCCATCACGATCACGGGCGTGATGACCGCCCATTCGCGTGGGCTCAGGTCCGACATCTTCTCGTTCTTCGGGTTGGTTACCTCGCCGTAATACACCCGCTGCACCATCCAGAGCATGTAGACGGCCGAGAGGATCACGCCCGTGGCCGCGAACACCGCGAAGCGGGGCTGCCACAGGAACGTTCCGAGGAGGACGAGGAACTCGCCGATGAACCCGTTCAGGCTCGGCAGCCCGATCGACGACAGCGTGATGACAAGAAACGCGGCCGACAGGCGCGGCACCACGGCCTTGAGGCCGCCATATTCCGAGATGAGACGCGTGTGCCGGCGATCGGAGAGCATGCCGACGACGAGGAAGAGGCCGCCGGTGCTGACCCCGTGCGCGACCATCTGATAGACGGCGCCCTGCAGGCCGTTGGGGTTCATGGCGCAGATGCCGAGGACCACGAAGCCAAGGTGGCTCACCGAGCTGTAGGCCACCAGCTTCTTCATGTCCGGCTGCACCATCGCGACGAGGGCGCCGTAAATGATGCCGATGACCGCCAGTCCGGCCAGATAGGGCGCGAAGTAGGCCGCCGCCTCGGGGAAGAGCGGGAACGCGAACCGGATGAGGCCGTAAGTGCCCATCTTCAGCAGCACGCCCGCCAGGATGACTGAGCCCGCGGTCGGCGCCTCGACGTGAGCGTCGGGCAGCCACGTGTGGAACGGGAAGAGCGGCACTTTGATCGCGAACGCCACCGCGAAGGCGAGGAAGAACCAGTACTGGGTCGACGGCGCGATCTTCAGCGCGAGAAACTCCGCGTAGTCGAACGAGTAGCTCCCGGTCGCCTCGCTGTGCAGCCAGCCGAGGCCGAGGATGGCGACCAGCATGAGGACGCTGCCGGCCATCGTGTAGAGCATGAACTTGAGGGCCGCGTAGATGCGCCGGTCGTAACCCCAGATCCCGATGAGGAAATACATCGGGATGAGCATCGCGTCCCAGAAGACGTAGAAGAGGAAGAGATCCAGCGACAGGAAGACGCCGATCATGGCGGCCTCGAGCGCCAGGACGAAGAAGGTGAATTCCTTCGTCTTCTTCTCCACCGACTCCCACGACGACAGCAGCGAGATCGGCGTCAGGAACCCCGTGAGGACGACGAGCAGCAGGCTGATGCCGTCCACGCCGACGTGGTACGTGATGCCGAACGCCGGAATCCAGGGCGCCGATTCCACGAGCTGGAACTCCGCCGAGCCGGCGTCGAAGCGCGCCCAGACCAGGAGCGTCAGCGCGAAGACCGCCAGCGACACGACGAGCCCCAGCTGACGAATCAGCCTGGCGCCCTGCTCGTCGCGGTTCGGGACGAGCAGCACGACGAGCGCGCCGATGAGCGGCAGGGCGATGACGAGCGTGAGCAGGTGCGCGGTCATGTCCTCAGAAATTCGTCGTCTGGACGAACCGCCAGACGTAGTAGCCGAGCACCGTCACGACGCCCAGCATGAACGAGGCGGCGTAGACACGGACCGAACCGGTCTGCAGGCGCCGCAGGAGTCCCGAGCCGAGCGAGACGAACGAGCCCGCGCCGTTCACGGCGCCGTCGATGATTTCCGCGTCGACGATCTTCCAGAGGCCGCCGCGCGAGACGTTGACGATCGGCTCGACGATGGCGGCGTCGTAGATCTCGTCCACGTAGTACTTGTTCAGCAGCAGGTCGTGCACGGGACCCGCCGATTCGGCCACCGAGTCGGCGGCCTTCGGATTCGCCATGAAGAAGTACCAGGCGATGCCGATGCCGCCGAGAGCGACGGCGATGGAGATACCCATGAGGGCGGCTTCGCTCAGCGCGCCTTCGGGGTGGCCGGCTTCGCCGGCAGGGGCCACTTCGTGGCTTGGGCCGCCTTCGGCGGCGGGGGCTTCGGCGCGGCTGGGGCCAGCTTCGCCGCCATGTGCGGCGAAGCTCGGCGCGAGGTAGTGCTCGATCTCGTTGTGGCCGCCGAGCGCCACCGGGACACCGACGTAGCCCGCCACGACCGAGCCGATCGCGAGGACGATCAGCGCGAGCGCCATCGCGGGCGGCGCGTCGTGCAAGTGCCCGCCGTGGCCGTGCCCGCCGGCGTGCCCGTGCGCATCGTGCGCCCCCTGCGCCGCGGGCTCATGCCGCTCGCCATGGAACGCCATGAAGACGAGCCGGAACATGTAAGTGGCGGTGAGCAGCGCGGTCAGCACGCCGACGACCCACAGCGTCGTGTGGCCGGTCAGGTACGCCTCGCCGAGAATCTGGTCCTTGCTGAAGAAGCCGGCCAGGCCCGGCACGCCCGCAATCGCGATGGCGCCAATCAGGAACGTCCAGTAGGTAATCGGCAGGTCTTTCTTCAGGCCGCCCATCTTCCGAAGGTCCTGCTCGCCGTGCAGCGCGTGAATCACCGCGCCGCTGCCGAGGAAAAGGAGCGCCTTGAAGAACGCGTGCGTGTAGAGGTGGAAAATGCCGGCCGAGTACGCCCCCACCCCCATCGCCAGGAACATGTAGCCGAGCTGCGAGACAGTCGAGTACGCGAGCACGCGCTTGATGTCGTTCTGCACGAGGCCGATCGTCCCGGCGAACAGCGCCGTCGCGGCGCCAATCACCGCGACCACCTGCATGGCTTCTGGCGCGTGCGAGAACAGCACGGCGTTGCGCCCGATCATGTAGACGCCGGCCGTGACCATCGTCGCGGCGTGAATCAGCGCCGACACCGGCGTCGGGCCCTCCATCGCGTCGGGCAGCCAGACGTACAGCGGAATCTGCGCGGACTTGCCGGTCGCGCCGATGAACAGCAGGAGCGACGCCACCGAGAGCACGCCCCAGTGCGTCTCGACCGGCAGCGCCGCGACCTTCGACGCGACGCCCTGGAAGTCCAGCGTGCCGAACTGCCAGAACAGGAGCAGCGTGCCGAGAATGAACGCGAAGTCGCCGACGCGGTTGACGATGAACGCCTTCTTGCCGGCGTCGGTGGCGGACTGCTTCCTGTACCAGAAGCCAATCAGCAGATACGAGCACAGGCCGACGCCTTCCCAGCCAACGAACATCATCGGGAAGTTGGCGCCGAGGACGAGCACGAGCATGAACGACGCGAACAGGTTCAGGTACGAGAAGTACCGCGCGTACTCGCTGTCGGTCTCCTCGTGCATGTAAGCCGTCGAGTAGATATGGATCAGCGAGCCGATGCCGGTGATGACGAGGATCATCACCGAGGTCAACGGATCCACCCGGAAGGTCGCGCCGATGTTCAGCGTGCCCGACGTAATCCACGTGTAGACGGTCTGCTCGATCGCCCGATCCGGCGACGAGAGCATCGAGACGACGGACGAGAGGGACACCCCGAAGGCGGCCAACATCGCCAGGCAGGCGACGCCGCCCGAGAGGGACTTCGACAGCCGCTTCCCGAGAAAAGCGTTGACCAGGAAGCCGGCGAACGGGAGCAGCGGAATCAGCGCGAGCACGGCGACAGCGATCCTTCCGGCCTCACCACTTGAGGCTGGTGAACGCCTCGGGGTTCAGCGATTCCCGGTGGCGGAAGAGCGCGATGACGAGCGCCAGGCCGACGGCCGCTTCGGCCGCCGCGACGGTCATCACGAAGAACACGATCACCTGGCCGTCCACCGACGCGAACTGCCGGCCGGCGGCCACGAACGTCAGGTTCACGGCGTTCAGCATGATCTCGATCGAGAGCAGGATCGTGATCACGTTGCGGCGCAGGAACACCCCCGCCGTGCCGATGGCAAAGAGCAGCGCCGAGAGCGCCAGATAGTGCGTGAGCGTCACGCCGCCCATTACTCCTGCTCCCTTCGCGCGAGCAGCACTGCGCCGACCATCGCCGCGAGAATCAGGATCGACGTCGCTTCGAATGGGAACGCGTAGTCCGTGAAGATCGACCGGCCGATGGCCGCGACCGAGCTCACCGAGCCGGCCGATGTGTCCTTCAGAGGCATGCCGAAGCGCCCGGCCATGTGCCACACGGCCCAGATGAATTCAGCCAGGACGAACACCGACAGCGCCGTCCCGAGGCGCCGCGCTCCCGGCTTGTTCAGCGGATGGCTCCGGTCCCACTCGGCGGCGTCCTCACGCGGCACGTTCAGCAGCATGACGACGAACAGGAAGAGGACCATGATCGCGCCGGCGTAGACGATCATCTGCGTCACGGCGGCGAACGGCGAGTCGAGCAGGATGTAGAGGCCCGACAGCGCCGCGAAGGACGCGATCAGGAGCAGCACGCTGTAGATCGGGTTGCGTTGCCCGATGACGAGCAGCGACGCGACCACGGCGAGGCCGCCGAACAGGTAAAAGAAGACGGTGTTAAGGGCCAAAGTAGAGCACTCCGGCTGCCGTGACGAGCAGGTTGACGACCGACAGCGGGAGCAGGAACTTCCAGCCGAACTGCATCAGCTGGTCATACCGGTACCGCGGCAGCGTCCACCGGATCCACAGGTAGAAGAAGAGCAGGACCGAGAGCTTCGCGAACCACCACACGAAGCCGAGCCACACCGGCAGGGGCGGCAGGAACCAGCCGCCGAGGAAGAGGTTGGTCGCGACGGCGGATACGGTGACCATGTTGACGTATTCCGCGAGGAAGAACATCGCGAACGTCATGCTCGAGTACTCGGTGTGGTACCCCGCGACGAGCTCCTGCTCCGCCTCGGGAAAGTCGAAGGGCGCGCGGTTGGTCTCGGCGATGCCGGCCGTCATGAAGATGAAGAAGCCGATGGGCTGCACGAATACGAACCAGCGCGGCAGGATCGGAATGCCGAAGAGATGCCAGGCGCCCGCCTGCGCCTCCACGACATCCTTGAGCGACAGCGAGTTGGCGACGAGCAGCACTGACGCCAGCGCCATCCCGTAGCACAGCTCGTAGCTGATCATCTGCGCCGACGAGCGCAGCCCGCCGAGCAGCGAGTACTTGCTGTTCGAGCTCCAGCCGGCGAGCACGATGCCGTAGACGCCCATCGACGCGATGGCGAAGACGACCAGCATCGCGACGTTCACATCGGCGACGTAGAGCGGGATCGGCTCCTTCAGCAGGCCGAAGAACGTCGTCGGCGGCCCGAAGGGCACGACGCAGAACGCGAGAAACGCGGTGCCGACCGAGATGACCGGCGCGATGTAGAACAGCACCGCATCGGACGCCTTCGGTCGCAGCTCTTCCTTGAACAGCAGCTTGAGGACGTCGGCAAACGGCTGCAGCAGTCCCGCCGGGCCGGCCATGGTCGGCCCGAAGCGCTGCTGGAGACGCGCCGCGACCTTGCGCTCGGCCCACACCATGCCCGCCGCCGACAGCAGCAGGGCGTGGAACACCACGACGACCAGCACGATCTGGACGACGACGACCGGATCGATGGCCGGCATCAGTGCGCGCCCACCGGGGTCCGGGCCCGCCAGTCCGCGGGGCACGTGCAGCGGCCTTCCTTCACGTGCGCCTCGTATTCCGCGCGGAACTGCTTCACCGTCGTCAGCACGGGTGTGGCGGCCGCGTCGCCGAAGGCGCAGAGGGTCTTGCCCGCGATGTTGTCCGACACGCTGAGCAGCAGATCGATGTCCTTCATCGTGCCTTCGCCGCGCTCGATCTTGTCGAGAATCTTGAACAGCCAGTCGCCGCCTTCCCGGCACGGCGTGCACTTGCCGCACGACTCGCGACGGTAGAAGTGCAGCAGGTTCTTGGCGACCCAGACCATGCAGGTCGTGTCGTCCATGACGATCATGCCGGCCGAGCCGAGGAGCGTGCCCGCCTTCTGCAGCGCGTCGAAGCTCGCGGGCACGTCGATCTGGTTCGGCAGCAGGATCGGCACGGAGGATCCGCCGGGAATGACCCCTTTCAGCTGGCGTCCGTTCGGGATGCCGCCGGCGTAGTCGTAAATCAGCTGGCGGACGGTCACGTGCATGTCGGCCTCGAACACGCCGGGCGTGTTCACGTGGCCGCTCACGCAGAACAGCTTCGGCCCGCCGTTCTTCTCGGGGCCGAGCGACGTGTACCACTCGACGCCGCGCGTGATGATCGGCGGCACGTTGCAGAGCGTCTCTACGTTGTTCACCGCGGTCGGGCAGTTGTAGAGGCCCGCGCTGGCCGGAAACGGCGGCTTGATCCGCGGCTGCGCGCGCTTGCCCTCGAGCGACTCGATGAGTGCGGTCTCTTCGCCGGCCTCGTACGCGCCGGCGCCGCGGTGCACGAACACGTCGCAGTCGAAGCCGCTGCCGTAGATGTTCTTGCCGAGATGACCGGCCTTGTAGGCCTCGGCGATGGCGCGCTCGAGGATGTGCTGGACGTGCAGGAACTCGCCGCGGATGTAGATGTAGGCCACCGTCGATCCGATGGCGTAGCACCCGATCGCGCACCCCTCGATGAGCAGGTGCGGGTTGCGCTCCATCAGCAGGTGGTCCTTGAAGGTCCCCGGCTCGCTCTCGTCCGCGTTGCAGCAGATGTAGCGCGCCTTCGGCGACTTCTTGTCGACGAACTGCCACTTCATCCCGGTCGGGAAGCCGGCGCCGCCGCGGCCGCGCAGGCCCGACGCCTTCACGGCATCGATGACCTGCTCGGGCGTCATGCCGAGTGCCTTGCGGAGCCCTTCGTACCCTTCGTGCTGCAGATAGAAGTCGAGCGTGAAGCAGTTGGGCTCGCGGACGTATCGGGTCAGCAGCGGTTCCATGTCAGCGTGCTGTCACAAACGAAACCACGAAGGCACGAAGGCACGAGATCTTAC
>JBKPSY010000235.1:0-22179 GCA_046735235.1 Acidobacteriota bacterium | reverse complement strand
GCCGACGACCTTGAGCGCGGTGAGCGCGCGCTCGCGGCGCTCCTTCTTCGAGAGCTTCGTCAGCAGCAGCGGCAGCTCGACGTTCTCGACCGCCGAGAGCACCGGGATCAGGTTGTAGAACTGGAAGATGAACCCGACGCTCCGGCTCCGCCACTTCGCCAGGGCGCCCTCGGACAGCTGGCCGAGGTCGGTGCCCGCGACGATCACCTTGCCGGACGTGGGCCGATCGATTCCGGCGATCAGGTTCAACAGCGTCGTCTTGCCGGAGCCCGACGGGCCCATGAGCGCCACGAACTCACCTTCGGGCACGTCGAGGCTCAACCCGTCGAGCACGACGATGTCCTGGCTGTCGCGCTTGTAGATCTTCCGGACGCTCTGTACTTGAACGGCGGCCATTCGGGGCTCCTTCGGACTACGGACTACGGACTACGGACGACGGAGGGCGCGACTGAAGTCGCGCCCTACGACTGTCCGCTTACTGCCTACTGCCTATTTCTTGATCGTGACCTTGTCGCCATCCTTCAACGTGTCTGGCGGCTTTGAGACGAGTCGCTCGGAACCGGCGAGGCCGTCGGTGACGACGACCATGTCGTTGCGCGTGACGCCGGTCTTTATCGGGCGGATCGCCGCACGGCCGTCGACGATCTCGAAGACCTTCGTCCCGCCGTCGCGCGTGACCACAGCGGCCTGCGACACGAGAATCTGTGGCTTCGACGGAACGGCGGTCGCGGCGCTGTCCGCCTTGCGCGGCTCGAGGAAGGTCACCTTGGCGCTCATCTCCGGCTTCAGGTCGTGGTCCTTCTCGAGGAGCGTGACCTTGGTGAGCACCGTGGCCTTCGTTCGGTCGGCCGTCGGGATCACCTGGCGGAGCACCGCCTTGTACCTCCGATCCGGGAACGCCTCGACCGTGATTTCGGCCGGCTGTTCATCGGTGAGGCGCGACACGTTCGCCTCCGAGACGTCGGCTTCCATCTCCAGAGTGGCCAGGTCCGCGAGCGCGACGATGGCGCCGCTGGCGGTGGAGATGTTGACGCCGGGCGGAATTGGCGCCACGCTCTCGCCGACCTCCGCCATCTTCTTCACGACGGTGCCGGCGAACGGCGCGAGAATCACCGTGTTGGCGAGCTGCGCCCGGGCCAGTTGCACGTCGGCCTTCGACTGGGACAGCGTGGCCGCCGCGCGCGCGCGATCAGCCTTGGCCTGCCCGAGGGCGGCTTCGGACATGCGCACCTTGCTGCGCGCCGCGTCGAGCGTGTCGACCGCCACGAGCTTGTCGCTGTTCAAGCGCTCGTTGACACCCAGCTGCCGTTTCGACTCGGCGAGATCCGCTTCCGCGCGCTGGATGGCGGCGTCGGCAGAGACGAGCGCGGCCTGCGACTGCTCGGAGCCGGCGCGCGCGCGCCTCAACTGCGCCTCGTAGTCGGAGCTCTCGAGACGCGCCAGGATGTCGCCCGGTTGGACCTCGCTGCCCTCCTCGACGTGGAGCTCCGAGAGGCGTCCCTGAATCTTCGACGAGACGACGGCCTCGCGCCGCGCGACCAGGTAGCCCGACGCCGTGAGCACCGGCGTGCCCGCCGCCGCGGAGCCGGTTTGTTCGACCACCGGCGAGACGGCCGTCACCTCCACGCTCGAGAAGCTGCCGGCGCTGCGCCACGCGAGCGCGCCCGCGCCGGCCGCGATCACGATCACGGCGAGCAGGATCCAGACGCCCTTACGTGATTTCTCGGGCTCCTCGTTGAGCCGGAGTGAGGCGAGGTCGGTCTTCAGGTCACTCACGAAATAGGGTCTCCGGCGAAAACGTCAACTCTAGCACGGGCCTTGCCACGGGCTGCTTTCCGGAGAGACGCCGGGACCCGGCGTCAGGTTCCACGATAGCGCCGCGGAACCGGAGGGCGCCACTGACAAACGTCAGGTGGGAGAGGGACTTCGGACTGCGGACGTCCGACTGCCGACTCCAGAGTCCCGAGGTTCACGCCCCTGGCTTCGACGCCCCGGCGATCGACGCCTCTTTGGCCAGTTGGCGGCCGCGCGTGGCGCGCCTGATGATGCGCTCATACAGCGGATAGGGCAGCACCCTGAGCGCCTTCAGCGTCCACGAGAGAGGCTTCGGGAAGTGGATTTCCTTCCGTTCGCGCTCGAGGCCCTGCACGATGCGGACGGCCGCGTCGTCAACCGGCATGAGGAAGGGCATCGGGAAGCGGTTGCGATCCGTAAGCGGCGTCTTGATGAAGCCTGGATTGATGACGGTGATGTGGATGCCCGACGGCTCGAGATCGAAGCGGATCGAATTGAGCAGGTGAATCAGCGCCGCCTTCGAGGCGCCGTAGGCGCCGGCTGCCGGCAGCGCGCGGTAACCGGACACGCTGGCCATGCCCGCGATGTACCCCCGCTTGCGGGCGAGCATCCCCGGCACGACGGCCTCGATGCCGTAGACGACGCCGAAGTAGTTCACCGTCATGGTGTCCACGGCCTGCTGGCCGTCGAAACGCACGGGCGCGGCGGGCGCGTGGCCGCCGGCGTTGAGGATTGCCAGATCGATGCCGCCGAAATCCGCTTCGATCGCGGCGACGGTCCGCGCAACCGCCGCACGATCGGTGACGTCCACGGGATACGCGCGCACGTCCGCGCCGCGGGATCGCGCGTCCGCCGCGAAGGCTTCGAGACGATCTGCGCGCCTGGCGCTGATGGCCAATCGCGCGCCACGGTCGGCCAGCGGCCCGATGAGCGCTTCGCCGATGCCGGAGCTGGCGCCCGTGAGCCACACGCGTGCGTCCTTGAACTGCATGTGACCTCGGCAGGTTCCGCTACGTTCCCACGCGCAGCGTCGCGACCAGCGGCAGATGATCCGAGGCGATGAGCGCGCGCCGCGTGCGTACGAGCTCCACCTGTTCGACGTCGACGCGGCCTGCGTAATAGATGTGATCGAGGTGCACGAGCGGCAGCACCCCCGGATAGGTGCGGCGGCGCCGAAGGTGCGCCGCGAGGTCGACGCCGTTCAGGCGCTCGCTGAGCAATGCCGATGCGGGCCCGCGCGTCCACTCGTTGAAATCGCCGAGCACGACCTTCGGTCCCGCGACGCGGCGGTGGCAGACGATCGCGGCGAGCCGTTCGGCCTGCACGCGACGCTCGAGGATCGCCGTGCCGAAGTGCACGTTGTAGATGTGCAGCGGCCGTCCTTCGACGTCCAGGTCCACCCGCTGGCAGCAGCGCGGTTCGCACGTTTTCCAGGACAGGTCGTAGCGCACGTGGTGCACGATGGGGAAGCGGCTGAGCACGACGTTGCCGTAGGCGTGGCGGCGGAGGACCCTCGTGGTGGCCATGACCCAGCCCATGCCGAGCGCCGCGCCGATCTCCTGTGCCTGGCCCTCGTGCCACGCGCCAGCGCCGATCACTTCCTGCAACGCGATGACGTCGGCGCCAATCCCCTGCAGCACCTCCGCGATCCGATCCGGACGCGTGCGGCCGTCGAGCCCGCGACACCGGTGGATGTTGTAGGTGGCCACCCGCACCTGTCCCCTGGCCGCCTCGCTCATGACCTCATCGCCGGGTGTATCATACCGGCATGTCGCGCTTGAAATCGGAGCTCGAGCTCACCTGTCCCTGCTGCGGCGCGACCCTCGTCTTCGATCGCAACCTCGAACGCATCGTCGAGCACAAGGAGCCCGAGCGCGCCGACAAGCCTGAGCTGTCGAACGCGCAACGGATCGTTGCCGCTGAGGCGGAGCGGCGCGACGCGCTCTTCCAGCAGTCCGTCGAGGCCGAGAAGAACCGCGGCGACGCCCTGTCGAAGCGCTTCGAGGAAGCCCTGCGCCAGGCGCGGCAGGAGCCCGTCACCCGGCCGCATCGCGATTTCGATCTCGACTGACGTCACGCACGTCACGCCGCGCCTCGCGTATCCTCCGGACGTAACCGCAGATTACGCAGATTGAATTTCAGTTCCGTCGCCTCTGCGTGACACCGAGAAATCTGTGTCATGTCACGTAGTAGGCCGGCCCTTCGGGGCCGGCATCGACCGCCGGCCCTGAAGGCCTACCGTCGTGCGCGTGCGATCGGGCCGGCGAAGGGCAGACGCGACGCGGCGTGGAACTCGCGCGGAATCGGGGTCCACTTCTCCCGTCCGTCGTAGTCGACCGGCTTCATTCCGTGCTCTTCGCGGAACTGAACGTATCGCGCGCGGAGGCGATCGACTCGCGCGCGCGAGGTCGGCAGCTTCTGATGCGGGTAGTCGAGCAGGTACTGCTCGGCCTTCCAGACGCTGCGCTTCGAGAACCGCCAGTTACATCCCGTGACACCGCGCATGTCGGCGACGGCGAACGCCGCGACGCCGCCTGTGTAGTCGACGTAGGTGTCGACGTACGAGCGCGCGAGCGCGCGCGGGGTCGAAAAGACCGGCAGCCGTCCATGCAGGCCGGGGTCGCGCGATCGCGCGACAGAGCCCCACCGGCCATCGGCCTTGTAGACGAACAACACATGATCGAGATGGTCGATCGACTCGAAGCTGAGGACGAGTGGCGGATACGCGTGTTGCTCCAGCACGACGCACGCGAACATCGCCGCTTCAAAGCAGTGCGCGGTGCGATGGCGGACGACCTCGCGGAAGGTGCGTAGCGTCTCGCCATCCGGTTCGGTGTTGTAGCGCAGCGCGTTCAGAAAGGCCTGCACGCGCGCGGGGGTGCGCAGCCGATCGATCAAGCGCCGTTCCGCGGGCGTGAACGCGCTCCAGGGCGGGGTGCCTGTCGACGAATGCATCATCGGGCGCCGGCAGCCGCCCGCAGGGCCGAGATGGCCTCGGATGCCGTCCAGTCCGAGCCGGTCAGCATTGCGACGATGCGCAGGTCGGGATCCAGAATCACGGTGCGCAGATTATGTTCGATGCCAGACGGCTCGCTCGAGGTGCGCGTCACGGCGAGACCGAACTGCCGGCCGAACCCGTCGATGGCGTCGGCCGTTCCCGACGCAAATCGCCAGACCGCTGGGTCCGCGTGGCGCTCTCGCGCGTGC
The DNA here is from genome assembly GCA_046735235.1 of Acidobacteriota bacterium. Lineage (GTDB taxonomy): Bacteria > Acidobacteriota > Vicinamibacteria > Vicinamibacterales > JAENWD01 > JAENWD01. The sequence goes on along the minus strand of JBKPSY010000235.1, from coordinate 17,178 downwards.
AGCGCCAGCACCGGCGGCGTGTCGTGCGTCGGATCGAGCGTCACCGCAAGGACGCGCGTGCCGGCCAGCGCCTGAGTGCCCTTGATGGCCTGCTGCACCGCCCCCAGCCGCGCTTCGATCGTGGGGCAGTATTCGGGCAGCGGGCACCGCGTGTAGATAAAGGACACCACGGAGGCATGGCCTCGCAGGTCCGCGACTCGCATCGGCGCGCCGTCCTGGTCGACCAGCGCCGCATCGGCGATCCGGTCGCCTGGCCCGAGACCCAGCACCGGTGCTGGCTCCGTGATCGGTGCCTTGCCGGTGGCGGTCAGGCGGGAGACCCAGGCATCGGTGCCTTGGACCGACAGCGTCGCCTCCACCAGCTCCCCGGCGACGCGTCCGTTCAGCAGGCTGGCATCTCGCACGGGGAACGGCATCGTCATGCCCGGCATGAACCCGTCGATGTCCTGATGCCGGATGGTGACGCGGTTCGTCTGGCGATCAACGGCAAGGATCTGTCCCACCAGGCGGTACTCGCGTACGGGCTCCGCCGCTCGACACCCGGCCGTCACCATTAGAATCGCCACGAGAACGACGCGCATACCTTTCACTGTACCGACGAGGAAGAGCACGCGCCAGAACCGCTTGCACAGCTTTCCAAAGCGGCCCTCGGAATAGGTCTTGACAAATAGGGACTTGCTGTATACTGGCCCGACTCCGACAGACGATTCCTACCTCCGCGCAGCTGTTGCCTCGTCCCATGTCGCATCCGCACACGCATCGGTAGGGTCTGACGTCCTCCAGGGAGCTCGGCGCGTGGCTTCCTGCCGAAGGCGATCGCGCCACAGGACTCGAGCGAAGGAGCCGCACGATGGGTCGGAGATTGTATGTTGGTAATCTCCCTTACAAGACCACGGATGAGGAACTGAACACGCTCTTCAGCCAGGCCGGTCCCGTCGACAACGTTCGCGTGATGCGCGACATGGCGACCGGACGCGCGCGGGGATTCGCGTTCGTCGAGATGGGCACCGACGACGCGGCGCAGAAGGCCATCACTCAGTTCCACGGCTTCGCCTTCGATGGGCGTCCCCTCGTCGTCAACGAGGCGCGGCCCAAACCCGAAGGCGGCGGCGCCTTTCCGCGCGGCGGTTCACGCGGACAGGACATGGGCGGACGGCGCGAACCGCGCTGGTAGCGTCCATCCGGTCGAGTCCGAACCTCACAAGGCCGGAGAGCGCGAGTATGAACGCTCCGCTCTCCGACCGCAGTTCTTTGTCGCCTCCCCCGCAGTCCGCGCAGGATTCAATTACCGACGTCGGTTCCCTGACTAAGTAACCGCGCCGTCATGATTTGGATAGGCACCTCCGGCTACAACTACCCGGAATGGAAGGGAAACTTCTATCCGGCGTCGCTGCCTGCGTCGAAGATGCTGGCCTACTACTCGGAGCGGTTCCCGACGGTTGAAATCAACTACACGTTCTATCGCCTGCCGACCGAGAAGCTGGTGCAGGGCTGGGCGGCCGGCACCCCGTCGCCCTACAAGCTGACGCTGAAGGCGCCGCGCCGCATCACACACGACCGCAAGCTGCGCGACACCGGGGATCTCGTCCGCGCGTTCTGCCAGGCCGCGTCAGCGCTCGGCCCGAAACTCGGGGTGCTGCTGTTCCAGCTCGCCCCGACGTTCAAGGTCGACCTCGCAGCCTTCGACGCGTTCCTCGCGGAGCTGCCCAGGGGTGCGCGCGCGGCGTTCGAGTTCCGCAACGCCTCCTGGCTCGTGGACGACGTGTACGAGCGCCTGCGGGCCAGGAACCTGGCGCTCTGCATCGCCGACAGCGACACCCGGTCGACGCCGATGATCGCGACGGCCAACTACGGCTACTTCCGGTTGCGCGACGAGGGGTACCAGGCGGCGGATCTCGACAAATGGGCCGACGCGGTTCGCGAACACCAGTCGCAGTGGGAAGACACCTTCGTCTATTTCAAGCACGAGGAAGAGGGGAAGGGCCCCGAGTTCGCGCGGCAGTTGATGGATCGGCTGGGGCTGTAACGGCGGGGCTGAAGCCCCCCTACGTACGGCTGGCGCAGACCGACGTCGCGAACTCGACGATGCGCCGTTCGGCCCAGTACCCGTCGAAGCCGTTCCCGTCGGCCTGCGCGACGAACGCGCAGTGGCCGCCGTGCGCAGAGAGCTCGACGGTGATCCTCGGATTGGTCGTGACGGGCGGCTGCCGGAACGCGTCGGCCGGGACGAACGGATCGTCGGCGGCCGTCACGATCAGCGCCGGCACCGCGATCCGATCGACCACTCGCAGCGCCGCGGCGCGATGGTAGTAGTCGGTCGCGTTCTGGAAGCCGAAGAACGGAGCCGTGTAAGCCTCGTCGAACTGCCGGACGGTCTGAATCCGCGCCAGCGGATCGGTCGAGAACAACGCCGGGAAGGCCGCCGCCTTCCGGCGCATCCGGGCCTTCAGGTTCCGCACGAAGTTCCACTGGTAGATGACGTTGCTCTTCTTCTCGAGCGCGTCCACGCAGCGGGGCAGATCCATGACCGGCGAGACTGCCACGACGCCGCGAAGCGACGCCGGCGGCGTGGGGCCGTAGTCCCCAGCCAGCTTGAGCGCGAGATTGCCGCCCAGCGAATAGCCGGCCACGACGATGTCCCTATGCCCCTCGGTTTCGAGCTGCCGCAGCAGGATGTCGACATCGGCCGTGAGGCCCGAGTGATAGAGCGTCGCGGACAGGTGCTCGGTGCCGCCGCAGTTCCGCTGGTTGAGCAGCGCGACGTTGAACCCCGCCGCCCGGCCCTTCTCCGCCACGCCCCGCATGTAGTGAGCCGAGCTCGAGCCTTCCAGCCCGTGAAGCACGATGAGGGTGGGATGGGCCGCCGCGTCCCGGAGGAAGTAGCAGTGCGCCAGCACCCGCGCATCGGCGGCTACTTCGACGAAACGCTCGGCCGGGCTCGGCAGCCGCGTAAAGTCGCGGCGCCGTGCCCAGGCCCACAGCGTCATCGCGTGGCCGTTTTTCAGCCGCCGGTGTGGCTCGAAGGCGGACATCTCAGGAGTGCGAACTGCGGACTGCAAAGTGCAAAGTGGAGTGAAGAATGAAAAATGAAAAATGAAAAATGAAAATGACGTTACGCGCGATGCGCCGTTACCAGTTTAGTCGGGACCCACGGTCCGCCCCACCACATTCTCCACCCCAGGTTTTGCACGGAGACGTCGGCCATGCCGAGCGCCTCGAGGCGTTCGCGGTACCGCGCGATGTGTCGCAGATCCGCGATGGCCACTCGGCCGCCCGGACGCAGCACGCGGACGACCTCCTCAATCGCGCGATCGCGCTTGTCCTGACCTGGGACGTTGTGAATCGCGAGGCTCGAGAGAATCAGATCGAAGCTGCCCGCGGCGAAGGGGAGCGCCGTCATGTCCGCCGTTTCGAGGCTCACGCGACCGGCAACGCCCTCCGCCTCTGCGTTCTTCCGCGTGGCTTCCATCGCGTTGCCGGACTGATCCTGCCTCCGCCACAGGTCGATGCCGGTGGCGTGCCCGGTCGTCAGGCGCCGGGCCGCCATCAGCAGCACCGCGCCGCGGCCGCAGCCGACGTCGAGTATCTGTTCGTCGCCGCGCACCTTGAGGTCGTCGAGGATCTGGCTCCAGACGGCGAACTTGCCGCGGCGTGACGAGTGCCAGCCGAAGCCGCAGAAGAGCGCGACGAGTCCCGCGCCGATGAACGGCCACGGCCGCAGCGTGAGCAGACCCTGCCAGACATTGAAGGCAATCAGCAGTGCCGGCAGGACGAGCATGTAAGGGGCGTCCCAGCCGTAATCGCCTTTCCGCGGCAGTTCGTTGCTCCGCGCCGTGAGCTCCCCGCTCGGCGCTCGCCGCTTCAGCTCGTCACTCATCGCTCGTCGCTGGCGGAGTTTTCGGCAACCAGCCCTCCTGCTGCAGCACGCGACGCAGCACGAACTCGATTTGTCCGTTCAGGCTCCGCAGGTCATCGTCCGCCCATCGCTGAAGGGCCTCGAGGACCTGCGGGTCGATGCGGAGCAGGAAGGCTTTGCGCGGCAACGCAACCTCAGTGGTGGAGCGTGCCGGCGTTGACGATGGGCTGTGTGTTCCGCTCGCCGCACAGCACTACGAGGAGGTTGCTCACCATCGCGGCCTTGCGCTCCTCGTCGAGCTCGACGACGTTCTTTTTCGAGAGCAGGTCGAGCGCCATCTCCACCATGCCTACCGCGCCCTCGACGATGCGCGAGCGGGCCGCGATGATGGCGCCGGCCTGCTGGCGCTGCAGCATGGCGGCCGCGATCTCCGGTGCGTAGGCGAGGTGGCTGATCCGCGCCTCGACCACTTCCACGCCGGCTCTCGCCAGGCGATCCTGAATCTCCTTGCGCAAGTGATCGGCGATCGCCGTCGTGTTCCCCCTCAGCGACATCACCGCCTCGTCGTCGTGACCGTCGTAAGGGTAGCTCGTCGCCATGTTGCGCAACGCCGACTCGCTCTGCACGTGGACGTAGTTGTCGTAGTTGTCCACTTCGAACACCGCTTCCGCGGTGTCGACGACTTTCCAGACGACCACCGCCGCGATTTCGATCGGGTTGCCGTCGAGGTCGTTGACCTTCAGCTTGCCGCTCTCGAAGTTACGGATGCGGAGCGAGATGCGGCGCTTGCGATAGAGCGGGTTCGCGTAACGAAGGCCGGCGACCTTCGCGCTGCCGACATACTTCCCGAACAACTGCAGCACACGCGCCTCGTTCGGGTTGACGACGAACAGGCCGGTGAGCAGGAACACCGTGAACACCACGCCGAGCATGCAGGCGACGGCCATGCTGGGCGAGTGGCGATTGATGTTCACGACGAACTGCCAGAAGAAGAACGCCCCGACCGTCAACAGGCCGACCAGAACCGCCCCGCCGGAGACGGCGCCGTATTCACGTTCGCGAATCATGGAAGAGCTCCTTGGATATCTAATTGATATCACTTTGAAAGCTCTTCGGTCAAGTAGGCCTGAAATCGGCCGAATCTGTCGTCTCCCGTGAAGTGGAAGGTCATCAGACCCAGCTCGTCAGCGGCCGCGATGTTCTCGGCACGGTCGTCGACGAAGAGCGCGTCCTGCGGGATGACGCCGAGGCGGGCCAGAGTGGTGTCGTAGATCTCGCGATCGGGCTTCGCGTGGCCGAGCTCGTACGACACCACGACGACGTCGAAGATCTCTGGGAGTGAGTGGTCCGCGCGAACGCGAGCCATGACCTCGGGCACGCCATTCGACAAGATCGCCGTCTTCCTGCCAGATGCACGCACGTCGCGGGCCAGCGCCCACATCGGCTCCCGGTAGCGCGTCCACGATCGGACGTCGAGATCGATCAGCGACTCGAGGACTGCGTGGTCGGAGACGCCGAGGTCGTGCAGGGTGTCGCGCCAGTAATCGGTCGCACGACGGCCGAGATCGTACGCGCGGCGGTGCCGCCAGTACGCCTGCTCGAAGCGCTCACGATCGACGCCGGTGATTTCGGCCATGCCGTCGACGAGGTCGTTGTCCTGGGGCAGGCTCAACACTTCGCCGTAGTCGAGAATCAGCGCGCGCAGAATCAAATCCTCCCCTCGTCCGCGCTCGGCCCGTACAGCGCGGGCAACGGCACGTCCAGCAGTCGCAGGTAGACGGTGAGCTGCCCGCGATGATGCGTTGAGTGATCGAGCAGCAGGGTGCGCAGCGCGACGAGTCGCGGCGCGGTGAAGAGCTCCCGGCCTTCGGCTTTGAGCGTCCACGGCGCGACCAACTCCGGATCCGTGCGCGAGACGATCGCCTGGCGCATGGCCGCGACGTTGGCGTCGAATCGGGCGAGCGCGGCGTCGAGCGTCAGGTCGGTCAGATCCGCTGCCGGCCGGTTGGCCAGGTCGTACTCAGTAGTCGTGACGAGCGACGCACCCCAGCCGGGAAGCTCCGCGAGGTGGGTCACGAGGCGCCCGAGCGTCATCGACTTCTCGTGGGGCCGCCAGGCGAACCGGTCCGAGGGGACGCGCACCAGCACACGGCGGGTGAGTCCGGCCTCGCGGTCGAACTCCGCCAGGAGGACGTCAGCGAACTTCAGCATGCGCCGGCACCGCCGTGTCGTTGAGACCGAGGACCTGGACGAAGCAGCCGAGCGATCGCCGGTCGCCCGGATCGCCGCCCTGCTGGGCAGGAACGAATCCGGAGTCGACCGTAACCGCCAACGGAAGGATCGGGATCTCGGCGCGCCACGGCACGGTGACCTCGACGGGCTCGCCAGGCGGAATCGTGACGTGCGTGGACCAGGCCGGCGTGGCGAACGTCACCCGCGTCTGGCTCTGGCCGTTTCCCTGGACACGCAGTCGCACGCCCGTGGCGGGACGCGAGGGATCGCTTCGCGCCAGCGTGAGGTCCACCGTCGTGTGGCCCTTCGTCCAGAACCCGCCTGTCTCGACATACGTGCGATCGTCGTGAAAGTACAGCGTCAGGCCGTCCTCGCGCGTCGCCGCGATCACCGGCGGCCGCGGGGCACGTCGCCCGGCGTCGATGACGTCGAGCGGCGTGAGGTCCAGGCGCGCGATGCGCGACTCGACGTCGGACTCGGCGACGAAGCCGACAAAGCTAGCGTCGAGGTCCAGCGCAAACTCCGCCGACGCCGATTCTGGAGAGAGCGGCCACACCAGAAGGGGTGGTCCTCGCCGGCCCACCTGCACCCCGAGATTGCCCGAGAGCGTCGCGCCGGGCGCCGGCGTCGCGACGATGCGGTAGCGACCGGCGGGCAGCGAGAGCCGCGTGTTGAACAGGACGCGAATCGGCTGTGGCGCCGTGCGGAGCCCCGGCTCGGCCGCGAACACCACGTCGGACAGCGCGGCTTCAGGCGTCACGATCTGAAACGGCGCGTAGACCACGGCGACGGGGCGGGCGCGCTCGTCATAACGATCGAGCACTTCGGCCGAGACGCGTGACTCGACGGGCACCGTCGGCGTCGTGTTGGCCCGGGCCGCGACCGGGGCGCAGATCGCCACGATCAGCAGGCCGGCTGCGCCCAGGATCGAGGCCGCAAGCTGCGCGGCGCCACGTGTCGACACGGCGCACACGCGCGCTGCGCGCCAGCCAGCTGTCGCGACGGCCGCCCAGAGCAGCGTCAGCAGGACCTGAGAGGTGAGGCTCGCACGCTCGACGAACGACGGCGCCGCACGCACGAGCGCTCGCGCCGGATCGAGGTACTCGAGCAGCGTAGAGGCCCCATCGCGCGTGTTGGCGGCGAGCAGGCCGTCGTGCACGAACACGAGCGTGCACGTCATGGCGAGGCCCACCGCGCCGATCCATTCGAGACTTGCCCGCTGCACCCGCGCGTCTTCGGTCGATTGCCACGCCCACGCGAGCGGCACCGCGAGCAGCGGCACTGCGGCGACGAGCTCGCGTCCAGGTGGCGCCGTGCCGCCCCACCAAAGCTCGAAGGCGCCGGTCGTGAGCGCCAGCACGCCGAAGGGCAGAAGCGTTGTCAGCGTGGCCCAGCGGCCGGCGGCATCGCGCCGCCAAAGGCGCCACCACCCGACGACGGAGAAGGCGAGGACCGGCGCGCTCGCGAGCAGGCCATATTCCTGATCGGCGAAGAGCCCCGGAAGGCCCGAGGTCAGGTTCGTCAACGCCATCTGGTGCGAGGGCCCGTACGGCGCGACCGGCGACGGCGTTCCGTAGATCCACCAGAAGAAGCCGAGCCAGAGCGCCACCGAGGCCGCGTAGGGCGCGACGATCGCGGCGCGGCGCTCGCGGTCGGCCCACCATACGAGCGCGAGCGCGACGATCGACATCGGCGCGTACTTCGTGCCGAGCCACGGCAACGCGCCGAGCGCGATCCCGCGGAGGACTGCGTCGGCGAGCGGGCGCGACGCCGTGAACGCATCCCGCGGCCGGAGTCCGGCGATCAGGCCGAGCGCGGCGGCGCACTCCGGGAAGATCGCGAAGCTGTGCAGCACGTACGGCGCGCTGGTCACCACAGCGAGCCATCCGAAGAACGCCGCTGCGCCGGACGCGGTCTCGGCGCGCGCCCACCTCCAGCCGATCGCCGCGGCGAGCGCGGCGAGCAGCGCGAGAAAGCCGCTCGCGGCACGATAGCCGCCAATCGCGAAGGCCGGCGCGATGAGAAGGGACAGGCCGACCGGATGGATCGAGTAGATCTGGCCGTCGGCGCCGCGTCGCCGATAGTCCGGCTTGAGGGGCGCCGGGAAATACGCGCGATAGTCCCCGCCGGCGTGGTTGTTCTCGATCGCGAGGTCGTGATCGGCGAGCAGGCTTTGCGTGACGATCAGATAGTGCGGCTCGTCGCCGCCAGGAAAGACGGGCGTGAGCTGCAGCCGCCACGCCGCCGTGCCGAAGATCGCGACGCCTGCCGCGACGATCAGCGCCTGCCTGGTCGTCGCCGAAAGATCGAGACGCCGTCCGGCGTCGATCACGAGCCCGCCGATGGCCCAGGCGAGCTGCACCCCGACGACGGCCCACAGCCACCAGCGTCCGGGCCCTGCGAGCGCATCGAGCGCGGGGACGGCGTCGGCGGCAAACGGGAGGTAGGGGAGCGCCAGGACCGCGAGCGCGGCCATGGGCAACAGCAGCGTGCCTGGAATCGCCCGTTCGCCGCCGACATCCACGAGCCCACGCTCCACCATCGCCTTGCCGAGCAGGACGACGAGAAACGCGAGCACGGTGAGGCCGACCCACTCTTGCCACGACGACACCAGCGCGACACGCGTGCCCGCGCCGGTGCCGACGCGATCGAAGACGAACGTGGACAGCCAGGCCGCCGCCCCGAGAGCCAGCACCGCGCCGGCTCCGCGGCGCGACAGAACGGTCATGGCTTGGCGGCGGGGAACGCGACCTTCGGCGCTTCTTTGGCCGAGGGCGGCGCCTCGAAGAACTGGTACTCCTTGAACCCGAACAGCTTCGCCGTGACGTTCGCGGGGAATTGCCGCCGCGACGTGTTGTACGCCTGCACGACTTCGTTGTATCGCATGCGCTCCACGGCGATGCGGTTCTCGGTGCCCGACAGTTCGTCCATCAACCGGTTGAACGACTCGTTCGACTTGAGCTGCGGATAGTTCTCGACGATGACGAGCAGGCGCGAGAGCGCGGTTGTCTGTTCGTTGGCCGCCTGCATCTTCTGTTCAGGTGTCGTCGCGCCGGCCAGCTTCGCGCGCGACTCGGCGATCGCCGTGAACACCGTCTGCTCCTGCGCCGCCGTGCCTTTCACGGTCTCGACCAGGTTCGGGATGAGGTCGTTGCGCCGCTGGAGCTGGTTGTCGACCTGCGCCCACTGCGACTTGATCGCCTCTTCCTGGCCCACGAACTTGTTGTAGGAGCAGCCGCCCAGCGGGATCAGCAGAAGCGCCCCGAGAACCCCGATCGTCAGCCGTTTCAGTTGCCCGTGCATCACGCGTCCTCCGTTCGGTTCAATCATTACCACGAGGCGCCGCCACCGCCGCCGCCGCTCGATCCGCCGCCGAAGCCCCCAAACCCGCCGCCGAAGCCGCCGCCCGAGGACCCGCCGCCGCCAAAACCACCGCCGAATCCTCCGCCGAACCCGCCGACGCCGCTCGACCATCCGCTCCACGGGCCGCCGCCCCACGGGCCCCGAGGGCGCCGCCGGCTGTTCCTCGCGATGAGGAAGATGATCAGGATGATCAACCAGATCGGCACCACGAACCCCGCGCCGCGACGGCCTCCCGATGCGCGCGCGGCGACGCCGGGAATCGTGACGCCGCGCTTTTCCGCGAGCCGCGCCGCGACCGCTTGCGCGCCGGCCAGCAGCCCCCCGCCGTAGTCGCCCTGCTTGAAGTACGGGACCATGACGTCGCGGCTCGTCTCGCCGGAGAAGCCGTCGGTGACGTATTCCTCGAGCGCGTAACCCACTTCGATCCGCACCTGCCGCTCCTGGACGGCCAGCAGGATCAGGATGCCGTTGTCGCTCTTCGCCTCGCCGAGCCCGCGTCCGCCGTTCTCGAACATCTTCACGGCATAGCTCCGCGCGTCGGCAAACGGCGCCACGGTCTTCACCGTCGCCACCGCCAGCCAGTCGCCGGTCGCGTCATGAAGGCGTGTCGAGAGATCGGTGATCTGCGCGCGCGTGGACGTGTCGATGACGCCGGCGTAGTCGCTGACGGCGCCCTGCAGCGGCAGCGCGGTCTGCTGCTGCGCCTGGGCGCCGCGAGGCGCGGCGAGCACGAGAAGACACGCCAGGCAGGCGACGCCGGGCCGCACGATCAGGACGCCCAGCCGTCCACGTAGGTGACGAGCGCCGATGCGGCCGCCAGGTACTCGTCGAAGCCGCGCGCGGGATCGACGACCGTCAGCGGCCCGTCGATGGTCGAGAGCACTCCGGCAATCGTCCGCCCGTGATGCGGTCCAAGACGGCTGGCCGCGAAGGCCGAGGGGGTCTGCTCCGGCGCGCCGTCGAGCCGGGCCAGCGTCACGAGCAGCGTACGCAGCGCCGGCGCCGAGGCCTCCACGAGCCGGGCGACTGCGTCAGGGCGGCCTCCCGCCTCGATGAAGCCTTCCCGCAGGTGCAACAGGTGCCCGCGCGCCTCGACCTCGCACGCCCGCCGGAGATCGGACGGGTCGACCTCGATGCCCTCGAACGGATCGACGCCGTACAGCACCCGATAGCCGCCGAGGATGACGCCGATCTCCACCGGGAAGGCGTCCATGGCGCTGGCGAACTCGTCCGCCGCCATCAGGAGCGGCACCGCCAGGCCTGCCTGCCGCCATGCGCCCATGCGACGCGCCGCAGCCTCGAGATCGCCCAGGCCGAGATCGCGAACGACGACGAGAGTGTGCACCGGGTGGCCCGATTTGGGCCCGATCGCGTGCGGGCCATACAGCACGACGGCCTGCAGGCGGGTCGCGAAGATGGCTTTCAGATCCGCCACGAGGACATCGGGGCCGGAGGTCATGGAGCCATTCTACGGCGTGCCGCCGCCGGCGTGTCACGAGTAGAATCGAGGGTCGGATGCGACTGCGAGATCTCAATATCGGGTGTTTCGGCGGCGGCACGGGACTCCCGAGCCTGCTTGGCGGCCTCAAGCGCAATCCCTGGCTCAGGGTTCATGCCATCGTCACGATGTTCGACAGCGGCGGAAGTTCGGGGCAGCTGAGAGACGAGCTGGGCGTGCTGCCGCCTGGCGACGTCCTCAAGTGCGCGCTCGCCCTGTCGCCGAACGAGTCCGAAGCGCGCCGCGTGCTCCTCGCGCGGCTGCCGATGCTCGCGGGGAACGCGAAGCTCTCGGGGCACACCGGCGGGAACCTGCTGCTCTCGATGATGGAGCAGTACAGCGGCGACTTCTTCGTCGCCGTCGACGCGCTGCGCACCCTGCTCGGGTGCGAGGGCCGCGTGTGGCCCGTGACGGTGGACAGCGCGACGATCTGCGCGGAGTATCAGGACGGATCGATCACGCGCGGCGAAGTCGAGGTCGACGCCGCGCAGATCAAGGGGCGTCTCGTGCGGCGCGTGTGGCTCGAGCCGCTGCCGGTGATTCATCCCGTCGTCGCCGAGGCGATCCGTGGCTTCGACGCCGTGGTCATCGGCCCGGGCAGCTTCTACACGAGCCTGATGCCGCCCCTGCTGGTGTCGGGCGTCGCCGAGTCCCTGGCCCAGGTGAAGGGGCCGATCATTCTCATCGCGAACCTGCTCACCGAGGGGCGCGGGATGGCCGGGTTCACCGCGGGCAGCGCCGTGCGCGCCGTGTCCGCCGCGATCGGCCGGAAGGTGGACGTGCTGCTCGTGAACACGCGGCGTCCGTCCGACGCGGTGCTGGCGCGCTACGAGGCCGAGCACAAGGAGATGCTGCCCACCGGGGACGTGCCGGAAGGCTGCGAGGTCATCGAGATCGATTTCTGGCGGCAGGAGATCGCGCGGCACGACCGCTGGCGGCTGGCGTACGCGGTGTGGAGCGTGCTTTCACAGAAGCTTTTGTAGCGTCCGCCTTCGCGGCGTTGCCGCTTCGGCGCGACTGTGGCGCAGCCTGCTTCAGCTCTTCTTCGTGCGCGACGGCGCGCTCGACGACCTTCATCAAATCCGCCGGGGCGCCTTTCGCCTTCCGGTTGCTCTGCCAGAGGCTCGGCGCCTCCTTCGAGATGATGTCGCTGAAGTTGCCGCCGCTCTTCACGCTGAGAGGCGCGAAGACGGCGATGTCGATCGGGCCGCTCCACTCGTCGCGATGCTTGAGCAGCAGCCAGCTCCGGCCGTCGCTGCTGGATCCGCCCGTGCGGATGAGCGCCCACGATCCCTTCAGCTTCACGCCGTTCAGCCGCAGCTTCAAATCGCCTTTCTTGATCGCGGCGCTCACGTCGTCCACCAGCGGCTCCCACGTGCCTTCGTCCCACAGCAGGACGATGCCCGCGCCGTAGCCTTCCGGGATGATGCCTTCGAACGTCCCGTACTCGAGCGGGTGATCCTCGACGTGCATCGCCAGCCGCTTCACGCTGGGATCGAGCGACGGCCCCTTGGGCACCGCCCAGGAGAGCAGCACGCCGTCGTGCTCGATGCGGAAGTCGTAGTGCAGGTGGCTTGCGAGGTGCTTCTGGACGCAGAAGAAGAGCGGCTTGCCTTTTCCCTTCGGCTTAGGCGCCTTGCCCCGTGGTTCGGGCGAGACCTCGAAGTTGCGCTTCGCGCGGTATTTGTCGAGGGGCATTGGTGCCATCGTGCAACGTTCAGGGTGCAGGGTGCAAGAGTGCGCGGTGCCGCGTTGAGGTCGGTCGTGCTTTAGACTGAACAAGTGCAGGTGCTGCTGCTGTCGACCTACGAGCTGGGTCGCCAGCCATTCGGGTTGGCGTCTCCGGCGGCGTGGCTCCGCGAGGCAGGGTTCGGGGTGGTCGTCGAGGACCTGTCGAGGAACCGGCTCGACGAGTCGGCCGTCCGCGACGCCGGCCTCGTTGCGCTATTTCTGCCGATGCACACCGCTACGCGCCTGGCGCTGCCGGTGATTGCCAGGCTGCGCGCACTGAATCCCTCAGCGCACCTTTGTGCGTACGGCTTGTACGCGCCCGTGAACGAAGCACTGCTGCGCCGCCGGGGTGTGAAGACGATCCTTGGCGTCGAGTTCGAAGGTGATCTGGTCGCGCTCGCGCGGATGGTGGACGAGGGCTCGACGTCGTCGCAACCCGAGAATTCCGGCCCGCGCGCGGCGTCACTTCCGAAGCTGCGGTTCCGTGTGCCCGATCGGTCGGGGTTGCCGTCGCTCGATCGCTACGCGGCGCTCAGCTGGCCGGACGGGTCCACGCGCATCGCGGGCTACACGGAGGCCAGCCGCGGCTGCAAGCACCGCTGCCGTCACTGCCCGGTTGTTCCCGTCTACGATGGCCGCTTCCGCGTCGTCGACGCCGACGTCGTCATCGAAGACGTCCGCGCGCAGGTCAAGGCCGGCGCCGCACACATCACCTTCGGGGATCCAGATTTCTTCAACGGCATCGGCCACGCCCGTCGACTCGTCACGATCTTCGCTCAGGAGTTCCCGACCGTCAGTTATGACGTGACCATCAAGGTCGAGCACCTGCTGAAGCACCACGCCGACCTCCCGCTGCTTCGCGACACCGGGTGCGCAATGGTGACGTCGGCAGTCGAGGCGATCGACGACGACCTGCTCACGCTGCTGGAGAAGGGACACACCGCCGCCGACTTCGAGCGCGCGGCGGCACTGATGGACGAGGTAGGCCTGCCGCTGGCGCCCACCTTCGTGGCGTTCACCCCCTGGACCACGCTCGAGGGATACATCGAGCTGCTGGACACCGTTGAGCGGCTGGGGCTCGTCGAGCAGGTATCGCCGATTCAGTGGGCGATTCGGCTCCTCATCCCCGCGGGATCGCGGCTGCTGGAGTTGCCGGACGTGCGGATGCGCATCGACGAGTTCGATCCGGCGGCGCTCGCGTTCCCATGGCGCCACGAGGATCGTCGCGTGGACATCCTGCAGCGCCGGGTCGCTTCGCTCATCGGCCGCCGCCAGGGGGCGGGCCGCGGCGACGTCTTCGAGTCGATTCGCGCGATGGCCGTGTCGATGTGCGATGACCCGTCGATCGTCCGCGCGCGCGCCTTGCCTCCGCCGGTCGCGCGCGCGTCGGTGCCGTACCTGACCGAGCCCTGGTACTGTTGAGCGGAGCCCACCGAGGGGCAGGTGGCCCTTCTATGAAACCTCTCGTCCTGCTCTGTGCGACGACCACGGGGTACCAGCTGCGGTTGTTCGACGAAGCCGCCGCACGGCTCGGCGTCGATTTGCGCCTGGCCTCGGACCGCTGCGGCGTCCTGGACGATCCCTGGCGCGACCACGCCATCCCGGTGCGGTATCACGAGCTGGACGGCTCGCTCGAGGCACTCCAGGCGAACCTGGGCCGATCGTCGCTGTCGGGCGTGCTGGCCGTCGGCGACCGCCCGACGGTGCTCGCGGCGCGTGCCGCCCGGGCATTCGGCGTGCGCTGGCATCCTCCGGAAGCCGCCGAGATCAGCCGCAACAAAGTCCGGCTGCGCGAGCGTCTCGCCGCCGCGGGCCTGCCCGTGCCGTGGTTCCGCGTGCTTCCCCCTGGCGACCCCGACGCCGCCCGGCTGGTGCCGCCCTTTCCCTGCGTCGTGAAGCCGGTGATCCTGTCTGCGAGCCGTGGCGTGATCCGCGCCGATGACGCCGGCGGGTTGAACGACGCGGTCGCGCGGCTGCGGCGGATTCTCTCCGCCCCGGACGTGCGCGCGCTGCGAGATCCCGACGCGGACGTGATTCTCGTCGAGGGCTTCGTGCCCGGGCACGAGCACGCGATCGAGGGGCTGATGGCCGCCGGCCGGCTGCACCCGCTGGCGATCTTCGACAAGCCCGATCCGCTCGACGGCCCGTTCTTCGAGGAGACGATCTACGTCACGCCGTCACGTGCGCCCGACGCGACGCAGGCCGCGATGCTCGACGCGATTCAGATCGCGGCCACTGCCATTGGCCTGACCGACGGCCCCGTCCATGCCGAATGCCGCGTCCATCGTGGCCGCGTTGTCGTGCTGGAGGTAGCGGCGCGATCGATTGGCGGGCTGTGCGCGAGGGCGCTCGCGTTCACGCGCGAAGGCGTCACGATTCCGTTCGAGGAACTGCTGCTGCGGCACGCCGCCGGTATGGAGTGGGAGTCGTGGACGCGAGAGAGTCGCGCGTCGGGGGTCATGATGATCCCGATTCCGGCCGCGGGCTTCTATCGGGGAGTGGCCGGCGAGGCCGACGCCCTCGGGGTGCCCGGCGTGACGGCGATCCAGATCACCGCCAAGTCCGACCAGCAGCTCCTGCCGCTGCCCGAGGGCCACAGCTACCTCGGGTTCATCTTCGCGGGCGCCGAGACCCCGGCAGAGGCCGAAGCCGCGTTGCGCACGGCGCACGGCCGCCTGCGGTTTCGGATCGATCCGGCGCTGACGATGGCGTGAAGAACGAAATATAGAGGGGAAGGCGTTTGAGCCGACCGGGCTGAAGCCCGGTCGCTACTTGGCCTGTTCCGGGACGTAGCCGGGCGGCAATGCGGCGCCCTCGCCGAAGAAGAACTCCTCCATGTGCTTGGCGACGAGCTCCTGCGCCTCTTTCTGAAAGGGCAGCAGGCGGTACTCGTTGAGGATCATCTTCATCCGGTCTTCCCACATCTTCCACGCCTCGAGCGAGACGTTCTCGAAGATGCGGCGGCCCAGCTCGCCCGGCCAGGGCGGGACATCCAGGCCCGGGAGGTCCTTCTGGAACTTCACGCAGTGCACGGTCCGACCCGACTGGTTTCGGGAAGGCTCGGGCGGGACAGCCGGTGCGCAGGGGGACATTCCCCTTATTGTAACGCGCGCATCGTATACTCCCAATCGTGAGCGACCCGGCCGGCCTTGCGCCGGAGGCCAGGCACCGTCTCTGCTGGTATGGACGGCGCGCGGCGGACGTCCTGCCTGAATTGAACTTCCAGACGGTTGAAGACGGCCAGTTGCTCTACTGCGCGCATCCCATGCTGTTCCCTTTCGTCGGGTACCAGTTCGACGTCCGCAACTGCGATCGCTGCGACTACTTCAAGCCGCGGCGGTCGGCCGACGCCTCCTCGACTCCCCGCTGAACGAATTTCGTAAATCGGCATCCCGGCGACGCGAGGTGCAGGAGTTTCCGCTGCACCCTGCCAGACCTCGTCTGTGTACTGCTTTCTCACGCGTCGTGTAGCAATCCACTTCAGCTGCTGAGCCAGGTCCGTAGCTCGACGGATACAAGGTGTGAATTTCCGCACAAATCAGCACATTTGTGCTGTGCAGTTTTGTGCGCTGCTGGCACAACCTTTGAACCTCAGCGCGACGAAGCGCTCCCCAGCTGCTGTAACAAATGCTTCGTGTGTTCAGGGGAGCGTCTGAGGAAGCGTCGCCCGCGGTCGTGGGGTGGCGCGGTCCAGAGGTCGTTGCCTCGGGATCCCGAAAGCACGGCCCGCGTGCGCGCCTGTCGCGTGCGGCGAGCAAGGAGGTTCACGTGACCAGCGAACGTAAAGAGCGGCGCGGTTTCGCGTCGATGAGCCCCGAACGTCAGAAGGAGATCGCCAGCAAGGGCGGTCGAGCGGCCCACGAAAAGGGCACTGCCCACGAGTGGACGCCTGAGGAAGCCCGCAGGGCCGGCCGCAAGGGCGGTCAGGTCAGCCGCGGCGGTCGTGGACGTCTCGTTGACACGAACGAGGAAAACACCCCGCCGTCCAACGACAATCTCGGGATGGCGTAGGCATCGTCCCGATGCATCTGGGTCGCGCCGGCCGAACGTCGGCGCGACCCGCCCCTTCGGGGGCGACGAACGGACCCTCAGACCGGCCAGACCCGTTCGACCCGCCAGACCTGCTCAGACCCGACTGACCTGCACTCTCGCATCGTTGAAGCACGCGCCGCCGGCGATGTCGGTGAGCGTGGCCGGCGCGAGTGCCGTCGCCGTATTGCCATTGGCGGTGTGCCGTCGCCACAGACCTTTCGGAAGCGAGACGGTTCCGGGGCGAATCCACGATCCAAGCTGCGCGCGTACCCGCACTTCCCCCAGCCCGTTCCAGACCCGCACATCGTCGCCCTCCGCAATCCCTCGCGGCGTGGCGTCGTCGGGATGGAGCAACAGGCGGACGTCAGGGCGGGGCAGCTCGCCGAGCGTCGAGCTCACCGTGCGATCGGAGGAGGGCGAGATCAGCGCGAGCGGGAACTCCGCGCTTCCGGGATCCGGTTGGTAC
>JBKPSY010000234.1:0-9467 GCA_046735235.1 Acidobacteriota bacterium | reverse complement strand
GTCGATGTCGCCGGCAAGGAGCGCGCGGTCGCAGATCAGCGTCCCACCCAGATTCAGGCGGCGCCGTACCGACAGGCCCGTCTCGCGCTCGATCGTCTGAGCGATGAGCTCGCCGAGTACCAGCTGCTCGGTGAAGTTCTTCGACCCCACGACGATCACGCCCGAAGCCCGAGCGGCCAGAGCCGCGCTGCCCGCAAGGGCGACCAGCGCCAGCGCCGCCGCGACGCTCAGCGCGGCCCGGCCTGACCGGGTATGGTGGCGAGGCGACAACTGCCGCTCCAGCCACCGGAGGGCGCCATCGACGATCAGGGCCAGCAGCGCCGCGGGAATCGCGCCGGCCAGGATGACCGTCGAGTCGACCATCGACAAGCCGCGATAGATGTATTGTCCGAGGCCACCGGCGCCAATCGCCGCGGCGATGGTGGCCGACCCCACGCCGACCACCGCCGCCACACGCACGCCCGCAATGATGGACGGCAGCGCCAGCGGCAACTCGACCTGCCGCAGCAGCTCGCGCGACGTAATGCCCATCGCCACGCCGGCCTCGCGAATCGATCGGTCGATGCCCGTGATGCCGACAATCGTCGAGCGGACGATCGGCAGCAGCGCGTACAGCACCAGCACCGTCAGCGCGGCGCGCGCGCCGACGCCGCCGATGAGCGGCACCGGCAGCAGGAAGCCGAACATCGCCAGGCTCGGAATCGTCTGGACGATGCTGGCGATCGCGACGAGCGGGGAGGCGAGGCCGGGCCGCCGGGCCGCGAACACGCCGAGTGGCACGCCGAGCGCCACTGCCATCGTCGTCGAGACCGCAACGAGCACGATGTGCTCGCCGACGAGCGCGGCCAGCTCTTGCTGGTGCGCGAGCCAGAAGCGGATGACCGAGGTCACTCGGCTCCGCCATCCGCGTCGGAACGCACATCGACGGTCACGGCGTCGATCAGCGTCCGCACCCGGGGGTCCCGACAGCCGGTGATTTCGCGCGCCGGCCCGATCCAAATCAGGTGCCCGGCATCGAGGACGCCGATCCGATCGGCCAGGGCCATGGCCTCGGCCATGTCATGTGTCACCAGCAGGACTGTCTTCCGAAGCCTCGACTGGATGCGGCGGAACTCGCCGCGCAGCTGCCGGCGCGTGACGGGGTCCAGCGCGCCGAACGGTTCGTCCATCAACAACACGGGCGGATCCGCGGCGAGCGCGCGCGCGACGCCGACACGCTGTCGTTGTCCGCCAGAGAGCTCATCCGGCCATCGCGCCGCGTAGGTGTCGCCCGCGAGCCCGATCAGATCGAGCAGCTCGCGTATCCGAGCCCCGACGCGAGACTCGTCCCAGCGTTCGAGACGCGGGACGACGGCGATGTTGTCGGCGACGTTGAGGTGCGGAAAGAGGCCGACGTCTTGAATGACATACCCGACGGCGCGCCGCAATCGAATTGGATCCCACTCGCTGGCGTCTTTCCCCAGCACCCGAACTCCGCCGGCGTCGGGCACGAGCAATCGATTGACGAGCTTGAGGGCCGTCGTCTTGCCGGCGCCACTCGCGCCAACGAGCGCCACCACTTCGCCGGCATCGACAGCAAGCGTGAATCCGTCGAGAATTGGGGTGTCGCGCGAATGGCCGAACGACACCTGCTGGAACTCGACGCCATTCATGCCATCACTATAGAGCGGCCGGAAGATCGGCGGCGCATCACGAAGAGTCGCCGGTTCCCGAGCCATAGAGAACTCGTCAATGGACACATCCGATCGTTCGCGCACGGCTGAGGCCGACTCGGTGTCCGGTGCCAATCGCGTCTTTCCGACGCTCACCGAGAAGCAGGTCGCCCGGATTGCCGCCCACGGACGCCGGCGCTCGACGACGCGCGGCGAGGTGCTCGTCGACCTCGGCGACAGGGCCGTTCCGTTCTTTGTCGTCGTGACCGGCGAAGTCGAGGCGGTCCGGCCCGGCGAGGCGGCCGAGACGCTGATCGTGAGGCATCGGGCCGGGCAGTTCTCCGGCGAAGCCAACATGATCAGCGGCCGCCGGTCCATCGCACGCCTGCAGGTGAGCGAGCCTGGCGAGGTGATCGAGCTCAACCGCGAGCAATTGCTCGCCCTCATCCAGACCGACGCCGAGCTGAGCGAGATCCTGATGCGGGCGTTCATCCTGCGCCGACTGAACCTGATTGCCCGCGACCTCGGCGACGTCGTCGTCGTCGGATCGATGCACAGCGCGGGGACGCTTCGGGTGAGCGAATTCCTGACAAGAAACGGTCATCCGTTTCATTACGTCGATCTGGATCGCGACCGCGAGGCCCAGGAGCTGCTGGACCGGTTCCAGATCGACTTCTCCGAGATCCCTGTCGTGATTTGCCGAGGCACGTCGGTGCTGCGAGACCCGACCAATGCCCGAATCGCCGACTGCCTCGGCTTCAACGAGGCCATCGATCGCACCCACGTGGTCGATCTCGTGATCGTCGGGGCCGGACCGGCGGGACTGGCCGCTGCCGTCTACGGCGCCTCCGAAGGCCTGGACGTGCTCGTGCTCGAGTCGAGCTCGCCTGGCGGCCAGGCGGGGTCCAGCTCACGAATCGAAAACTACCTCGGCTTCCCCACCGGCATCTCGGGGCTCGACCTGACCGGCCGCGCGTACGCCCAGGCGCTGAAGTTCGGCGCGCGCATCATGGTGACCACCGGGGCGACGCGGCTGGCGTGCGACGGCCAGCGGTATACGGTGGACATCGGCGACGGCCCTCCCATTCGAGCGCGCGCGGTCATCATCGCGAGCGGCGCCGAATACCGCAAGCCGGCGCTCGAGCGTCTCTCGGCCTTCGAGGGCGCGGGTGTCTACTACGGCGCGACACCCATGGAGGCCAGACTCTGCGTTGGCCAGGACGTGGCAGTCGTCGGCGGAGGCAATTCCGCCGGGCAGGCGGCGGTCTTCCTCGCGTCGACCGCGAGCTCGGTCAACATGCTGGTCCGAGGCCCTGGCCTGGCCGACACGATGTCTCGCTACCTGATTCGGCGGATCGAGGAGAACCCTGCGATCGTCCTCCGCACGCGCACGGAGATCGTGAAGCTGGAAGGCAGCAGCAGCCTCGAACGCGTCCGATGGCGCGACCAGCAGACTGCCCAAACCGAAAGCCACGAGCTCAAGCACGTCTTCATGATGACGGGCGCCGACCCGAATACGCGGTGGCTGGACCGCTGCATCGCTCTGGACGACAAGGGCTTCGTGAAGACCGGGCCGAACCTCTCGCCTGACGAGCTCGCCAGCGCGAAGTGGCCGCTGGCGCGGCCGCCCTATCTGCTTGAAACCAGTCGGCCGGGAATTTTTGCCGTCGGCGACGTGCGCAGCGGCAACGTCAAGCGCGTCGCGTCAGCCGTCGGCGAAGGGTCGATCGCCGTGGCGTTCGTTCATCAGGTGCTCCGCCAGTAGAGGATCCTCATGCCACCAGCAGAGAGTTGTGCCCATATCAAGACCGTCACCAAGCCCAGGCTCGCCAAGCGACGCGAATGCGAGGACTGCGTGAAGATCGGCGGAACCTGGGTCCACCTGCGCACGTGCCAGGAGTGCGGCGGCACGCGGTGCTGCGACAACTCGCCGAACCGTCATGCAACCAAGCATGCGCACGCGACAGGTCATCCCGTGATCGCCTCGGCCGAGCCTGGCGAGCGCTGGCTGTATTGCTATCCCGACGACGCGTTCGTGGAGTATTGACGGTCGATGCCGGGCCTGAAGGCCCGGCCTACTGCTGAAGGCCGGCCTACTGCAGAGTACGTCCCTTCGCCCGGCGATCTCAGGTATTGCGCCGCCCGGATGTCTTACTTCCCTACATCGATGTTTCGGCCCATGGCTCCTGCTGGCCGGCCAATCGTCGAATGTCCCCCCATTCCGACGAGGTGACCAGATGGCACTGTTGTTGATACTTCAGCCTGCCAGGAGCCATGACCACCGCCGATCTCCAGGAACGCTCGCTCCTTGAACGGATTGCTGACAGCGACAGCGCCCTGACGGCGGGTCCCGTCTTCGTCGTCGCTCATCTCTTGTGCTTCGCGGTGTGGATTTTGGTCGAATACACGCCGATGGGCACCCCTCGATCGCTACGGTTTCAATCGCTTACGCCTGGCGGTCTCGCGCGAAGCTTGTATCGCGACAAAGGAAAATACTGTGGCCAACAACAAGTTTGAATCCCCGTCGGACTCGATTAATGACGCCGTCTCGGGCCTCGGCGACGTGGCCTCACGCGTGCAGAAGAGTGCCTCGACCCTGGGCGACAAGGCATCGGAGCTCGGGCGCGATGCGGTGGACGCCATCGAAGCGCGCCGCGGGGCGGCCGCGAGCGGACTCGAGGGCGCGGCGGCCGGCCTTCACAGAAACGCGGACAGGCTGCCGGCGAGCGTCAGCCCGCTCGCGCATCAGGCGGCCGACAAGCTGGATGCCACCGCTGGCTACGTGCGTGACAACACCATGCAGGACGCGCTGGCGGACCTCGGCGCGTACGTCAAAGCCCATCCGACCCAAGCACTCCTTGGTGCCGCGGTCGTAGGCTTCTGCGCAGGCCGGATGCTGTCGAGGGATTGAGCCCTGCCATGGTCGAAAGCGAGCGATCGATTGCGGCGGTCCTGACGGACATCGTTGGCAACGTCCAACAGATCGTCCGGGCCGAGATTCGACTGGCGACACTCGAGGTGCGTCAGGAGGCAGCCAAGGCTGGGCGGAGCGCTATCCTGCTGGTCGCCGGCGGCGCCATCGCCGTGCTGGCCCTGGCGTTTGCTCTCCTCGCGTGCGTCTACGCCCTTGGGACCGTCGTCGCGCCCTGGATTGCCGCACTCGTCGTCGCTGCGGCCGCGGGCGGCATCGGCGGAACGTTCATTGCGGTGGGCATGAAGCGGATGCGGCACGTCGCAATCGCGCCGCCGCGCACCATGGCCACCATCGAGGAGAACATCCAGTGGGCGAAAACACCACACAGATAGAGCGCGAGATCGTCGCGGAACGTCACGCGCTCGGGCGCAACTTGAGCGAGCTCGAGACGAAGGCGCAGCAGCTCGGCGATTGGCGGACGCACTATCGCAACAACCCGGCGGCGGCGTTGGGGATTGCCCTGGCCGGCGGCTTCGTGTTGGGCGCGATGGCCAGACGTGGCCGGCCTTCTCGCCTCCCTCCCTCACTGGAGGGAATCGCCCGGTTGCCCCGTCCCCAAAGCCGGTTGACTCGCCACATCGAGGACACCTGGATGAGGGTCTCGGAGGCCCTGCTTGGTGTGGCGACAGCGAAGGTGATGGAAGTCGTCAGCAGTGCCGTTCCCGGGTTCAGCGAACAGATCAACCGCTCCCAATTGGGTTCTGGCTCGAGCCAGCCGAGCTCCGTCAGGTAGACTGGCGGATGGTTCCGTGGGGTTGGCCGTCACCGGGAGCATCGTTGCTCTCCTGGCGACGGCCATCCTCCTGACGCGGACCGCAACTCGAGGAGGAGCGATGCCAGACGCACCCATCACCAGAAAGACCCTGATCGATCGGCTGAATGAAGATCTCTCGCGAGAGTTTCAAGCCGTCATTGCCTACGTGGTCTATTCGCAGACGCTCAAGGGCGCGCAGTACATGGCGATTGCCAAGGAGCTCGAGGTCCACGCGGGCCAGGAGTTGCAGCACGCGCTGACGATTGCCAAGCAGATTGACTATCTCGGAGGCACGCCCACGACGGTTCCGCGCGACGTGAAGATGTCGCCGAAAGCCGATGCGATGCTGCAGTTCGACCTCGACAACGAAAACGAGACGATCATCAACTACCGGGAGCGGATAGGCCAGTGCGAGGCGCTCGGCGAGTACGCGATGGCCGAGGAGATTCGCGAAATCCTACGGGTCGAGCAGGAACATCAGATCGATCTGGCGACGGCACTGGGCAAAGATGTCCCGCAACTGAACCCTCGGCCGCAGCGTAACAAAGGTCGCTGACGTGGCGGGCGGAGCCATCCGCCCGATCACAACCGCCCTCCGCCGCTAATCGCTATTCCGGGCCAGTATCTCCCGCACGGTCCCATGCCGGGTTTCGATCTTCATGGGTATGCACCGGTTGCTCAGGATGGTCAGCCGCATCCTCGACCCCCTCTATGACCTCGGCCTCGTAGGCCTGCCCCGTGCCGGCCAGCTCTTCGACGCTCGCGTCGGCCACGTCCGCGACCTCCGAGAGTCCCTGAGTGTCTCCTGATTGATTCCCGCTATCGGGCCCTGCCTGGCCGGGGTCATCGCCGACCTCGTCCATCCTCGTCTCAGTTTCCTGAGGTCTCACCATGGCGAATCTCCTTTTGCTGCGGTTGAGTACGGTGTTCGCCATCTCGCCGCATTCCGTTCACGCATACCTTATGCCGCAGATCGTGGGCCCGCGGCTGCCGCCAGCTTGCCGAGTCCCCCGAGGAGATCGAGCGGTAGCGGAAAGACGATCGTGGTGTTCTTCTCGACACCGATCTCGATGAGGGTCTGGAGGTATCGGAGTGTGATCGCGATGGGCTCGCGGTTCAGCACCGCTGCCGCCTGGGCCAGTTTTTCGGATGCCTGGAACTCGCCTTCAGCGGCGATGATCTTCGCGCGTCGCTCGCGCTCGGCTTCCGCCTGCGCGGCAATCGCCCGCTGCATCTCCTGCGGCAAGTCGACCTGCTTGACCTGGACTTGCGTCACTTTCACGCCCCAGGCTTCGGTGTGCTCGTCAAGGATCGCCTGGAGGCGGGCATTCAGCTTCTCGCGCTGGGACAGCAGGTCGTCCAACTCCACCTCGCCGAGCACCGAGCGCAGGCTGGTTTGCGCCGCCTGTTCGATGGCGTACCGAAAGTTCTCGACCTCGATAATGGCTTTGGTAGCGTTCACGACCCGGAAATACACCACCGCGTTGACCTTCAGCGAGACGTTGTCGCGCGTGATCACATCCTGCGGCGGAATGTCCCACGTCACCACGCGGAGTGAGACTTTGACGATCTTGTCGATGGGCCAGAAGATCAGGACCAGACCGGGGCCCTTCTCCCGTTTCAGCACGCGCCCGAGCCGGAATACGACGCCCCGCTCGTATTCACGCAGGATATTCAGACAATTGAAAAGCCAGACCAGAAAGACGAGACCGACAAACGCAATCGGCAAAGCCGCATTGGGATTCATGGCAACGCCACGATATCCAGGCTCGACAAATTAGGCTGTGCAAAACGAGACGGCTCGACGTCCGTCCGGATTGCGTCCGTGCTCGGAATGGTCTGAGGATGCACAGTCGCCCAGACTCCTTTTGACAATCGAAAGGAACAACCCTTACACTTCTTTCGTCTATCGGAAGGAGCAACGTGGCCTCTGAGCGCAGCGACATCCTCCAGGGCACGCTCGACATGCTCGTGCTGAAGGCCTTGCAGCTCGAGTCGATGCACGGATGGGGTATCACCGAGCGGATCGAACAGTGGTCGGAGAGCGTCCTCCAGCTCGGGCAGGGCACGCTCTATCCGGCACTGTATCGGCTCGAGCGTCAGGGCCTGATTCGATCCGAATGGAAGCTCACCGAGAACAACCGCCGCGCCCGTTACTACTCGCTCACGCGCGAAGGACGGCGGCAGTTCAGTGACGAGCTCGCCTATTGGCAGCGGACGTCACGCGCCGTGAACCTGGTGCTCGGCGCGACGCTGCAGGGATGAGAGAACGATGACCAATCCCCTCTTGCAGGCCTCGCGGTGGATCCGCTCGATCGTCCGCCGCGACGCCCTCGATCGCGGCCTCGACGAGGAGCTGCAGTTTCACATCGATCACCAGACCGAGAAGAACGTCCGCGCCGGGATGTCTCCCGAGGAAGCCAGGCGCCGCGCGGTGCTGCGCTTTGGCGGAGTGGTCCGCGCCCAGGAAGAAACACGGGACCAGATCAGGCCGGCACTCCTCGACGATTCGATTCGCGACATCCGCTACGGTGCTCGCATGCTGTGGCGCGCGCCAGGGTTCACGCTCGCCGCGCTGGCAACGCTCGCGATTGGCATCGGTGCCACCGCCGCGATCTTCAGCGTCGTGCGGACGGTGATGCTCGAGCCGTTGCCGTACCGCGATCCGGACCGCGTGGTCGGCATCTGGGAGACCACGCAGGACGGTGTCACGCAGAACGTGATTGCCCCGGCGAATTTCATCGCCTGGCGCGAGCGCAGCCGCGCACTCGAGCACCTGGGGATGGTCGGGCCCGACATCCTGACGGCAATCGTCAACGGCGAGCCCGAGAAGCTGAGAGGTCTTGATTTCTCGTACGACCTCTTTGCGGCGTTGGGGGTCCAGCCGATGCTCGGGCGCGCTTACACGTTCGACGAGGACCTCGGCGGCAAGGGAGGCGTCATCGTTCTCAGTCACGAGTACTGGCAGGCCCGCCTGGGCGGACGGCCGGACGTCGTGGGCACGAAGCTGACGACCGACGGCGGTCCCCGCGTCATCGTCGGCGTTATGCCTCCTGGCTTCACCGTGGCTGGCGACAAAGCCGATTTCCTCATCCCCTTCTCGCAAACGCCGGAGCAGCTCCGGGCCTACAGCGGACGAGCTGCGTCGTATGGCGTGGCGCGGTTACGGGATGGCGTGTCGTTCGACCAGGCAGAGGCCGAGATGCGGACGATCTTCGCGCAGCTGAAGAAGGAAGCTCCCGAGCGGAACGCACGCCGGAACGTCCTGCTCATGTCGATTCAGGAACAGATGGTGGGCGACCTCCGGCCCGCCTCGCTAGCGCTCATCGGCGCCGTGGCGCTCGTGTTGCTCGTCGCATGCGTCAATGTCGCGAGCCTGCTGCTGGCGCGAAGCGCCGCCCGCGAGCGCGAGTTCGGCATGCGTACGGCGTTCGGCGCGCGGCGGGCGCGACTCGTCCGACAGATGCTGACCGAGAGCCTCATTCTCGCGGTGGCTGGCGGGGCCGCAGGCCTCGTGGTCGCCACGCTGTGTCATCGCGGACTGCTGGCGCTGGTCGGCGACCGGTTCCCCATTCCGCGAATCGATCAGCTCCGGCTCGATCTTCCCGTCGTCCTCTTCACGATGCTCGTGGCAGTCGTCACCGGACTCCTCTTTGGCATCGTGCCGGCCCTCGTGACGACGAAGCAGCCGAACGAGAGCCTCCGTGACGGCGGCCGTCACGGAGGAAGCCGCCGGTTGCACCATGTGCTGCGCACCCTGGTCGTCGCCGAGGTCGCTATCTCCCTGGTCCTGCTGACGGGTGCCGGCCTGCTGATGCGCAGTTTCGTCAAGCTGCAGAGCGTCGATCTTGGCTTTCGCGCGGACGGTCTCCTGACCGCCTCCGTGGATCTCCCCAGCACTCGGTACGATCTCACGCACGCCGAAATCGCGTTCCAGGAGGCGTTGACACGCATCGCCGCGCTGCCCGGCGTCATGAGCGCGGCGGGTGCCTCGTGCGAGCCCGTGCCCTATGCGTGCATCGGCACGGGCTTCTTTCGCGTGGACCGCCCGACACCCGGACACGGCGACATGCCGTCCGGCCAGGTG
>JBKPSY010000233.1:0-4693 GCA_046735235.1 Acidobacteriota bacterium | reverse complement strand
GGGCAGCATGCTGGGTCCAGCCGAGTTCGCACGGCGCCTGCGTGACTTCTTCCAGGCGGACCGTGCGGAGCGCCGACTCGCCGAGGAGATGCGCTTTCACCTCGAGATGGAAGCGGAGAAGAACATGCGCGAGGGCATGGCGCCGCACGAGGCCAGGCGTATAGCGGCCGCGCGCTTCGGCGGCGTCGAGGCACACAAGGAATCGGTCCGCGACGCGCGCGGGTTTCGGTGGATGGACGAGTTCCTGTGCGACGTTCGCTATGCCTGTCGCAGCTTCCGGCGCACACCCGCCTTCACCGGCATCGCTGTCGCGACGCTCGCGATCGGAATCGGCGTGGCCACGGCGGTCTTCACGTTGTTCAACGCCGTGCTGCTCCGGCCGCTGCCGTTCCGCGACGCCGACCGGCTCGCGGTGGTCTATGCACAGAACCTCGAGATGCAGGCAACCGAAGTCAACATCTCGTACCCCGACTATCTCGATTGGCAGGGACGCGTGCGGGCTTTCGCCGGGCTCGCGGTGTTCAACTGGGGCGCGTACACCCTCTCTGGACGCGAGGGGGCCGAGCGTGTCAACGGAGCGGAGATCAGCGTCAATCTCCTGCCGATCCTGGGCGTCGAACCGATCGTCGGCCGCAACTTCACCAAGGACGAGCATCAGCCTGGCCGCAACCGGGTGATGCTCATCGGTTACGGGCTCTGGAAACGGCGATACGCCGGCGATCCCGCGATCGTCGGCCGGAGCATCACGGTTGATGGCTTCCCCTACACGATCGTCGGCGTCATGCCGCCGGAATTCCAGTTTCCGTTCAGAGGCGCTCCTGCGACGCCGCCCGTCTGGACGCCGCTCGTAGTCGAGGACTGGATGCACGGACGTAACAACCGAGCGCTGGCCGGCGCAGTCGGCCGCCTGCAGCAAGGTGTGACGCCAGACGAGGCGAGAGCGGAACTGGCTCGTGTGTCTGCCCAACTCGAGCGGGAGCATCCCAGTGACAACCGCGCGTGGGAAGCGCAGTACGTCCCGATGCGCGAGGACGTGTTCGGCTCGGCACGGACGACCGTCTCATTGCTGTTCGGGGGAGCCTCGCTGGTGTTGCTGGTCGTGTGCGCGAACGTGGCCAACCTGCTGCTCGCGCGCGGGGCGGCGCGGGACCGGGAGGTCTCGTTGCGCGCCGCGATCGGCGCGCGACGCGGGCGCCTGATTCGGCAGTTCCTGACCGAGTCGCTCGTGCTCGTCGCGCTCGGCGGCGCGTTCGGAATCGTGCTGGCGCGATGGGGGCGAGACGTGCTCCAGCTCGCGTTCGCCGATCGACTGCCGGCGTTTGCCGTGATCGAGCTGGATCTCGTGGGGTATCTCTTCGCCCTCGGGACGACGACGCTGGTTGCCCTGCTTGCGGGTCTGTTCCCCGCGTTCCGGGCAACCCATGTGCCGCTCGAGGCCTCGATGCAGTCGGGGCAGCGGACTACGACGACACGTGGGGGCGCCCGGCTTCGCGGAATGCTGGTTGTCGGCGAGGTCGCGCTCGCTATCGTGTTGCTCGTCGGCTCGATGCTCCTGCTGAAATCGCTCAGCGCGCTCCAGAACATCGATCCCGGCTTCGACGCGCGAGACGTCTACGTCGCGCGCTTCCGCTTGCCGACGAACAAGTACGACACCCCCGAGCGCAAACGTGCGTTCATGAGCGCGCTGCTGGACAGCCTGCGCGCGCAGCCGGGTGTCGCCGACGTCGGGGCGGCACAGGGAACGCCGTTCAGCGGCTGGAACGTCGGCACGAGCTACGAAGTCGAGGGAGAGCCAGCGGCGCCATCGGGAGAAGCTCCCGACACGCACGTGCAGAGCGTCACGCCAGAGTACTTCCGGGTGCTGCGCATTCCCCTGGTGCGCGGACGACAGCTCGCCGCCACGGATGACGACCGCGCGCCCCACGTCGCGGTCGTGAACGAGGCGTTCACCCGGCGGCACTTCACGGGGACGAACCCGATCGGGCGACGCTTCCGGTTCGGCCGCGACGAACCCTGGACGACGATCGTCGGGGTGGTCGGCGATTTCCGGCACTACGCGTTGACAGAGCCCATGCGCCCCGCGGCCTACTTGCCCTTTGCGGCCGATCCGCCACAGCAGATGACGGTCGCCGTTCGGGCGTCCGACGGGGCGGCCCCGATCGCGAATACGCTTCGCCGCGTCCTGCACCGTCTCGATCCGGACGTTGCCGCGTCCGGTGGTCAGCCGCTGGCCGACGTCGTGGCGAAGCAGACGTGGCTGGCACGCGTTGCGCGAGACGTCATCGGCACCTTCGCGGCGACGGCCGCGCTCCTGGCGCTCGTGGGGTTGTACGGCGTGATTTCCTATTCGATCGTCCAGCAACAGGGCGAGCTCGGGATCCGGCTCGCGCTGGGCGCCGCTCCCTCGCGCGTCTTGCGTCTCGTCATTCGACGAGGCGTCACGCTCGCCGCGATTGGCAGCGTGATCGGGTGCGCACTTGCGTTTGCCGCGAGTCGCGCCGTGTCGGCGCTGCTCTTCGAGGTCACGCCGGGCGACCCCGGAACTTTCGTGAGTGTTCCGCTGGTCGTCCTCGTCCTCGCTGCGTTCGCGTCGTTCCTGCCGGGGCGACGCGCGGCGCGCATCGACCCGGTCAGGACCTTGAGGGCTGAATAGCCGGCGGGACGTGTCACCTCACCCCACGCGCAGCGCCACGATGGGGTCGACGCGAGTCGCGCGCCAGGCCGGAATGAGGCTGGCGGTCGCCGCGAGCGCCCCGAGCAGCAGGGCCGCCCCGACGAACGCGACCGCATCGGTCGGCATGATCTGGTACAGCAGACCGGAGAGAACCCGTGTAATGGCCAGCGCACCGGCGAGTCCAATGGCCACGCCGAACGCCGCCATGACTAGCGCACGCTTGAACACCATCCACAACACATCTCCGGACGTCGCGCCCAGCGCGAGTCGAAGGCCGATCTCACGCGTCTGTTCGAGCACCACATTCGCGAGCACGCCGTAGATTCCCATCGCCGCAAGACCAAGCGCCACGATCGCGAATGCCGCGATGACGGTCATGCTGAAGCGCCGCGGTCTCACCGAGTCGTTGACGATCTCGGAGAGCTCTTCGATGGTCGCCGCCGGCAGCGCCGGATCTGCCCTCTGGAGTGAGGTCCGAAGGGAGCCCATCGTCGGCTGAGGGGTGCCTGCCGTGCGGGTCACGAGATTGACTTCGCTGTAGAACGGAAGGACGACGCCTCGCATCTCGTCGGGCACCTCCTGCGCGAGAGGCCCGTACACGAGCGGCAGCGTTTCTGCATCGAGCGGCCCTTGCTTGACGTCGCCCACCACACCCACGACCGTCATCCAGGGCGCGTGCGAACCCTCGATTCCCCACTTGATCTGCCGCCCGACCGGATCCGCGGCGCCCCACAGGTCTCGCGCGAGCGTCTCGCTGATGATGATGACAGGCTGTCCCGATTTGCCGTCGGCGCTCGTGAAGAACCGACCCCGCTTGAGTGGAATTCCAAGCGCCTCGAAGTAGCGACCCACCGTCCAGGTGGCGGCGACAAGGCGGCTGCCCGATGGCGCCGCCCGTCCGCTCTGATCAGGAGTGCATGCGCGACGCTCGCGAATGGCGAGCGGGCGATCCGTGCTCGCGCCCGCGTGAACGACGCCTGGGGTCTGCTGCGCCGTCTCGACCGCCTGCTCGTAGAACGCCTTGACCATCTGGCCGTTCGAGTAGCGGCCAGCGGGAAGGGTCGTCATCGTGTTCACGACGTGATCCACCGCGAAGCCTGGATCCGTCGCAAGCACGCGAAGGAAGCTGCGCACGAAGAGACCCGCGGCGACTGACAGCATCAGCGCCAGGGCGAACTGCGCGACGACCAGACCCCGGAGCAGACGCTGGCGTCCTCTCCCCGCGGTGGAGTACGCCCCTTCCTTGAGCGCGCCAAGTGCGGCCGCGCTAGCGGTGCGCACGGCGGGCACGAGGCCGAACAGGATCGGCGTGACCAGTCCGAGGATCGCCGTGAACAGCACGACTCGCCAGTCGAAGCCGATCGACTCGGCGCGCGGCAATGTCGTTCCCGCGAGCGACTGAAAGACGCGCATTGCCGCATACCCCAGCATCAGTCCGAACCCGGCGCCAAGGGCGCCGAGCACGATGCTCTCGGTAAGAAGCTGCCGGAGCACGCGAGCAGGGCTCGCACCCATCGCGGCTCGAATCGCGAGCTCGCGCTGCCGACCACCTGCTCGCATGAGCATGAGATTGGCGACGTCCCCACACGCGATGAGCAGAACGACGCCGACTGCCCCCATCAGCAACAGGAGGAGGCTGCGGCTCCTGCCGACGACTTCCTCGTCGAGCAGGCTGAGCGGAATCCGAACGTGCTGGCTGAATTCTTTGAGCACGGGTGGATAGGCCTCACTCACCCGCCTGGACACGAGCTGGATCTCGCTGCGAGCCGCCTCGAGCGTGACGCCTGGCTTCAACCGGCCGACGACGGTGTTGTTGTACATCATCCCGAATGCCTGGCGCTCGAGCGGGGTAAACGCCATCGGCACGAACAGCGCCGCGGGCTCGCCGTTGATTGCCGCGCTGCGCGGCGGAAACGTGAACGGTTCGCGCATCACGCCGACAATCGTGTACGGCCGGCGATCGAGGGCGATTGTCTTGCCGATCACGTTCGGGTCGCGGCCAAAGACACCCGCCCAGGT